>NZ_JBEXPG010000080.1:0-38836 GCF_040611935.1 Streptomyces sp. NPDC006512 | reverse complement strand
TGCCCTCCCCCTCGCGCCCACGCCCCCCAGGCCCCCATCTCCCCCCCCCGCCGGACGTTTACCCTTCAAACACCCCTTTTTACCCGTCACACGGCCGTGCCCGGGAGGGGCTGTTTCACGTGAAACAGCCCCTCCCGGGCACGAGGCGGCTCCTGGAACGACGAAGGGCCGCACCCCCGGAGGGGTGCGGCCCTTCATGCGCTGCCCTTAGGCGGCGACGACCTCGATGCCCACGTTCGCGGCCACGTCGGCGTGCAGACGCACGGAGACCTGGTACGAACCGAGGGTCTTGATCGGGGAGCCCAGCTCCACGCGGCGCTTGTCGACCTTCGGGCCACCGGACGCCTCGATCGCCGAAGCGATGTCGGACGGCGTCACGGAGCCGAAGAGACGACCGGCGTCACCCGCGCGGGTGGCCAGACGGACCTTGACACCCTCGAGCTTGGCCTTGACCTCGTTGGCCTGCTCGATGGTCGCGATCTCGTGGATCTTGCGGGCGCGGCGGATCTGCGCCACGTCCTTCTCGCCACCCTTGGTCCAGCGGATCGCGAAACCACGCGGGACCAGGTAGTTGCGAGCGTAACCGTCCTTGACGTCGACGACATCGCCGGCGGCACCGAGGCCAGAAACCTCGTGGGTCAGGATGATCTTCATTAGTCGGTCACCCTTTCCTTATCGCGCGGTGGACGTGTAGGGCAGCAGCGCCATCTCACGGCTGTTCTTGACGGCCGTGGCGACGTCACGCTGGTGCTGCGTGCAGTTGCCGGTAACGCGGCGGGCACGGATCTTGCCGCGGTCGGAAATGAACTTCCGCAGCATGTTCGTGTCCTTGTAGTCCACGTACGCGGTCTTGTCCTTGCAGAACGCGCAGACCTTCTTCTTAGGCTTGCGCACAGGCGGCTTCGCCATTGTGTCTCTCCTGTGTGATCAAGAAGTGGGGATGCGAGCTGCCCTAGAAGGGCGGCTCGTCCGAGTAGCCACCGCCGGAGGAGCCGCCGGAGCTTCCGCCCCAACCGCCCCCGCCGCCGCCCTGCGGCTGGCCACCGGCCGGCGCGCTGGACGCCCACGGGTCGTCGGAGGGAGCTCCGCCGCCCTGCGGTGCGCCGCCGCCACCGGGGGCTCCGCCCCAGTTGCCGCCGCCACCCTGCTGCTGCTGACCGCCGCCGTATCCACCCTGGCCACCGCGACCCGTGGTCTTGGTGACCTTGGACGTGGCGTTCTTCAGGCTGGGGCCGACTTCCTCGACGTCCAGCTCGTAGACCGTGCGCTTGACACCCTCACGGTCCTCGTACGACCGCTGCTTCAGCCGGCCCTGCACGATGACGCGCATGCCCCGCTGAAGGGACTCGGCGACGTTCTCGGCCGCCTGCCGCCACACCGAGCAGGTCAGGAACAGGCTCTCGCCGTCCTTCCACTCATTGGTCTGACGGTCGAAGGTGCGGGGGGTGGACGCGACACGGAACTTCGCGACCGCCGCACCCGAGGGGGTGAAGCGCAGCTCGGGGTCGTCGACGAGATTGCCGACGACCGTGATGACGGTCTCGCCTGCCATGGATGAACCTCTCGGCGGGGATTGCTGCTGGGCTGCTGTGTACTACTCGGTCCCGATTACCGCTGAACCGAAGTTCAGTGGGTCTCGGGGCGGAGGACCTTGGTCCGGAGAACCGACTCGTTCAGGTTCATCTGGCGGTCGAGCTCCTTGACGACCGCAGGCTCGGCCTGCAGGTCGATGACCGAGTAGATGCCCTCGGGCTTCTTCTTGATCTCGTAAGCGAGACGACGACGGCCCCAGGTGTCGACCTTCTCGACCTTTCCGTTGCCCTCACGGACGACGGAGAGGAAGTTCTCGATCAGCGGGGAGACAGCGCGCTCCTCGAGATCGGGGTCGAGGATGACCATCACTTCGTAGTGACGCATGTGGAACCCACCTCCTTTGGACTCAGCGGCCACGGTCGTTCCGTGGCAGGAGGGTCGTGATGCGTGCGCACGGTGTCTGAGAACAGACACCGCGCAGACCGTACAGACTACCCCGTCGAATCCTTCCGGTTGAAATCCGCCGGGAGGAGGCCACAATCTGTATCCATCGGGTGTGCTCGGTGCTATGCCCCGGCCCTGTCGGCGGCGGCCCCGTCGCACCGCCCTGCTTCAGCCAGGAGGTGCCTTCCGATGGCACAGGCAATGCGACCGCAGCCCTCCATCTCGCTCTTCGCGACGGACGGCAAGTCCCATCCGCTCCAGGACACCCTGATGGCGGTCACCCTCACACTCGGCGCCGTGGCGTTCGTCACGGCGTTCTGGCACCACCTGCACCTGATCAGCTCGTGGGCCGGGCTGATCGGAATCCTGACCGGCGCCTACGGACAGTTCATCTCCGTCACGACACGCGAGCGCTTCGCGCTGATCATCGGCCTTGGCGCGTCTGCCATCGGCTTCTTCCTCGGCATGTTCCACGGCGGCCTCTTCGGCGGCTGGCTGGGCTGACCGGGGGACCTCCGCGACGGGGCGCCGGCTTCACCCGGCCCGGGCCCGGCCCGTCCCCCAGATGGGTGGCGCCCACGTCGCAGTAGGCTTCGCGCCATAGCCAGCGAAGCCGCCGGAGGAGACGCCCCGCATGAGCCTGTCCCTGAGGACCATCAGCCGAGAGCAGCATCTGGGATATCTCCAGAGCCTGCCCTCGGCGAGCCACTGCCAGGTCCCGGCGTGGGCCGACGTGAAGAACGAGTGGCGTTCCGAGAACCTGGGTTGGTTCGACGCCTCCGGCGAACTCGTCGGTGCCGCACTGGTTTTGTACCGCCAGCTGCCCAAGGTGAAGCGGTACCTCGCGTACCTCCCCGAGGGCCCGGTCATCAACTGGTACGCCCCGAATCTGGAGGAATGGCTCCAGCCGATGCTGGCGCACCTGAAGCACCAGGGCGCCTTCACCGTGAAGATGGGCCCGCCCGTCGTCATCCGCCGCTGGAACTCGGCCGCCATCAAGGCCGGCATCCAGGACCCCGAGGTCAAGCGCCTGCGTGACGTGGAGGCTTCGGTCATCGAGCCCCGCGCCTTCGAGGTGTCCGACAAGCTGCGCCGCATGGGCTGGCAGCAGGCCGAGGACGGCGGCGCCGGCTTCGGCGACGTCCAGCCCCGCTACGTGTTCCAGGTGCCGCTGGCGAACCGCTCGCTGGACGACGTCCTCAAGGGCTTCAACCAGCTGTGGCGCCGCAACATCAAGAAGGCCGAGAAGGCCGGCGTCGAGGTCGTCCAGGGCGGCTACGAGGACCTGCCCACCTGGCAGCACCTCTACGAGATCACCGCCGAGCGCGACAAGTTCCGCCCGCGCCCGCTCAGTTACTTCCAGCGCCAGTGGACGGCCCTCAACTCCGAGGACCCCAACCGCATGCGGCTGTACATCGCCACGCACGAGGGGGAGCCGCTGGCCGCCGCCACGATGCTCACCGTCGGCCAGCACGTCTGGTACTCGTACGGCGCCTCCGCCAACCACAAGCGCGAGGTCCGCCCGTCGAACGCGATGCAGTGGCGCATGCTGCGCGACTCGTACGCACTCGGCGCGAGCGTCTACGACCTCCGCGGCATCAGCGACACGCTGGACGAGAACGACCACCTGTTCGGCCTCATCCAGTTCAAGGTGGGCACGGGCGGCGAGGCCGTCGAGTACGTCGGCGAGTGGGACTTCCCGCTGAACAAGCTGCTGCACAAGGCGCTCGACATGTATATGTCCCGCCGCTGACCCACCTCCCCCACACACCCCACCGCTGCACCAGGCAGCTCCCAAGAGAGGTTCCGGACGGGCATGGCGCTCACGCTCTACGTCGACACCGCGCGCTGGCGTGCGCACCAGAAGCAGATCACGGACCAGTTCCCCGGACTGATCCCGGTCTGCAAGGGCAACGGCTACGGCTTCGGCCACGAGCGGCTGTGCGAGGAGGCGACCCGGATGGGCGCCGACATCCTGGCCGTCGGCACCACGTACGAGGCCGCCAGCATCAAGGACTGGTTCGGCGGCGACCTGCTCGTCCTCACCCCGTTCCGGCGGGGCGAGGACCCGGTGCCGCTGCCGGACCGGGTGATCCGCTCGGTGTCCTCGGTGGACGGGGTCCGGGGCCTGGTCGGCGCCCGCGTCGTCATCGAGTGCATGAGCTCGATGCGCCGCCACGGCGTCTCCGAGCAGGACCTGGGCCAGCTCCAGGCGGCGATCGAGGACGTCCGGCTGGAGGGCTTCGCCCTGCACCTGCCGCTCGACCGCCCGGACGGCTCTGACGCCGTCGAGGAGGTCATCGGCTGGATGGACCGGCTGCGCGCCGCCCGGCTGCCGCTGCACACCATGTTCGTCAGCCACCTGCGGGCCGAGGAGCTGACGCGGCTCCAGCAGCAGTTCCCGCAGACCCGCTTCCGGGCCCGGATCGGCACCCGGCTGTGGCTGGGCGACCACGACGCGACCCAGTACCGCGGTGCGGTCCTGGACGTGACGCGGGTCTCCAAGGGGGACCGGTTCGGCTACCGCCAGCAGAAGGCCGCCTCCGACGGCTGGCTGGTCGTGGTCGCCGGCGGCACCTCGCACGGGGTGGGCCTGGAGGCCCCCAAGGCCCTGCACGGGGTGATGCCGCGCGCCAAGGGCGTGGCCCGGGCCGGCCTGGCCACGGTCAACCGGAACCTGTCGCCGTTCGTTTGGGCGGGCAAGCAGCGCTGGTTCGCCGAGCCCCCGCACATGCAGGTGTCGATCCTGTTCGTGCCCTCGGACGCGACCGAGCCGAAGGTCGGCGACGAGCTGGTGGCGCACTTGCGCCACACCACCACTCAGTTCGACCGGGTGCTCGACGCCTGACCCCGGTCAGTGACCGGGGCCCGTGCCCCAGTCGACCCGCTGTCCCTGCGAAGGCGCCGCGTACTGCGGCGCCTTCGCCGCGCGCGGGAGCACGAACTTGTCCTCCGCCCCGTCCAGGACCCCGCCGGACGGGTCGTCCGAGCCGTCGCGCCGTACGACGTCCCGCTCGGGCAGCAGGATGTCCCGCACCACGACGGCGCACAGGTAGAGCGTGGCCAGCAGGTGGGCGGCGATCGCCAGCTGGTAGCCCTCCACGGGCAGGCCCTGGTGCTTGTCACCGCTGGTCGTGTAGGCGAGGTAGAACCAGATCCCCAGGTAGTACAGGACCTCGCCCGCCTGCCAGACCAGGAAGTCCCGCCAGCGCGGACGGGCCAGCGCGGCGAGCGGGATGAGCCACAGGACGTACTGCGGCGAGTAGACCTTGTTGGCCAGGATGAAGGCGGCGACGACCAGGAACGCCAGCTGTGCGAACCGGGGGCGCCTGGGAGCCGTCAGGGTGAGCAGTCCGATGGCCAGGCACATCAGCAGCGTCAGGCCCGTCGCGTACGTGTTGGCCCCCTCCAGGGGGTTGCCGGTGCGCTGTGAGATCAGCAGCCACACGGAGCCGAAGTCGATCGGCCGGTCCTGGCTGAAGACGTAGAACCGCTTCCAGCCGTCCCAGGCGAAGAGCATGACCGGCGCGTTCACCACGAGCCAGGCGACCACCGCGCCGCCGGCGGCGGCGCGGAAGGCCCGCCACTTGCCGGCCCGCCAGCAGAGCACGAACAGGACGCCGAGCAGCAGGGCGGGATAGAGCTTGGCGGCGGTGGCCAGCCCGATGAAGACGCCGGCGAGCAGGGGCCGGCTCCGGGACCACATCAGCATGGCGACGGCGGCCAGGGCGACGGCCGGCAGGTCCCAGTTGATCGTCGCGTTGAGCGCGAAGGCCGGGGCCAGTGCGAGGAGCAGCGCGTCCCACGGCCGACGGCGGTGGGTCCGGGCGACGCAGACGGCGAGGACCGCGGCGCAGGCCATCAGCATGCCCGCGTTGACCATCCAGTACATCTGTTCGCGGTGCTGGATGGAGCCGGAGGTGGGGGTCAGCCAGGAGGCGATCTGCATGAAGGCCCCGGTGAGCACCGGGTACTCCAGGTACTGCATGTCGCCGTACTTCGGCTCCTGGTCCGGGAAGCGGTCGAAGTACGGCACGAGGCCGTCGGCGAAGCCGCGCGCGGAGTACAGGTGCGGGATGTCGGAGTAGCAGGCGTGGGTGTACTGCGAGCCGGCCCCCTGGAACCACGCCCAGTCGTAGCAGGGCAGCTTCTGCACCATGCCGAGGGCGAACATCCCGAGGACCACCAGCACCACGACGCGGACCGGTCCCAGCCAGTGGCCGCCGAGGCGGACGTGGCGGCCGATGGGGCCGCCCAGGAACTCGCTGCCTGCCGCGGCGACCTCGTCCTGCTGGGTGGGCAGTACGGGCCGCTCCTCGTGCACCTTGGTCATGCGCTCATCCTGCCGTACGGGGCCGGACGCGCGGGAGGGCCGTCGCACGGGGTGCGACGGCCCTCGCCGGTGCGGAGGGGGAGAGTACGGGGTCAGCCGGAGGCGCCCATGTTCATTCCCCAGTTGGTCGAGCCGCCGGGGCGGCCCGGCCGGCCCGTGCTGGGCGAGGAGGGCATCCCGGTGGTTCCGCCGTCCGGGAAGCCGCCGGCGCCACCGCTGTGGCCGCCCGGGCCGTTGCCGCCGTTGCCGCCGTTCGTGTTGCCGTCGGTGGTGCCGCCGGCGGTCTCCGGGTCGCAGTACAGGCCCGCCCACGGCTTGCAGGACGGCTTGCCTCCGTGGGAGGGGGAGGGCGACACCGGGGGCGGGGAGCTCGACGGCGGGGCCGAAGGCGTCGGGGAGGGCGAGTAGGAGGGAGCGGGGGGCGACGGGGTGGGGGCCCCGGAGGCGTCGGCCGTGACGCCGATCTCCTCGGGCTCCGGGAACTGCTTGACCGGCTTGCCCTTCAGCGCCTCGCGCATGTACTCCGTCCAGATCACGGCCGGGATGTCACCACCGTGGATGGAGTCGACGCCGCCCACGTTGTTCATGGACATCAACTCCTTGTCCTTGGAGTTCGGGTCGTTGCGGAACAGCGTGACCGAGGTGGAGAGCTCGGGGGTGTAGCCGACGAACCAGGCCGACTTGTTCTGGTCGGTGGTGCCGGTCTTGCCCGCGGCGGGACGGCCCAGCTTCTTCGCCTTGACGCCGGTGCCGTTCTCGACGACGTTCTGCAGGACCTTCGTGATGTTGTCCGCGATGGCGTCGTCCATGGCCCGGGCCTCCTTGGGGGGCTGGAAGCCCGGCAGGTCCTGGCCGTCCTTGGTGACCTGGAGCACGGAGAAGGGCTCGTGGTGCGTGCCGGAGGCGGCGAAGGTGGCGTACGAGTCGGCCATGCGGATGGCGCTGGGCGTGGAGGTGCCGAGGGCGAAGGAGGCGTTGTTGTCCGGGTCCATCGACTCGTCGAGGATCCCGGTGGACCGCGCGACCTCGCGGACCTTGGCGTGGCCGACGTCGAAGACCAGCTGGGCGAACGGGACGTTGATCGACTGCCGCATCGCTTCGTCGAGGGTCACGTAGCCGAAGGCCTGGGGGCTTTCGTTCTTCTGCTTGAAGGGTTCGCCGTTCTTGCCCAGCAGCGGCTTGCCCTGCCGGTTGGTGATCACGGTGAGGTCGTCGGCGAGGTACTTGCTGTCGACCGAGATGCCCGCGCCCTTGGAGTTCTGGGTGCCGTACTGCATGGCCGCGGCCAGCACGTACGGCTTCCAGGTGGAGCCCACGGGGACGCCGGCGGTGTTGGCGTTGTTGGAGAAGTGCTTGTGGTCCCAGCCGGGGCCTCCGTACAGGGCCACGATCGCCCCGGACTTCACGTCCACGGAGGCGGCGCCGAACTGGACGAAGGTGTCGTACTGGGGCCGCTTCTTCTCGTCGAGGAAGTCGTCCCGCGTGTCCTCGACCGCCTTGGACAGGGCTTCCACCTTGGACTTCTCGAAGGTGGTCTTGATCGTGTAGCCGCCCAGGGCCATCTTCTCGGCCGTGATGCCCGTGGTCTTCATGACGTACTGCTTGGCCACCTCGACGAGGTAGCCGGTCTGCCCGGACATGCCGCGGGCCTGCTCGGAGTCGACCCGCGCCGGGAACTCCCGGTACTTGTCGCGCTCGGCCTGCGGCATGCGGCCCACCGCGACCTCGCGGTCGAGGACCCAGGCCCAGCGCGCGCGGGCCCGCTTCTCGTTCGCCTCGGGGGTGGCCGCGGTGCCGATGCCGCCGTCCGGGTTGTAGAGGTTCGGGCCCTTGAGCAGGGAGGCGAGGAAGGCGCTCTGGGACGGGTCGAGGTCCTTGGCGTCCTTGCCGAAGTAGGCGCGGGCGGCGGCCTGGATGCCGTAGGCGTCCCGGCCGTAGTAGGCGGTGTTCAGGTAGCCGGCGAGGACCTTGTCCTTCTCCTCGGTCATGCCCAGCCTGATCGAGATGAAGAGCTCGGTGACCTTCCGCTTGAGCGTCTGCTCGGAGTCCAGGTACATGTTCTTCACGTACTGCTGGGTGATCGTCGAGCCGCCCTGGGTGGACCCGCCGGTGGCCATGTTCACCACGGCGCGGGCGATGCCCATCGGGTCGACGCCCTTGTCGGTCTCGAAGGACTCGTTCTCCGCGGCGATCACGGCGTTGCGCATCGACAGGGGAATGGCGTCGATGGACACGATCTGCCGGTTCGTGGAGCCGCCGGTGGCGACCATCTGGGTGCCGTCCGACCACTGGAAGACGTTGTTCTGCGCCTTGGCCGCCTTGTTCGGGTCCGGCGTGCCCACGCTGGCGATACCGATGCCGGCGCCGGCGACGATGACCGCGAAGAAGCCCAGGAACGTGCCGCTGACCAGCTTCCAGGAAGGCACGAAGCGCTTCCAGCCGTCCTTTTCGGCGCGCGGGTAGTTGACGATCCGGCTCCCGCCCCTCCCGCCCCTCCCGCCGTTGCCGCCGCGGCCCGCGCGGCCGCGGCCCGCGGCGGCCCCGCGCTGTGCGGCCCGGCGGGCGTCCGCGCGGCCGCCGTGGGCGGTCTGCTCTGCGTACGGTCCGCTGGGTGACGCCGTGGGGACGTCACGTCCGGACCCGGCGCCCCGGCCGGGGCGCTGTTGCGCGGCCCGGCGGGACGCGGCGCGTCCGCCGCCCTGGGGCTGCGGCGGTTTGCGGCGGTGCTCGCTCATCGAACGACTACTCCTCGGGCAGGCGAGTGGCCTGGAAGCGGCTGGTGAATTCCGGTTCCCCCGTTGTGTTGCCGCTCAGACTACGCACGGCCAAAACCCGACCAGTGCCGAAGTTCACCCCAAATCAGTCACCTTGCGTCGTACGAATTGGTGATGTGACGCCGGTCACCACGTCACCCCTTGTCGCGGAGGGCTACCCGTTCTATCGTCTGGATGTATCGAGCCGATACATCAGCTCGGCATAAACTCAGAGGCAGAGAGAGGCAGGCGGATGAGCAGGCGCTCAGGCATCCTCGAGTTCGCCGTCCTCGGCCTGCTTCGCGAATCCCCCATGCACGGTTACGAGCTCCGCAAGCGGCTCAACACCTCGCTGGGGGTCTTCAGGGCGTTCAGCTACGGGACTCTCTATCCCTGCCTCAAGACGCTCGTCGCCAACGGCTGGTTGATCGAAGAACCGGGCAACGCTCCGGAAGACGCTCTCGCCGCTTCACTCGCAGGGCGCCGCGCCAAGATCGTCTACCGGTTGACGGCAGCAGGTAAGGAGCACTTCGAAGAGCTCCTCTCCCACACCGGCCCCGATACCTGGGAGGACGAGTCCTTCGCCGCCCGCTTCGCCTTCTTCGGCCAGACCGAACGCGAGGTACGGATGCGGGTACTGGAGGGCCGCCGCAGCCGGCTGGAGGAGCGCCTGGAGAAGATGCGCGCCTCGCTAGCCCGCACACGGGAGCGTCTCGACGACTACACGCTCGAGCTACAGCGACACGGCATGGAATCCGTGGAGCGTGAAGTGCGCTGGCTGAACGAGCTCATCGAGAGCGAGCGGGCGGGACGGGATCAGAGAAAACCCGGCCCGTCCGACGAAACTGCAAAGTGAGGCCTGCATCTGCAGGCCTCGTTCCGAGAACAAACAGGGAGCAACCGGAATGGGTTCGGTTCGCGTAGCCATCGTCGGCGTGGGCAACTGCGCCGCCTCGCTGGTGCAGGGCGTCGAGTACTACAAGGACGCCGACCCGGCGGCCAAGGTCCCCGGTCTGATGCACGTCCAGTTCGGCGACTACCACGTGCGTGACATCGAGTTCGTCGCCGCGTTCGACGTCGACGCGAAGAAGGTCGGCCTCGACCTTTCGGACGCCATCGGCGCCAGCGAGAACAACACCATCAAGATCTGCGACGTCCCCAACACGGGCGTCACCGTGCAGCGCGGCCACACCTACGACGGCCTGGGCAAGTACTACCGCCTGACCATCGAGGAGTCCGCCGAGGCCCCGGTCGACGTGGTCCAGATCCTCAAGGACCGTCAGGTCGACGTCCTGATCTGCTACCTCCCCGTCGGTTCCGAGGACGCGGCGAAGTTCTACGCCCAGTGCGCCATCGACGCCAAGGTCGCGTTCGTCAACGCCCTCCCGGTCTTCATCGCCGGCACCAAGGAGTGGGCGGACAAGTTCACCGAGGCCGGTGTCCCGATCGTCGGCGACGACATCAAGTCCCAGGTCGGCGCCACCATCACGCACCGCGTGATGGCGAAGCTGTTCGAGGACCGCGGTGTCCGGCTTGAGCGCACCATGCAGCTCAACGTCGGCGGCAACATGGACTTCAAGAACATGCTCGAGCGCGACCGCCTCGAGTCGAAGAAGATCTCCAAGACGCAGGCCGTCACCTC
The DNA here is from genome assembly GCF_040611935.1 of Streptomyces sp. NPDC006512. Lineage (NCBI taxonomy): Bacteria > Bacillati > Actinomycetota > Actinomycetes > Kitasatosporales > Streptomycetaceae > Streptomyces > Streptomyces sp. NPDC006512. The sequence goes on along the minus strand of NZ_JBEXPG010000080.1, from coordinate 28,131 downwards.
GCAGATCCCCGACCGTGAGCTCGGCGAGAAGAACGTCCACATCGGCCCGTCCGACTACGTCGCGTGGCTCGACGACCGCAAGTGGGCCTACGTCCGCCTCGAAGGCCGTGCCTTCGGCGACGTCCCGCTGAACCTCGAGTACAAGCTCGAGGTGTGGGACTCCCCGAACTCCGCCGGTGTCATCATCGACGCGCTGCGCGCCGCGAAGATCGCCAAGGACCGCGGCATCGGCGGCCCGATCCTGTCGGCGTCGAGCTACTTCATGAAGTCCCCGCCGGTCCAGTACTTCGACGACGAGGCCTACGCGAACGTCGAGAAGTTCATCAAGGGTGAGGTCGAGCGCTAGTCGCACCCCCAAGTGTCCTGCGGACACCTGGTCTTCGACTGATCTTCCGCCGAGGGTCCCCGGGCAATGTGTCCGGGGACCCTCGGCGTATGTGACCCTTGCCCTCATGCCTGTCGTACGTGATCTGCGCGTACTCCTGCGCCTGAGGGACTTCCGCAACCTGCTCGCCGTACGGCTGCTCTCCCAGGCCGCCGACGGCGTCTACCAGGTCGCGCTCGCCACCTACGTGGTCTTCTCCCCGGAGAAGCAGGCCTCGCCCGCGGCCATCGCCTCGGCCATGGCGGTGCTCCTGCTGCCGTACTCGGTGATCGGCCCGTTCGCCGGGGTGCTGCTGGACCGGTGGCGCCGCCGCCAGGTCTTCCTCTACGGCAATCTGCTGCGGGCCTTCCTCGCCTGCGTGACGGGCGTGCTGATCGTCGCCCACGTCCCCGACTGGCTCTTCTACGCCTCGGCCCTCTCCGTCACGGCGGTCAACCGCTTCGTACTCGCCGGACTCGCCGCGTCTTTGCCCCGCGTCGTCGGACCCGACGAGCTGGTCACCGCCAACGCCCTCTCGCCGACCGCCGGAACCCTCGCGGCCGTGGGCGGGGGAGGCCTCGCCTTCCTCGTCCGGCTCCTGGCCTCCGACAGCAACGCCCTCGTCGTCCTGCTCGGCGCCGGCCTCTACCTGGGGGCCGCCCTGGCCTCCCTGCGGCTGGCCGTCGGCCTGCTCGGACCCGACCGTCCCCCGGGGCACGGACACCCCTCGGTCGCCGAGGGCGCGGTCCTCACCGTGCGCGGCATGGCCGAGGGCCTGAAGCACCTGGCCGAGCGGCGCGAGGCCGCGCTGGCGCTCACCGCGATGACCCTGATGCGGTTCTGCTACGGAGCCCTGACCGTCACGCTGCTGATGCTCTGCCGCTACGCCTGGTCGGACAACGAATCCGACGGCCTGGCCCTGCTGGGCATCGCCGTCGGGGTCTCGGGCGCCGGGTTCTTCGCCGCCGCCGTCATCACGCCCTGGCTGGTGACCCGGCTGGGAACCCTGGGCTGCATCACGGTCTGCGCCGCCGGCGCGGCCGTGCTCGTGCCCGCGCTGGGGCTCTTCTTCGCGCCCGGGCCGATGCTCGTCGCCGCGTTCGTCCTCGGTCTCGCCACGCAGGGCGCCAAGATCTCCACCGACACGGTCGTGCAGTCCCGGGTGGACGACGAGTTCCGCGGCCGGGTCTTCTCCGTGTACGACGTGCTGTTCAACGTGGCCTTCGTCGGGGCGGCCGCCGTCTCCTCGCTGATGCTCCCGGCCGACGGCCGGTCCACCACGCTGATCGTGACCGTGGCCCTGATCTACGGCGCCACGGCCGTGCTCGTGCAGCGACGAGGGCGATGTTTCACGTGAAACATCGCCCCGAGCCGATGCGGGCCGCGCGACGTTTCACGTGAAACATCGCGCGGGTTCCCCACCTCAGGCCTGGGCCTCCTGGGCAGCCCACCACTCCTTGAGGGCCTCCACCGCCGCGTCGTGCCCCATCGGGCCGTTCTCCAGCCTGAGCTCCAGCAGGAAGGCGTACGCCTTTCCCACCACCGGGCCGGGGCCGACCTCCAGCACGCGCTGGATCTCGTTCCCGTCCAGGTCGGGCCGGATCGCGTCCAGCTCCTCCTGCTCCTGGAGCTGCGCGATGCGCTCCTCCAGGCCGTCATAGGTGCGGGACAGCGCATTGGCCTTGCGCTTGTTGCGCGTGGTGCAGTCCGACCGGGTCAGCTTGTGCAGCCGGCCGAGGAGCGGGCCCGCGTCGCGCACGTAGCGCCGCACCGCGGAGTCGGTCCACTCGCCGTCCCCGTACCCGTGGAAGCGCAGGTGCAGCTCCACGAGCCGGGACACGTCCTTGACCATGTCGTTGGAGTACTTCAGCGCGGTCATGCGCTTCTTGGTCATCTTCGCGCCCACCACCTCGTGGTGGTGGAAGGAGACCCGGCCGTCGCTCTCGAACCGGCGGGTGCGGGGCTTGCCGATGTCGTGCAGCAGAGCGGCCAGCCGCAGCACGAGGTCGGGGCCCTCCTCCTCCAGCGCGATCGCCTGCTCCAGCACGATCAGGGAGTGGTCGTACACGTCCTTGTGCCGGTGGTGCTCGTCGCTCTCCAGACGCAGCGCGGGCAGCTCGGGCAGCACCCGGTCCGCCAGACCCGTGTCCACGAGCAGCCCCAGACCCTTGCGGGGGTGCGCCGACAGCAGCAGCTTGTTCAGCTCGCCCTGCACGCGCTCCGCCGAGACGATCTCGATCCGGTCGGACATCGCCTTCATCGCCGCCACCACGTCGGGAGCGACCTCGAAGTCCAGCTGCGCGGCGAACCGGGCAGCGCGCAGCATCCGCAGCGGGTCGTCGGAGAAGGACTCCTCTGGTGTGCCGGGGGTCCGCAGCACGCCCGCCGCCAGGTCCTCCAGACCGCCGTGCGGGTCGACGAACTCCTGCTCCGGCAGGGCCAGCGCCATGGCGTTGACCGTGAAGTCACGCCGGACCAGGTCCTCCTCGATGGAGTCGCCGTAGGAGACCTCGGGCTTGCGGGAGGTGCGGTCGTAGGCCTCGGAGCGGTACGTCGTCACCTCGATCTGGAAGCCCCGCTTCTGCGCCCCCACCGTGCCGAAGGCGATGCCGACGTCCCAGAGCGAGTCCGCCCACGGCCGGATGATCTTCAGGACGTCCTCGGGACGCGCGTCCGTGGTGAAGTCGAGGTCGTTGCCGAGCCGCCCGAGCAGCGCGTCGCGGACGGACCCGCCGACCAGGGCGAGGCGGAAGCCCGCCTCCTGGAACCGGCGGCCGAGCTCGTCGGCGACAGGGGCGACCCGCAGCAGTTCACTGACCGCGCGGCGCTGCACCTGACTCAGGGCACTGGGGGTGTCTTCATTGGCGTTCGGCACAACAGAAAAGGGTACGTGGCCCACCCGGCACGGTCTCCCGCGTTATGCGCCCACCCCCGACGCCCGGGCCTCCGGGGGCCGCCCCGATCATGTGGAGCAAGGCGCGGCACTCGCGCACAGCGCACCTCGTTACCATGCGTGGACGCAGAAACGACGACCACTGACACTTCGAGGACGGGCGAGCGCGTGGCCGAGGCGGCAGACATCCAGGGGGGCACTCACACCCCTGCCCGGCGCCGCTGGCTGCGGCGGGCGGTGGTCCTGCTCGCCGGGACGCCGGTGCTGGCCGCCCTGGTCTACGCTCCCGCCCCGCCGGCCCAGGCCGCCGAGGCCTCGGTCGACGTCCAGCTGGACGAGGTGAGCCCGAGCGCTCCGGTCAAGAGCGACACGCTGACCGTCTCCGGAACCGTGGTCAACAACAGCTCCGAGACGATCAAGGGCGCCCACGTCGGACTCCGGGTCGGGCCGAGGCTGGGCGACCGGGCGGCCATCGACGAGGTCGCCGACCGCAAGGGCTTCCGTCCGGGCGTGGATCCGGGGGAGATCGACGAGGCCTTCGCCTTCAAGATCGACTCGCTTCCCTCCAAGGTCGGCCAGCCGTTCTCCATCAAGGTTCCGGTCAACAAGCTGGACCTGGGCGCGGACGGCGTCTACCAGCTCGGCGTCTCCGTGTCCGGGGGGACCGACAGCCGCCCCGCCGAGCGGGTCCTCGGCATCCAGCGGACCTTCCTGCCGTGGCAGCCGGACCCCGCCGCCAAGCGCTCGTCCGTGAGCTACGTGTGGCCGCTGATCTCCACGACCCGCGTCACCGCGGAGACCGGCTCGGACGAGCTGCAGACCCCCGTCTTCAGCGACGACTCCCTGGCCAAGGAGCTGGAATCGGGCGGCCGCCTGGAACGGATGGTCTCGCTTGGCAAGGACCTGCCCGTCACCTGGGTCATCGACCCCGACCTGCTGGCCACGGTCGACGCCATGACCAAGGGCTACCGGGTCCGCAGCCCCGACCCCGACGGCAAGCCCGTCCAGGGCAAGAACAAGGCCGTGGCCGAGCAGTGGCTGAACTCCCTGGAGCTCGCCGTCCAGGGCAAGAAGGTCGTCGCGCTGCCCTTCGCCGACCCTGACCTCGCCTCCCTGGCCCACCACGGCAAGGACGTCTCGGGCACCCTCGGCCAGCTCCGGCCCGCCACCGACAAGGCGAAGCGGGCCGTGGAGACCGTCCTCCACGTCACCCCCTCCACCGACTTCTCCTGGCCCGTGAACGGCGCGATCGACCCCGCGATCGTCAACGTCGCCACTTCGGCCGGCGCCCACAACGTCCTCACGCGCAGCGACAGCCTCCAGGAGACCGGCGCCCTCGGGTACACCCCCTCGGCCGCCCGGCCCATCGGCGCGGGCACCACCGCCGTGGTCGCCGACGCCGAGCTCTCCACCGCCTTCGAGGGCGACATGTCCCACGCAGGGAACTCCGCGCTCGCCGTGCAGCAGTTCCTCGCCCACAGCCTCGCGCTCAACCTCCACCAGGGCGACGAGCCGCGCAGCTACGTGGTCGCGCCCCAGCGGATGCCCACGGTCACGCAGGCGGAGACGATGGCCATCGCCCTGCGCGGCCTCCAGGCGGCCCGCTGGAGCCAGCCCTCCGACCTGGAAGCCGCGGCCGCCGCCAAGCCCGACCCCGGCGCCGCGACCCAGGTTCCGGGTGCCGGGCAGTACCCCGAGTCCCTGAGCAAGCAGGAACTCCCGGTGTCGGCGTTCGAGAAGATCCGTACGACCCAGAACACCCTCGACCACTTCAAGGTCATCCTCAGCGCTCCGGACCGGGTCGAGATCCCCTTCGGCAACACGACCAACCGCGAGATGTCCACCTCCTGGCGCGGCCGCCCCGAGGAGGCCCGGCTCTACCGGGACGAGGTCCAGCAGTACCTGCTCGGGCTGACCGAGAAGGTCAAGGTCATCCCCAAGTCCGACGCAACGCTGTCCGGACACAGCGCGACCATCCCGGTCAGCGTCCAGAACAGCCTCGTGCAGGACGTCGACAACCTCGTGCTGCGCGTGAAGTCCGCCAACCCGACCCGCCTGATGTTCGGCGGCAGCGGGGAGCAGGAGGTCACCGTCCAGGGCGGGCACAGCCAGACGGTGAAGTTCACGGCCAACGCCACCGCGAGCGGTCCGGTCGAGGTGACCGCGCAGCTCTTCACCAAGAACGGCGTTCCCTACGGCAAGGCGCGCACGTTCACCGTCGAGGCGACCGAGATCACACCCACGGTCATGCTGGTCATCGCCGGTGGCGTGCTGCTGCTGGTCCTCGCAGGCATCAAGATGTACGCGAGCCGCAAGCGCGTCGCGGCCCGCACGGCCGCGGAGGAGAGCACGCAGCCGAGTGACGAGTCCCCGGACACCGGACCGCAAAGCACCGAGGGGTCCGGCACGAGTGAGACAGTGGACCGTTGAGCGATGCCGTGGCCGGTCGGCCTGGGGACGATGAGGTGGGGTTGCGATGAACGCGCCGTACGACGGTGACCGCGCGCAGGGCACTGGTGGGCCGACGCCCTCCCAGGGCTCTGCCCCGGGCACTCCGGTGCCCGGACAGGTTCCGGCGCCCGCGCCCGCGCCGGACCACGACCCGTATGTCCAGGACGCCTACGACTACGACCCGTACCGGGCTCAGGACCTCTCGGCGCAGGATCCGGTCGCGGAGGTCCTCTACGACCGGGCGTCCCACCCGCCGCCGCCCCCCGGCACCTACCAGGAGGCGGGCCCCCTCTACGCGGCCCCGCAGGCGCCCTCGCACGGCCCCGACCCGCGCGTCTGGGCCCAGACGCCGCCGCCGGAACCGGACGGACCCTCCCGCCACCTGCCGTACGGGGACCACGCCACCACCACCCAGTTCGTCGGCGTGGACTCACTGGTGACCCAGGCGGCGGAGGAGCAGCCGGAACCGGACGCCTTCGCCCACCTGTACCGGGACCAGCAGGCGGCCCCCCGCACCCAGGTCGCGGAGCCTCCGGTGGCGGCCCCGGCCCCCACCAAGCCCGCCGGGCGCGCCTCCAGCCTGCTCAAGTCGAGCGCGCTGATGGCGGCCGGCACGATCGTCTCCCGCATCACCGGCTTCGCCCGCACCCTGGTCATCGCCGGCGCCATCGGCGTCGCCACCCTCAACGACAGCTACCAGGTCGCCAACACCCTGCCGACGATGATCTACGTCCTCGTCGGCGGTGGCGCCCTCAACGCCGTCTTCATTCCGCAGCTCGTGCGCGCGATGAAGAACGACAAGGACGGCGGAGAGGCGTACGCCAACCGTCTGCTGACCCTCGTCGTGGTCCTGCTGGGCGCCGTCACCGTCATCTGTGTCCTCGCGGCGCCCCTGTTCATCAGGATGATGTCGCAGGAGATCGCCTCCGACCCGGACCGGATGGACGTAGCGGTCGCGTTCGCCCACTACTGCCTGCCCACGATGTTCTTCATGGGCGTGCACGTGGTCATGGGTCAGATCCTCAACGCCCGCGGCCGGTTCGGCGCGATGATGTGGACCCCGGTCCTCAACAACATCGTCGTCATCACCACCTTCGGCGCCTTCATCTGGGCCTTCGGCGGCTTCACCTCGACCGGCGTGGCCGAGAGCAGCATCACCGCCGAAGGCGTCCGCCTGCTCGGCATCGGCACCCTGCTCGGCCTCGTCGTGCAGTCCCTGGCGATGGTTCCCTACCTGCGCGACGCGGGCTTCAAGCCGCGCCTGCGCTTCGACTGGAAGGGCCACGGCCTCGGCAAGGCCGCCGGCCTCGCCAAGTGGACCTTCTTCTTCGTCCTCGCCAACCAGCTCGGCCTGATCGTCGTCACCCAGCTCGCCACCTGGGCGGGCGCGGTCGCCGACAAGCAGGGCCACGGCGGTACCGGCATCACCGGCTACAACTACGCGCTGCTGCTGTGGCAGATGCCGCAGGCCATCATCACCGTCTCGGTCATGACGGCCGTCCTGCCGCGCATCTCCCGCTCCGCGCACGACGGGGACGCCGCCGCGGTCCGCGACGACATCTCCTACGGGCTGCGCACCTCCGCCGTCGCGATCGTGCCCTGCGCCTTCGCGTTCCTGGCCCTCGGCGTCCCCATGGCCACGCTGCTCTACGCCGGTTCCGGCGCGGACGACGCCCGGAACATCGGCTTCATCCTCATGGCCTTCGGTCTGGGCCTGATCCCGTACTCCGTCCAGTACGTCGTCCTGCGCGGCTTCTACGCCTACGAGGACACCCGGACCCCCTTCTACAACACGGTGATCGTCGCCGCCGTCAACGCCGGCGTCTCCACCATCGCCTTCTTCGTCCTCCCCGCCCGCTGGGCCGTGGTCGGCATGGCCGCCGCCTACGGACTCGGCTACGCCGTGGGCGTCGGTGTCGCCTGGCGCCGCCTCAAGAACCGCCTCGGCGGCGACCTCGACGGCGCCCACGTGATGCGCACCTACACGCGGCTGATCGGCGCCTGCGTCCCGGCCGCCGTCGTCGCGGGCGGTGTGGCCTACGGGGTCACGCAGTTGCTGGGCAGCGGAGCGGCCGGTTCCCTCGCGGCTCTGCTCGCGGGCCTCGTCGCTCTGGGCGCGGTGTTCCTCATCGCCGCCAAGCGGATGCGGATCGAAGAACTCAACGCCATGGTCGGAATGGTCCGCGGACGTCTGGGGCGCTGATGCTCACGCCCGCAGGCCGAACGCACTCCCTTCGCATGTCGTGCGGAGCGCCGGACTGTGGGCACAATTGGCATGGCTTCGCAGACTGGCCGACAGCGCGCAACGGATGGGGAGGCAGGGACGACGGTGGCGGAACGTAGCACGGCTGCCGTCGACGTGGCCGACAACAGCGGCGACGAGCCGCTGGCCGCAGGAGCGGCCAAGGCCACGGCCGACGGGGTGGACACCCAGAACGGACGAGCCGCGGACGGACCCATGCCCGAGAAGGACGGCGAACGCACGAAGGCGGCCCCCACGGCCGCGCCAGAACTCCACAGCGGCCACAAGCTCGCGAGGCGCTACCGCCTCGAGGAGTGCGTCACCCGTCTGGACGGATTCAGCAGCTGGCGCGCGATGGACGAGAAGCTCCGCCGTGCGGTCGGCGTCCACTTGCTGCCCGCCGACCACCCGCGGGCCCGTACGGTCCTCGCCGCGGCCCGGTCCTCCGCCCTGCTCGGCGACCCCCGGTTCGTCCAGGTCCTCGACGCCGTGGAGGAGAACGACCTCGTCTACGTCGTCCACGAGTGGCTGCCCGACGCCACCGAACTCACCGCCATCCTCGCGGCCGGCCCGCTGGAGCCCCACGAGGCCTACCAGCTGGTCAGCCAGGTCTCCCAGGCCATGACCGCCGCCCACCGCGAGGGCCTGGCCCACCTGCGGCTGACGCCCAGCGCGATACTGCGCACCTCCACGGGCCAGTACCGCATCCGCGGCCTCGCGGTGAACGCCGCCCTGCGCGGCATCACCAGCGAGACCCCGCAGCAGGCCGACACCGAGGCCATCGGCGCCCTGCTGTACGCCGCCCTCACCCAGCGCTGGCCGTACGAGACCGACGCGTACGGACTGGCCGGCCTGCCCAAGGGCGTCGGCCTGATCGCCCCCGACCAGGTACGCGCCGGAGTCCACCGGGGCCTCGGCGAGCTCGCGATGCGAGCCCTCGCCAACGACGGTGCCACCGCCTCCCGTCAGGAGCCGGCCTGCACCACCCCGGAGGAGCTGGCCAAGGCCGTCGCCGCGATGCCCCGCATCCGGCCGCCGGAGCCCGCCTTCACGGCGCCGCCGGAGTACCAGCACACCACCTACCAGCAGGGCAGCTACGGACGCCCCCTGCTGCCCGGCGGGCCGACCGTACAGATCTCGTCCGTTCCCCCGCCGCCGCTGCAGAGCCGTACCGGCCGGGCCCTCAAGTGGGGCGTCGCCGCGCTGCTGATCGCCGCCCTCGGCCTGGGCAGCTGGCAGCTCGCCGACAAGCTGCTGGACCACCGCAACAAGGGCAACGGCAACAACGGCAACCAGCAACAACAGCACCCGAACACCGACGGCGCCCCGGAGAAGAAGGAGCCCGTACCGCTCTCCGTCAAGGGAGCCGCGGAGTACTACCCGGACGGCACCCCGCAGAACGCCGACGGGGTCTCCAAGACGTACGACGGGAACGCCTCGACGTACTGGCGGACCAAGAGCTTCTTCGAGGGTCCCGAGCTGAAGATCAAGTCCGGCGTCGGCATCATCTACGACCTCGGGTCCGAGCACGAGGTCAGCGAGGCCTCGATAGCGCTGCGGTTCGCCGGTGACCACACCACGCTGGCTCTGTACGCGGCCGACTCCATGCATCCGAAGAACTCGGTCGGCTCCATGAAGAAGATCGCGGGCACCACGACCTCCGAGCGGGACGTGCGCCTGAACGCCGAGAAGCCGGTCAAATCGCGCTACGTGCTGCTGTGGATCACCGCCATGCCGGACGCCCCCGTCGACGACTTCAGCGGCGCCGGATACAAGCAGGCCATCACGGATGTGAAGTTCACGGGCTGACGGACAGCAGGGGAGGGCTCACCGTTGGACCAGGCCGCGACCGGCGACCACGGAGACCGCAGCGACCAGGACCTCCTGGCGCTGCACGTCGCCGGGGATCCCGACGCCTTCGGTGAGCTCGTACGCCGCCACCGCGACCGGTTGTGGGCGGTGGCCCTGCGCACCCTCGGTGACCGCGAGGAGGCCGCCGACGCCGTGCAGGACGCCCTCGTCTCCGCCTACCGGCGTGCCCACACCTTCCGCGGGGAGTCGGCGGTCACGACCTGGCTACACCGCGTCACCGTGAACGCCTGCCTCGACCGGGCCCGCAAGGCCGCCTCCCGCCGGACCTCCCCCCTCGACGACATGGACCGCCTGGAACGGCTCCTGGAGCCCCACGAGTCCGCCGAGGCCCCTGCTGAGCGCCAGGAGCTCCACCGCCAGCTGCTGGCCGCTCTCAGCACCCTCCCTGCCGATCAGCGGGCCGCCCTCGTCCTCGTCGACATGCAGGGGTACCCCGTCGCCGAGGCCGCGCGGATCCTCGACGTCCCCACCGGGACCGTGAAGAGCCGGTGCGCGCGCGGCCGGGCGAAACTCGTCCCGATGCTCACTCATCTGCGCACGAATGCCGGGGATAACACCACCTCGGAGCGGGGAAGGAACCGGACGCCGGGGACAGCCGTCCCACCAGCGGCAGAACCCCGGGACCCAGACCCAGACGCTGTGAAGGGCGGAGGTGGACGACCGTGAGCCCCACGACCGGAACGATCCGGCACCCGGAGGTCTCGGAGATCTCCGACCTGACCGAAGGACTGCTCTCCCCCACCCGGGGCGCCGAGGTGCGCGACCACCTCGGCGGCTGCTCCCTCTGCGCGGACGTCCTCGCGTCGCTCCAGGAGATCCGGGGCCTGCTCGGCACCCTCCCCGGTCCGCCGCGCATGCCCTCGTCCGTCGCGGGCCGGATCGACGCGGCACTCGCCGCCGAGGCACTCCTCGACTCGACCGGCTCCAGGACGGGCGGCCCGCCGGCCGGCTCGCCCGTCGGCCCTCCCACCGGCGAGCCGGCTGTTTCACGTGAAACAGCCGCCGTTTCACGTGAAACACCGGCCCCCGCTCCCGGCCGTACCGAAACCCAGCGGCCCTCCGGTCACCCGTCCGGCTCCACCGGGCCCGGCCGGCGCCGCGCCCGCCGCCGGATCGCGGTCCTCGCCGGCCTGGCCGGGGCCGCCGCGTGTGCCCTCGGCGTCTTCCTCGTCAACGGGCTCAACGGCACCGCCTCCCATGACACCGCCACCCGCGGTGATTCCTCGTCCGCGGCCCGGAGCACCGACGGCAGCGGGTACACCGCTCAGGGACTCCAGGACAGCGTCCGGCAGCTCCTAGCGGCCAGGAACACCGGCAAGACGGGCGAGGTCCCACCGTCCCCGCAGGCGGAGACGAACAAGACGATGGGCCTGGAGAACTCTCCCGGTCTGGCCCCCTCGGACCGCGGGGCATCGACGGAAGCACCCCGGGTACCGGCCTGCGTCCAGCAGTCCACCGGCCGCACCGACGCCCCGCTCGCCGCCGACCGCGGGACCTACGAGGGCGCGGCCGTCTACCTCGTCGTCCTGCCGCACGCCGGTGACCCCGGCCTCGTGGACGCGTACGTGGTGCCGGCCGCCTGCGCCGACACCCCTGCGGGAGCCCCGGGAACGCCGGTCCTGACCCGTACCTATCCGCGCGGCTGACCCGTTCCCGTTCCGTCCTGGACGAGCGGGGAATGCGCGCGCCGTAGGATCCGTTGGGTGGGGTGAGAGTCCGCACCGGCCCCCGGTAGGCAACACGCAGTCCGCAGAGACGAGGAAAGAACCCGTGAGCGACGTACGAAACGTGATCATCATCGGCTCCGGGCCGGCCGGGTACACGGCCGCCCTGTACACCGCACGCGCTTCGCTCAACCCCCTGGTCTTCGAAGGTGCCGTCACCGCCGGCGGCGCGCTGATGAACACCACCGAGGTCGAGAACTTCCCCGGCTTCCGGGACGGGATCATGGGCCCGGACCTCATGGACAACATGCGTGACCAGGCCGAGCGCTTCGGTGCCGAGCTCGTCCCCGACGACGTCGTCTCCGTGGACCTCACCGGTGAGATCAAGACGGTCACCGACACCGCCGGCACCGTGCACCGCGCCAAGGCCGTCATCGTCACCACCGGCTCGCAGCACCGCAAGCTGGGCCTGCCCAACGAGGACACCCTCTCCGGACGCGGTGTCTCCTGGTGCGCCACCTGCGACGGCTTCTTCTTCAAGGACCAGGACATCGCCGTGGTCGGCGGCGGCGACACGGCGATGGAGGAGGCGACCTTCCTCTCCCGCTTCGCCAAGTCGGTCACCGTCATCCACCGCCGCGACAGCCTGCGCGCCTCCAAGACCATGCAGGACCGCGCCTTCGCCGACCCGAAGATCAAGTTCGCCTGGGACAGCGAGGTCGCGGAGATCCACGGCGAGCAGAAGCTCTCCGGTCTGACGCTGCGCAACACCAAGACCGGTGAGACCTCCGCGCTGCCCGTGACCGGCCTCTTCATCGCCGTCGGCCACGACCCGCGCACCGAGCTGTTCACCGGCCAGCTGGACCTGGACGACGAGGGCTACCTCAAGGTGGACGCCCCCTCCACCCGGACGAACCTCACCGGTGTCTTCGGCGCCGGTGACGTGGTGGACCACACCTACCGTCAGGCGATCACCGCGGCCGGCACGGGCTGCTCCGCCGCCCTCGACGCCGAGCGCTTCCTCGCCGCCCTCTCGGACTCCGAGCACGCGCACGCGGCGGTCTGACCCAGCCGTCTGAATCCCAGTCGTCTGGCACGGCCGTCCGACCCGCGGCCGACCGACCCGAGTTTCATCCCCACACCCCACACCCCGCAGGAAGAAGGAGCCCGCTGTGGCCGGCAACCTGAAGAACGTGACCGACGCCGACTTCGACACCGTCGTCCTCGCCAGCGACAAGCCCGTGCTGGTGGACTTCTGGGCCGAGTGGTGCGGTCCGTGCCGCCAGATCGCGCCCTCGCTGGAGGCCATCGCCGCCGAGTACGGCGACCAGATCGAGATCGTCAAGCTCAACATCGACCAGAACCCGGACACGGCCGCCAAGTACGGCGTCATGTCCATCCCGACCCTGAACGTCTACCAGGGCGGCGAGGTCGCCAAGACCATCGTCGGCGCCAAGCCGAAGGCCGCCATCCTGCGTGACCTCTCGGACTTCGTCGAGGTCAAGGCCGCCGGCTGATCACAGCCACAGCGATGTTTCACGTGAAACGGGGCCGCCCCTGAAGGGGCGGCCCCGTTCCGCGTTTTCCCTGTCCCGCTCACAGCGGTCGCAATGCCGGTTCCTTGCGCGCACCGCCGAGCAGGCGGTCCAGGGCCAGTTCCACGTCTTCCTTCCACGACAGGGTCGTGCGCAGCTCCAGTCGCAGCCTCGGATGGGCCGGATGCGGGCGGACCGTCTTGAAGCCCACCGACAGCAGGTGATCGGCCGGCAGCAGGCACGCGGGCCGCTCCCAGTGCGCGTCGCCGAACGCCTCGATCGCCTTGAAGCCCCGGCGCAGGAGGTCCTTGGCGACCGTCTGCACCATCACCCGTCCCAGGCCCTGCCCCTGGTATCCCGGCATGATCCACGCCGTGATCAGCTGCACCGCGTCCGGGGAGACCGGGCTGGTCGGAAACGAGGCCGCCCGGGGGACGTACGCCGGCGGGGCGTAGAGCACGAAACCCACCGGGACCTCGTCCACGTAGACCACCCGGCCGCAGGACCCCCAGTCCAGCAGGACGGCGGAGATCCAGGACTCCTTCTCCAGCTCCGGAGTGCCCGCCTTCACCGCGGCCTCGCCGCTGACGGGATCCAGCTCCCAGAACACGCAGCTCCGGCAACGCTTGGGCAGGTCCTGGAGGTTGTCCAGCGTGAGCGGTACCAGCCGACGACCCATGACGGCATCGTATCCACTGCCCCCTCGTCCTTCGAGTGCGGACAGCCGCGGATGACCAAGGAAAAAGGGGCGGGCCGCGTCGGCTTCCGCCGGCACGACCCGCCCCTCGGCCACCCGGGCTACTCCCCGGACGGCCCCTGCTCCAGTACCCGGCCCTCGCCCGGCGCCAGGGTCCCCAGGATGCGCTCCAGATCCTCCATCGACGCGAACTCGACGGTGATCTTGCCCTTCTTCTGGCCCAGGTCCACCTTCACCCGGGTCTCGAAGCGGTCCGAGAGCCGCGTGGCCAGCTCGCTGAGCGCCGGGGCCACCCGGGCGCCGGCCCGCGGGCCCTTCGGCTTCACCGGGCTCGAAGGCTCCGAGCCCATCAGCATCACGATCTCTTCGACCGTACGCACGGACAGGCCCTCGGCGACGATGCGCTGCGCCAGCAGCTCCTGCTGCTCGGCGTCCTCCACCGGCAGGAGCGCTCGCGCGTGCCCGGCCATCAGCACGCCGGACGCCACCCGGCGCCGCACGCTGGGGGGCAGCTTCAGCAGTCGCAGCGTGTTCGAGACCTGCGGACGGGAGCGCCCGATCCGGTCCGCCAGCTGGTCATGGGTGCAGTTGAACTCGCGGAGCAGCTGGTCGTACGCCTCCGCCTCCTCCAGCGGATTCAGCTGCGCCCGGTGCAGGTTCTCCAGGAGGGCGTCCAGCAGGAGCTTGTCGTCGTCCGTCGCCCGGATGATCGCGGGGATCCGCTCCAGGCCGGCCTCCTTGCAGGCCCGCAGACGGCGCTCACCCATGATCAGCTCATAGCTGTCGGGGCCTGCTTGCCGTACGACCACCGGCTGGAGGACTCCCACTTCCTGGACGGAGGTCACCAGTTCCGCCAGGGCGTCCTCGTCGAAGACCTCACGCGGCTGGCGCGGGTTCGGCGTGATCGAGTCCAGGGGAAGCTCCGCGTACATCGCCACCGCGGATCCGTCCGATACCGGCACCGAGGGCTCCGGCACGCTCGCCGTCACCTCGTCCACCATCGGCTCCGGTGTTTCACGTGAAACACCGGCCTGCGTCAGCGCGGCCAGCTTCGCCGCGGCGATGCCCCGTTCCGACGTCAGCACCGGCGCCGTCGCCGAAGACGTCGCACCGGCACCGGCACCAGCACCGGCACCGGCACCGGCCGGCGTCTTCTCCTGCGGAGCAGCCGGAATCAGCGCGGCGAGCCCCCGCCCCAGCCCCCTACGTCGCTCACTCACTGGATCCCCTCCGCCACACTCTGCGTGTTGTTCATGCCCGCGCCCACATGGGCGTTCTGGGCGTCGTAATGGATTCCGGCACCGCGCATCGCGATCTCCCGCGCGGCCTCCAGGTAGGAGAGCGCACCGCTGGAACCCGGGTCGTAGGTGAGCACGGTCTGTCCGTAGCTCGGAGCCTCCGAGATGCGCACCGAGCGCGGGATGCTCGTACGCAGCACTTCCTTGCCGAAGTGCGTGCGCACCTCGTCCGCCACCTGCGAGGCCAGCCGGGTCCTGCCGTCGTACATCGTCAGCAGGATCGTCGACACGTGCAGCGCCGGGTTCAAGTGGGACCGCACCAGGTCGACGTTGCGCAGCAGCTGACCGAGGCCCTCCAGCGCGTAGTACTCGCACTGGATCGGGATCAGTACTTCCGCGCCCGCGACCATGGCGTTGACCGTGAGCAGACCCAGCGAGGGCGGGCAGTCGATCAGGATGTAGTCGAGCGGCTGCTCGTACGCCTGGATCGCCCGCTGGAGCCGGCTCTCGCGGGCCACCAGTGACACCAGCTCGATCTCCGCGCCGGCGAGGTCGATCGTGGCGGGGGCACAGAACAGCCCCTCCACGTCCACCACCGGCTGGACGACCTCCATCAGCGGACGGCTGTCCACCAGGACGTCGTAGATGGACGGGACCTCGGCATGGTGGTCGATGCCCAGAGCCGTGGACGCGTTGCCCTGCGGGTCGAGGTCGATCACGAGGACCCGGGCACCGTGCAGGGCCAGCGAGGCGGCCAGGTTCACGGTCGTCGTGGTCTTGCCCACGCCGCCCTTCTGGTTGGCCACCACCATGATGCGGGTCTGCGCGGGCCTCGGCAGAGCGGCACCGGACTGCCCCAGGGCCTCGACCGCCAGCTGGGCGGCACGGCCGAGGGGGGTCTCGCCGATCTCGTCGTTGTCGACGAGGGGCGGAGGCGATGTTTCACGTGAAACATCGCCCGGTGATTCAGAGCGGGGACCTGGGACCGGATCGGCCATCGGCCCCGCGAGGTTGGCGTCGGACCGCACGGTGTCACTCTCCTCGGCAGCGGGCTCGCGATGAACAGAGCCTGCCATGTCACCGGGGTCGCGAACCAGCGGGGCCCGTACTCCTGTGGATGAATCCACCGTTGTGGACAACTCCGTACCCCCCGCGTCCTTGCGGGAGCGGGGGGCGGCAGCCGCACGGCCGCGGCTGATGATTCCGTGCAGCAGAGAGCGACGTTTCACGTGAAACACGATGCCCGGACGGAGTCTTCAGGCCTCTACGACACTCCGAAATCCATACCTATAGGGCCCAACACACCCGAAATACCTGCCGCTCCCCGCCCACGGAGCGAAGATCAGCGACGCCTGCGGGTCCGGCTCGTCCGCGCGGCCTTAGCCCGCTTGGCCGCAAACCTCACCCCGCCGGGGCTTTCTCCCACCTCGACGCGGACCACGGTGGACATGGGGTCCACGATGCCCTCGCCGACCTGGAGCACCGAGGTCTTCACCACACCGAGCTTGGTCAGCGCGACCTTGGCCGCCACCAGCTCTTCCTCCGCGGTGTCGCCCTTGAGCGCCAGCATCTCGCCGTACGGCCGCAGCAGCGGTACGCCCCAGCCCGCCAGGCGGTCCAGGGGTGCCACCGCGCGTGCCGTCACCACGTGTACCGGCTGGACCTTGCCGAGTACCTCTTCGGCCCGGCCGCGCACCACCGTGACGTGGTCCAGGCCCAGCAGCTCCACGGCTTCCTGGAGGAAGTTCGTGCGCCGCAGCAGGGGCTCCAGCAGGGTGATCTTGAGGTCCCGCCGGACCAGTGCGAGCGGGATACCGGGCAGACCCGCGCCCGAGCCCACGTCGCAGACGGTGACGCCCTCGGGCACCACCTCCGACAGCACCGCGCAGTTCAGCAGGTGCCGCTCCCACAGCCGGGGCACCTCGCGCGGGCCGATCAGGCCGCGCTGGACCCCGGCGTCCGCCAGCAGCTCCGCATACCGCACAGCTTCCGGGAAAAACTCACCGAACACCGCGCGCGCCACTTCGGGCGCCGGGGGAAGCTCAGCTGCCTCCGTCACGGGGACCGTCCTTCCGTACAGAACCGCTCACGCCAGAACCGTGTGGTTCGACTGTCAGGCTTACAAACTTCGGCCCCGCCTGCGACACAGGCGGGGCCGACCACAGGATGTTCCGGTCAGGCCGGGAGCACAACGACGAAGCGCTGCGGCTCCTCGCCTTCGGACTCGCTCTTCAGACCGGCGGCCGCCACGGCGTCGTGGACGACCTTGCGCTCGAACGGAGTCATCGGAGCCAGCTTCAGCGGCTCGCCCGAGGCCTTCACGTCCGCCGCGGCCTGGGCACCCAGGGCCGCGAGCTCCTCGCGCTTCTTCGCCCGGAAGCCGGCGATGTCCAGCATCAGCCGGCTGCGGTCCCCGGTCTCCCGGTGCACGGCCAGGCGCGTCAGCTCCTGGAGCGCCTCCAGGACCTCGCCGTCGCGGCCCACGAGCTTCTGCAGGTCGCGGCTGGAGGAGTCACTGACGATGGAGACGGCGGCCCGGTCGGCCTCGACGTCCATGTCGATGTCGCCGTCCAGGTCGGCGATGTCCAGCAGACCCTCAAGGTAATCGGCCGCGATCTCACCCTCCTGCTCGAGGCGGGTCAGGGTGTCGCCACTCTCAGCGGCGGCGGTGGTGGTGCCTTCCGTCACGGGAGGGACTCCTTCTTACTTCTTGGAGGGCTTGCTGGGGGGCGTCTGACGCTTCGCCTTCGTCTGCCGCTTCGGCTGCTGCCGCTTCGTGGCGACACCGCCGCTCGCCGCATCCGCATCGGCGGTGGCCTCAGCACTCTTGATCACGGAGCCGTCCGCCTGGGCGGCCATGCCCTGCTTGGTCAGCGCGGTGATGAACTTGCGCTCGTTGTCGTTGCGGTCCGGGCCCTTGGCCACGATCGCCGCGACGATCTTCTTCTTGCTCCGGCCCTTGACGGCACCGTGCGAGCTGACCTGCTTCAGCAGACGGGTCAGGTACTGGTCCTGCGCCTTGCTGCCCGGCGTCGGGTTCTGGTTGATCACGTACATCTGCTGGCCCATGGTCCACACGTTCGTGGTCAGCCAGTAGACGAGGACACCGACGGGGAAGTTGATGCCCATCACGGCGAAGATCACCGGGAAGATGTACATCAGCATCTTCTGCTGCTGCATGAAGGGGGTCTTGACCGAGAGGTCGACGTTCTTCTGCATCAGCTGGCGCTGGGTGTAGAACTGCGACAGCGACATCATGACGATCATGACGGCGGTGACGATCCGCACGTTGGTGATCGAGGCGTCCAGCTCGGCGACCTTCGCGGCGCTGTCCGTGAACTTCGCGGCCAGCGGGGCGCCGAAGATGTGCGCCTGACGGGCGCTCTCCAGCAGCGACTGGTTGATGACGCCGATGGTCTCGCCGTTGGCGATGCTCGCGAGCACGTGGTACAGCGCGAAGAAGAACGGGGACTGCGCCAGGATGGGAAGGCACGAGGAGAGCGGGTTGGTACCCGTCTCCTTGTACAGCTTCATCATCTCTTCGGACTGACGCTGCTTGTCGTTCTTGTAGCGCTCCTGGATCGCCTTCATCTTCGGCTGGAGCGCCTGCATGCCCCGCGTCGCCTTGATCTGCTTCACGAAGAGCGGGATCAGGCAGATACGGATCAGGATCACCAGGGACACGATGGACAGGCCCCAGGCCCATCCACTGTCCGCACCGAAGATCGCCCCGTACAGGGAGTGGAACTGGACGATGATCCACGACACGGGTGTGGTGATAAAGCTGAACAGACTGGCAATCGTGTCCACTAATCAGGCTCCTTGAGCATTGCGAGATCTACGCAACGCACTGCGCAGCTGCTCGTGCCAACGCGGGCGTTTCCGGGGTGGGACATGATCCACACCACCCGGGGACCACGGATTGCACCGCAGGATCCGCCAGGCGGTCAGAACCGTCCCCTTCACCGCACCATGCCGGTCGATGGCGCCGTACCCGTAGCGTGAACACGACGGGTAGTAGCGGCACACCGGCCCGAGCAGCGGACTGATCGTCCACTGGTACAGCTTGATCAAAGCGAGCAGCGGGTACTTCATCGAGCCGCGCCTCCCAGCAGCCGCGTCAAAGCGGCGTCCAGGTCACGGGCCAGCTCGTCGAGGCCGGCATCGCCCGCTCCGGGCAAAGCCCGCACTACCACCAGGCTACCGGCGGGCAGCTGAGCCAGCCGGTCGCGGACAAGATGGCGCAGACGGCGCTTCACCCGGTTACGGACGACAGCGACGCCGACAGCCTTGCTGACGACGAAACCCGCACGCGGCGAGGGATCGATCTCCCCCGGCGCGTGCGGGTCCGTTGCACCGCTTGTTCTTAGGTGGACGACGAGGAGCGGGCGTCCCGCCCGCCGGCCTCGGCGTACCGCGCTCGCGAAGTCCTCGCGCCGCCTCAGCCGATTCTCGGGAGACAGCACGACGTCACGACCTGCGCGTTGTTACGCGGAAAGGGCGGCGCGGCCCTTGCCACGACGGTTCGCGAGGATCGCGCGACCGGCACGGGTACGCATCCGCAGGCGGAAGCCGTGGGTCTTGGCACGACGGCGGTTGTTCGGCTGGAAGGTGCGCTTGCTCACTCGGGGGCTCCAGAGAATGAATCGTTGTGGCGGTACATCGCCTGGCTGTCACCGTGCGCCCACGAGGAACTCGCGTGTTCGCCCGAGTGGGCACCGCTAAACGATCACTAAAAGTGACCTTCGCCCATCGGTAGGCAGGCGGCAGCAGCCATCGACAATTCGACCTCGTCACGGTACGCGCGGCTACGCCATCCGGTCAAACCGAGCTCACCTGCCGCACACTGTGCACAGGCTGTGGACAACGACTTGAACCGTGGCCACCGGCCTGACTACCGTTGCCTGATCCCTGATTTTTTGCCCCGACCGTCCCAAAGAACCACACATTCGTGGGACGGGACCTGTGAGAGAGCGTGCTCTGTGGCTGACGTACCTGCCGATCTTGCCGCAGTGTGGCCACGCGTGCTCGAGAAGCTGCTCGGCGAGGGTCAGCAAGGCATCGAGCCCAAGGACAAGCAGTGGGTCGAACGATGCCAGCCGCTGGCCCTGGTCGCCGACACCGCGCTGCTCGCCGTCCCGAACGAGTGGGGCAAGCGCGTTCTCGAAGGCCGCCTCGCCCCGCTCATCAGCGACGCGCTGAGCCGTGAGTGCGGCCGCCCGATCCGGATCGCCATCACCGTGGACGACTCCGCCGGCGAACCCGCGCCGCCCTCCGCGCCCTCGTCCCCGCAGCGGGAGGGCTACGAGCCGTACGGCGGCCCGCGCCCCGGCAGCCACAACGGCCCGGGCGACGACCAGCTCCCCACGGCCCGCCCCGCCTACCCGGACTATCAGCAGCAGCGCCCGGAGCCCGGGGCCTGGCCCCGCGGCGGCCAGCAGGACGACTACGGCTGGCAGCAGCAGCGCCTCGGTGGCTTCCCCGAGCGCGATCCGTACGCCTCCCCCCAGCCGGGCTACCTCCAGCAGCCGGAGCCGGGCGGCTACGACCAGGGCTCCTACGAACAGCAGAAGTACGAGCAGCCCAAGTACGAGCAGTCCCCGTACGAACCGCAGAAGTACGAACCCCAGAAGTACGAGCAGCAGCAGTACGAGAACCAGTCGTACGAGCAGCAGCAGTACGAGCAGCCCGCGCCGCGCACGGCACCGGGCCGGCCCGCCCCGCCGCCGGCCCCGTCGGGCGGTTCCACCTCGGGACCGCTGGAGCCGACCGCCCGGCTGAACCCCAAGTACCTCTTCGACACCTTCGTCATCGGCGCCTCCAACCGCTTCGCGCACGCCGCCGCGGTGGCCGTCGCCGAGGCGCCGGCGAAGGCGTACAACCCCCTGTTCATCTACGGGGAGTCGGGCCTCGGCAAGACCCACCTGTTGCACGCCATCGGGCACTACGCGCGGAGCCTCTACCCCGGCACCCGGGTGCGGTACGTGAGCTCCGAGGAGTTCACGAACGAGTTCATCAACTCCATCCGCGACGGCAAGGGCGACGCCTTCCGCAAGCGGTACCGCGAGATGGACATCCTGCTGGTCGACGACATCCAGTTCCTCGCGAGCAAGGAGTCAACGCAGGAGGAGTTCTTCCACACCTTCAACACGCTCCACAACGCCAACAAGCAGATCGTGCTGTCCTCCGACCGGCCGCCCAAGCAGCTCGTCACCCTGGAGGACCGGCTCCGCAACCGCTTCGAGTGGGGCCTGATCACCGACGTCCAGCCCCCCGAGCTGGAGACCCGCATCGCGATCCTGCGCAAGAAGGCCGTCCAGGAGCAGCTCAACGCCCCGCCGGAGGTACTGGAGTTCATCGCCTCCCGCATCTCGCGCAACATCCGCGAGCTGGAGGGGGCGCTGATCCGGGTCACGGCGTTCGCGAGCCTGAACCGGCAGCCGGTCGACCTCGGCCTCACCGAGGACGTCCTGAAGAACCTGATCCCGGGCGGCGAGGACAGCGCGCCCGAGATCACGGCCTCCGACATCATGGCGGCCACCGCGGACTACTTCGGGCTCACCGTGGACGACCTGTGCGGCTCCTCGCGCAGCCGGGTGCTGGTCACCGCGCGGCAGATCGCCATGTACCTGTGCCGGGAGCTCACCGACCTGTCCCTGCCCAAGATCGGGGCCCAGTTCGGCGGCCGCGACCACACCACCGTCATGCACGCGGACCGCAAGATCCGGGCCCTCATGGCGGAACGGCGGTCCATCTACAACCAGGTCACGGAGCTCACCAACCGCATCAAGAACGCCTGACGCGGCCCCCCGACAGCCGTGCCAGGGCCCCTTCACACCCGAAAACAGGGCGCTTCCGGACCGTACCGGGGGCGCCCTTCTTCGTCCGTGCGCCCCTGCTCTGTTCGAATACGCCCCCTGGAGGGCAACTCATCCACAGATTGGCCGACTTTCTTCCGTCCACAGCCTGAGGACAGTGTGCGGCGCCCACAATCTGTCCACAGGAGCGCAGGTTGAGGGCCCATCAGGGCAGGTCAGCCGCCTGTGGAATTGTGCGCAAGCGCTGTCCACAGCCTGTGGACAGAAATCTCGTCCACAGGCTCGTCCACGGCTCTGTCCACCGCCGCCCCACAGGTTGCCGCATCCTGTGCACAGGATCCGAAGGGTTCTCCACACCGTTGTCCACTGTTCGGCAACCCGGCACCCGTCGTCACCGCCCCGAGTGAAAGCGGTCACACGGAAGTCGACGTTTGGGGTGTGGAGCACTGGGGAAAAGCTGGGGACACACCTGTGGAGTAGTGGGGGTCGTCTGGGGACGGCCTGTGCAGAAGTTTTCGTTCTCCACAGAGACACCGTGTTGTCCACCGGTGCCACCCACAGGGTGTGGGGATAAAAAACGAGGGCTGACCTGGGAGAACGGGCTTATCCACCGTTTCCACAGGCCCTACTACTACCCCCATAGAGAGTTAGCTCGGATTCGGTTTTCAAGCAGGTCCTGTGCACAACTCGTCGCTCGGCCTCGCCGACGCCTCGCTCCCGACTTGACCGCCAGCCGCGACGAGTGTCGGCGCCGTACGTCAGACTGGTCCCCGGCATCGGTCGAGGCATCGACGAGCCGACGACGAAGGCCGGCAGACGAGCGAGCAACAGCAGGAGGCGGTTCCGGTGAAGATCCGGGTGGAACGCGACGTACTCGCGGAGGCGGTGGCCTGGGCTGCCCGCAGCCTCCCGGCCCGGCCGCCGGTGCCCGTACTCGCGGGCCTGCTGCTGAAGGCCGAGGAGGGCACGTTGTCCCTCTCCGGCTTCGACTACGAGGTCTCGGCCCGCGTCTCCGTCGAGGCGGACGTCGAGGAGGACGGCACCGTCCTGGTCTCCGGCCGGCTGCTCGCCGACATCTGCCGCGCCCTCCCCAACCGCCCGGTGGAGATTTCCACAGACGGTGTACGGGCGACCGTGGTCTGCGGCTCCTCGCGGTTCACACTCCACACCCTGCCTGTGGAGGAGTACCCGGCGCTGCCGCAGATGCCGACCGCGACCGGCACCGTGCCCGGCGAGGTCTTCGCCTCCGCCGCCGCCCAGGTCGCCATCGCCGCCGGCCGCGACGACACGCTGCCCGTGCTGACCGGTGTCCGCATCGAGATCGAGGGCGACCGCGTCACCCTGGCCTCCACCGACCGCTACCGCTTCGCGGTCCGCGAGTTCCTGTGGAAGCCGGAGAACCCGGACGCCTCCGCCGTGGCCCTGGTGCCCGCGAAGACCCTCCTGGACACCGCCAAGTCCCTGACCAGCGGTGACACGGTCACCCTGGCTCTGTCGGGCTCCGGTGCGGGCGAGGGCCTCATCGGCTTCGAGGGCGCGGGCCGCCGCACCACCACCCGCCTCCTCGAGGGCGACCTGCCGAAGTACCGCACGCTCTTCCCGACGGAGTTCAACTCCATCGCGGTGATCGAGACCGCTCCGTTCGTCGAGGCCGTCAAGCGCGTGGCCCTCGTCGCCGAGCGCAACACCCCCGTCCGCCTCAGCTTCGAGCAGGGCGTGCTGATCCTCGAAGCCGGTTCCAGCGACGACGCACAGGCTGTGGAGCGCGTCGACGCGAAGCTGGAGGGCGACGACATCTCGATCGCCTTCAACCCGACGTTCCTGCTGGACGGCCTCAGCGCGATCGACTCGCCGGCCGCGCAGCTGAGCTTCACCACCTCGACCAAGCCGGCGCTGCTCAGCGGCCGCCCCGCGGTCGACGCGGAGGCCGACGAGGCCTACAAGTACCTGATCATGCCGGTACGCCTGTCCGGCTGACGTCTTCCCCGTCGGGCCCGGTCTCGCAGGCTGCGGGACCGGGCCCGACGCCGTCCACAGGCCAGGGCTCCGGGAGTCCAGAACGCCTGGGGACTTCCTGGACGCGCGCCACGGCCCGTGGGGCCGCCGTGCACGCCCCGGCGTAGGCTCGGATCCGTGGGTGACCCGGCTCGTCCGGGAACCCGCGGCAAAGACGGCCACAACGCGTAAGGAACCAGTTGATGGAGCTTGGTCTCGTCGGTCTCGGCAAGATGGGCGGCAACATGCGCGAGCGCATCCGCCGCGCAGGCCACACCGTCATCGGATACGACCGCAACCCGGACCTCGCCGATGTCCACAGCCTGCGGGAACTTGTGGACAGCCTGCAGGCCCCCCGCGTGGTGTGGGTGATGGTCCCGGCAGGTGCGGCGACGCAGTCCACCGTCGACGAGCTCGGCGAGCTGCTCTCGCCCGGCGACATCGTCGTGGACGGCGGCAACTCGCGCTGGACGGACGACGAGAAGCACGCCGAGGAGCTGAAGGCCAAGGGCATCGGCTTCGTCGACTGCGGCGTCTCCGGCGGCGTCTGGGGCCTGGAGAACGGCTACGCGCTCATGTACGGCGGCGACGAGAAGCACGTGGCCGCGGTCCAGCCGGTCTTCGACGCGCTCAAGCCCGAGGGTGACTTCGGCGCCGTGCACGCGGGCAAGGTCGGCGCGGGCCACTTCGCGAAGATGGTCCACAACGGCATCGAGTACGCCATGATGCAGGCCTACGCCGAGGGCTGGGAGCTCCTGGAGAAGGTCGACTCGGTCACCGACGTCCGCGAGGTCTTCCGGTCCTGGCAGGAGGGCACGGTCATCCGTTCCTGGCTGCTGGACCTCGCCGTGAACGCGCTGGACGAGGACGAGCACCTGGAGCAGCTGCGCGGCTTCGCGCAGGACTCGGGCGAGGGCCGCTGGACCGTCGAGGCGGCCATCGACAACGCGGTGCCGCTGCCGGCGATCACGGCCTCGCTGTTCGCCCGGTTCGCGTCCCGCCAGGACGACTCGCCGCAGATGAAGATGATCGCCGCGCTGCGCAACCAGTTCGGCGGGCACGCGGTCGAGAAGAAGTAGCACCACAAGAACGACAGCACCACGAGAACGACAGCACGACAGCAGGAAGCCGGGGGAGGTCGGCGACACATGCACGTCACGCATCTCTCCCTGGCCGACTTCCGCTCGTACGCCCGGGCCGAGGTACCCCTCGGCCCGGGCGTCACGGCTTTCGTGGGGCCCAACGGCCAGGGCAAGACGAACCTCGTCGAGGCCATCGGCTACCTCGCGACGCTCGGCAGCCACCGGGTCTCCTCGGACGCCCCCCTCGTGCGCATGGGCGCGGAGCGCGCCGTCATCCGTGCCGCCGTCACCCAGGGCCAGCGGCAGCAGCTGGTGGAGCTGGAGCTGAACCCGGGCCGCGCGAACCGGGCCCGCGTCAACCGGTCCTCGCAGGTCAGGCCCCGGGACGTGCTGGGGATCGTACGGACCGTGCTGTTCGCCCCGGAGGACCTGGCCCTCGTCAAGGGCGATCCGGGGGAGCGCCGGCGCTTCCTCGACGAGCTGGTCACCGCGCGCTCGCCGCGGATGGCGGCCGTCCGCTCCGACTACGAGCGGGTCCTCAAGCAACGCAACACCCTCCTGAAGTCCGCCGCCATGGCACGCCGGCACGGCGGCCGGTCCATGGACCTCTCCACCCTCGACGTGTGGGACCAGCACCTGGCCCGCGCGGGCGCCGAGCTGCTCGCCCAGCGCCTCGACCTGATCGCCACGCTCCTGCCGCTCGCCGACAAGGCCTACGAACAGCTCGCGCCCGGCGGCGGCCCCCTCGGCCTCGCCTACAAGTCCTCGGCCGGCGAACCGGTGGACAGCGGCGACGCCCGGACCCGCGAGGCGCTCTACGAGGTGCTGCTGGCCGCGCTGGCCGACGTCCGCAAGCAGGAGATCGAGCGGGGCGTGACCCTGGTGGGCCCGCACCGCGACGACGTGCTGCTGCGCCTCGGCGAGCTCCCGGCCAAGGGCTACGCCAGCCACGGCGAGTCCTGGTCGTACGCCCTCGCGCTGCGGCTGGCCTCGTACGAGCTGCTGCGCTCGGAGGGCGCCGAGCCGGTGCTGGTGCTCGACGACGTGTTCGCGGAACTGGACGCCCGGCGCCGCGAGCGGCTCGCGGAGCTGGTGGCTCCGGGTGAGCAGGTCCTCGTGACGGCGGCCGTGGACGACGACGTACCGGGCGTACTGGCGGGGACCCGCTTCGCGGTGTCCGGCGGCGAGGTGACCCGGCTGTGAGCGGCGGCGAGCAGGACGGGCGCAAGGCCCCCGAGCCCTCCGGGGTGGACCTGGCGCGCCAGGCGCTGGCCGCCGCCCGGGAACAGGCCCGGGCCCGGGGCAACGCGGTGAGCGGGAAGAAGCGCCAGCAGCACCCCGGGCTGCGTTCGGGCGCCCGCGCGGACGGCCGGGACCCGATGCCGCTGATGGCCGCGCTGGACCGGCTGCGCACGGAGCGCGGCTGGGAGATGCCGATGGCCGTGGCCGGGGTGATGGAGCGCTGGCCGGAGATCGTCGGCCCGGAGATCGCGGCGCATTGCGTGCCGGAGCGCTACGAGGACCGCGAGCTGGTCGTGCGCTGCGATTCCTCGGCGTGGGCGGCGCAGCTGAAGCTGCTGGCCCCGCAGCTGGTGGCGCGGCTCAACGCCGAGCTGGGGCAGGGCACGGTCCGGCTGATCAAGGTGCAGGGCCCGGGAGGCCGCCCGAAGGGGTACGGGCCCTGGCGCAGCCCGGGCAGCAGGGGTCCCGGCGACACCTACGGGTGAGCCCGCCCGCGGCCCGTGCCGCGCCGGTCCTCGCGGCCGGTCCCCGCAGTACCCCCGGCGAAGCCGCCGTTCCCTTGGGAGCGGCGGCTTCCGGCCTGTTGCGGCCCGGCGCGGGGCGGGCCGGCGGGCCCCCGTCGCGGGTGGTGTCCCTCACGGTAGCCGCGGGTTGACAGGCCGAAGCGCTGGATGCCCGTGTGAGCCACTTTGAGCCCCTCCCCGGATATGGGGAGTCGGAGAGTGGAGGTTCAGGGCGGCACATGCGTACTCAGGTACCGGCAAACCCCCATTCATGTCAGTGGTACCGGTAGACTGGAGGCAATCCCGCCCAGTTGCGGGATCACCAGTCGAGTACCGGTGACAAACGCTGACAACGCAGATCGACGCAGCCGCTCCTGCTTGCATGCCTGCTGGCCCGGAGTACGGCCTGTGCTGTGCCAGAAAGGGCGCTTCGTGGCCGATTCCGGCAACTCCAACGACAAGAACGAGTCCACCGCCGGCGGCGAGGCCGCCGAAGCAGGTGGTTCTTCGTATACCGGAAGCAACATCCAGGTCCTGGAGGGCCTGGACGCGGTCCGCAAGCGGCCCGGCATGTACATCGGATCGACGGGTGAGCGCGGCCTGCACCACCTCGTCTACGAGGTCGTCGACAACTCGGTCGACGAGGCACTGGCCGGGCACGCGGACACCATCGACGTGACGATCCTCGCCGACGGCGGGGTCAAGGTCGTCGACAACGGCCGGGGCATCCCGGTCGACATCGTCCCGTCCGAGGGCAAGCCGGCCGTCGAGGTCGTGCTCACCGTCCTGCACGCGGGCGGCAAGTTCGGCGGCGGCGGGTACGCCGTCTCCGGCGGTCTGCACGGCGTCGGCGTGTCCGTCGTGAACGCGCTGTCGACGAAGGTCGCGGTCGAGGTCAAGCGCGACGGCTACCGCTGGACCCAGGACTACAAGCTCGGCGCCCCGACGGCCGCCCTCGCCAAGAACGAGGAGACCGACGAGCACGGCACCTCGGTCACCTTCTGGGCCGACGGCGACATCTTCGAGACGACCGAGTACTCCTTCGAGACGCTGTCGCGGCGCTTCCAGGAGATGGCCTTCCTCAACAAGGGCCTGACCCTGTCGCTGACCGACGAGCGCGAGTCGGCGAAGGCCACGATGGGCGCGGACTCCGCCGAGGAGTCCGACGACAACCAGGCGCGGACGGTGAAGTACTACTACGAGGGCGGCATCGTCGACTTCGTGAAGTACCTCAACTCGCGCAAGGGCGAGCTGATCCACCCGACCGTCATCGACGTCGAGGCCGAGGACAAGGAGCGCATGCTCTCGGTCGAGATCGCGATGCAGTGGAACTCGCAGTACACCGAGGGCGTCTACTCCTTCGCGAACACGATCCACACGCACGAGGGCGGTACCCACGAAGAGGGCTTCCGCGCGGCGCTGACGGGTCTGGTCAACCGCTACGCGCGCGACAAGAAGCTGCTGCGCGAGAAGGACGACAACCTCGCGGGCGAGGACATCCGCGAGGGTCTGACGGCGATCATCTCGGTCAAGCT
>NZ_JBEXPG010000079.1:0-39094 GCF_040611935.1 Streptomyces sp. NPDC006512 | reverse complement strand
GTAGCAAGGCTTGGAAACCCTTGGATTTCTAGGGTGATAGAAGGTGGGTGGGGCTCCGCGCCCCCACGCTGGGCGCTGCATTTCCGTTGGCGTTGGCAGCAACAACTCGCAATGGGCGAGAGAAAGGGAGGCAGGCACCGGTCGGTCGCCGTGGCAGAGGCGGTCGCACGCCACGTCCGGCACGGCTGGGACGGCACACACGGGGTGGAGGTAGAGCACGGTCAGCCGGCGCAGCGCCATGCCGGCCTCCTTCGCTCCCCCCGGCAGCAGGGCCACGTCCTCCGCCCCGTAGAGGACCACGGTCGTGACGATCCCTGGGTAGGGGCCTTCGATCCGGCCTCATTGTCGCATCGTCACGACGGCTTCGTCTGGCAATCCGCACCAGCGGCCGGCCGTCAGCCGTCGACCAGCCGTGACCCCAACCGTCGAACGCCGCCGTTCGAATCCTGAGCTGGGTAAACACCGTAATGCCACGGGCCGTCATGTCATGATCGGATCAGAAATAGGCACTAGCGGCACCCGCACGACACGGCGCGGTCCACGACTGAGTGCCCAACAGTCCCTGGTGCTTGCTTTGGTGATGCCTCCCATCGCGCAGGCGTACGCCAGGAGGTTGGCATCACCATGAGGGAAGGGTACGCAGGGTTGCTGCCAGAAGCGGTAAAGCCAGTGCTCGGCCGGGTCATCCGCGAACGGCGTCCAAGGACCTATCTCCTCATGCCGTATTGCGATGCCATTGCGGTAGAGCGTGCCGGAGGTCCCGCCCTTGGGATTGAAATAGAGGCTGTACACGGTGGCCGGTGACAGTCTGCGGGCCAATTCGTCATCGTCCACCGCATCCCAGAAGGGTTGGCTGATGATGCACCCCAGCGCGGTACCGGTGACACCGACCGCATGGTTACCGCCGACGTCAAACAAGTCCATCTGGTCGATCCCGGAATCCTGCTGGAATACGGGGCATTCCGCAGGATCGGCACCGAGCCGATGAATGACCTCGTCCTCATCAAAGACATCGGTGAACGCCACTCTCAGGCCATTGGTGTGGATCTCCTCTGCCGCAAAGACACTGATCAGCTGGTCGGCCCACGCCTGCTTGGTCCGTTGCGCTGCCGTCAACGGCACCGCTTCCGGCGTGCCTTCTACCAAAGAGGCAAGGCTTGTCGTCAGGGCCAGTCGCCCTGGGGTCCACTCACCTACACACGGCCGCCATGCATCGGCTCCGTTCGCCAGCAGCACCCGAACGGTCTCCCCCCGCACGTGCTCGACTGCCCACCACAAAGGAGTACGCCCCCGGTCATCAGGTACATCCACTTCCCGTGTGTAAGCGAGCATCGCGGCCACCGACTCGGCGGCACCCGCGGCTGCCGCCAAATGCAGGGGTGTCTGCCCGAATGACCCCCAGTGAGCGATCGGAGACGCCCCGTCCGCAAGCCGCTCCCGGACGGACGTCAGGTCGTTCCAGTCCCAACCCTTGAGATACCAGCTTTCCTCGTTCATGCCAGGAGCATCGCAGGCAGCACTGACACATCGACATGAGAGGTTCAGAAACAGCCTTCTGACAGATGGCACCGCTGGAGGGGCGCCCCACCTGCCTGGACCTCACAACTTCACGAAGGTCGAGACCTCCACCGCTGACAACCTGAGGTACGCCTGTCAGCAGTTTCGGTCCTTGCTCCGGCGGGGGCCCGGTCGCGGAGTTCACCGCGGCCGGCCCCGCGCCCCCCGGAGCCGTCTGGTCAGACCCTCGCACTGGCCGCCCGGCCACTGGTCGCCGAGGACTTCCCCGATGCTGCCGCGACTCCCGTGTTGGTACGGCGGGGGCCTGGTCCGCGCACCGGATTCCGCCTTCGCAGTGCTCCTCACGGGCGTGGAGGATGTCATCGGGGTGGAAGTCGCCGTTCTCTTCCGCTTCGCGGGCGCCGGCGAGGTGCGCCCTCTCCAGGGGCAGCCCGGGCCCGCTTGGCCCGGGTCCCGGGCAGTGTCCGCGTCAACAGCGCTCCGTGCAGGCGGAGATGTGACCAGGGGTGGTGCGAGTTCGTGCCCAGGTCCTGTCCGGCTGGTGTCGGGCCGCTTGACGGTCGTGCGAGGCCACCACCGGGCGATGGAAGGCTTCCGAGGGTGCTTCGGATCGGTCACCATGGAGGTCCGGCGACGATCCGAGGGTGGGATGAGCGAGGGTGGGGATGTTCTAGACGGGCAACCGGAGCAGGTCGGACCCGCGCCGTGGCTAGCGCTGGCCTGTCTGGTCGGGTTGCTTCTGGCATACGTCGTGCTGACGACCTTCACCGAAGAGCTGCGGGCGGCGCTGTGGGGCAGGCCCGGGACCGTGGCCGAAGCCGACTGCCGGACGTACGACAACAGCGTGGCCAATGGAGGAACGTCGAGGTCCTGCTCGGGCGTCTTCATCCCGGACGGCGGTGGCTCGTCGTTCGACGTCTCCGTTGAGGGCGACATCGATTCGCAACCCCTCCGTGCGTGGGTGGTGGACGGTACGTCCGGTACCGCGTACGTCTCGCCAACGGTGTGGACGGGAGTGCTCCCGGTGGGGCTGTCCCTCCTCCTGACCGGTCTCCCGACGGCGGTGACGGTGAAGTACGTGCGCCGCGTCCGCGCACAGCGCCCTGGGTAACCACTTCAAGGTTCAGACCCAGAGTCGAGTGCGTGATCGACGACGAGCACCAAGGGTGCAGCGCAGCAGCGCAGGCCCCGCCAAGTGGGGCGCTCAGCGACACATTTGTCCACCGGTCCGGCAGCCCCTCCGAGCTCAGTATCCGAGGTCGAGGTAGTCGATGTCCGTTAGCTCAACCAGGAGGCTGCCGGCACGCTGCCCGCCGTCTTTGAAGTAGGCCTCTGGGAGAGCTTCGGCGGCGATCCGCTGGCGTTCGGCCTCCGGTGCTCCGGCACTGGGCGGCGAACAGGCGGCCCGCGCACGGGCGGGACGTGCTGCGTGATCCGCCGCATCCGCCAGTCATCCGTCGTACCCGGGGCGGCCGCGAAGCCGAACCGTGCACGGGTCTCGATGACCAGCCCGGTCCTCTTCGCCGGCTGTTCGCGGGCGCGCTTCTTCACCAGGGGCTGCCTTCAGCCTGGCATCGATGTCGATCCGGCGCTGCCCGCTCTTCTGCGCCCAGGCCGCGATCGCCTCGCGGACCGCGTCGATCTGCACGCCCCAGGCCTCTTTGCCCGCCTGCCACTCCGCGTGGGCGTCCTCAGGCCAGCCGCCCTCCGCCGTCGGGCGGCCATGCCGGTCGGTCCTGGATCTCCCGCAGCCGCGCCCATGCTGTGTCAGACGCTTCTGCAGAAGGATCAGGTCGTCGTTCAGTTCGAACCTTGAGGAGGCTGTTCATGTCGAAGGACAGGTCGCCGGTCGGGGTGTGGAAGGTCGTTCCGCTCACGTGAAAGGCCGGGACCCAGTGGGGTCTACTCAGGGCTCCGATCGCGAGCCACGCATACGGCTGCCGCCTGGTCGCCTCTTACTCCCACTGGTTCGGCCCTGGGGCCTCGGGTGTCCCGGCGACACCTGTTGAAGCGACTGAACGAGCATTCCACGTCTTCTCGTGAAACACAGCCAATCATGCGATTTCGGGGTCCGGGGGCCGCCCGCGGATCCTGACCGGCAGCCACTGGTCCCGCTCGTTGTCGGGTAGGGGGCCTGTGCTTGTGGTGGCGTCGGGTCAGCCGGCCAGAGGCCGCCAGGCCTCCTCATCGGTGGGGAACAGGCCGCTGCCCCACACCAGCCGGTCGCCGACGAGGCCGGGCTGGTCCCGTGCGGCCAGCGCCGGGTACTCCAGCATGTCGGCGGTCTCCTCCAGATAGGTGACCAGCGTGTCCCGCTCCTCAAGGTGGGTGTCGTTGTAGCGGGACCATCGCCCCAGGAATCCGGATTCCGTGTCCAGGTACAGGCCCGAGGTGCGATCGTCCGGACCGTAGGAGATCACTGGAATCCACGAGGCCTTCCACCAGTCGACCTCTTCACCGTCAAGGTGCATCACGGGATTCTTCATCCGCTCCCGGTAGAAGACCTCCGCCTCCTCCAAGGGCATGAGGGCCATGTTGTCGGGCAGACAGCCGCACCGGCCCACTCCTTCGTCGCCGGCGATCAGACCCCACAAGGTCCGTAGTTCGGCAGGGATGCGTACGCCGAGACGCCCCTCGAAGGCGTCTATGACTTCCTCGTCCACGCCGGCGCGCAGCGCCGCATACGAAGCCGGAGCATGAGAGGCCAGCCAAGCAGCAATCCGCGCCCAGACGTCCGAGACCTCCCGCCCGACGACCGCGGCGCGAGCGGTATCGCGGTCTTGGTCCTCGTCTGGGCCCTGGGCCTGGCCCTGGCTCCGGTCGTTGCCGGCCGGCGTCTCGTGCTGAGCCCGGGAGACGTACCGGATCTCGATCCGGTCGGGCTCGTGGACGTAGCCCACGACCAGAGCAGGGCAATCCTCGAATGTGTCCCCGTCGATACTCACGTCGAGGACGCCGGAAAGCGGCGAGGGTTCGCCCATGTCTGGGTCCTCGGACAACTGGCCGGCCAGGACCTTGAGTGCGTAGGGGACACCGTCACCGAGCTCCGCGGCGGCCTCGCCTATGAGTAGCGGAATTTCAACGTCCACGCTCCACAAACTCCTTACGCATCAGGACGCACAGCTGCGCCCCTCACGCCGACCCGCCCGGACGCGCCAGTCGCTGCTACGGCGGTCAGCCGTCTCAGAGAGTGATCTTCCATTCTGTCGCGTGATGCCCGGGGAACTGCCCAGATGCTTCCCTGACTGCTTCACGGCGCCAGCTCCAACTCAATCGGCACCAGCGCCTGCATGACCGGGGTCGGAGCCGGGCCAGGCCTCAGCTCTGGAGCGTGCAGACCATGACCGCGGAGAGCGGGTTGTCGGGGAAGGGCTGCGGGGTGCCGACCTGGGTGTAGGACCACGATTCGTTGGGCGCGGACCATGAGCTCCGAGAGGGCGTAGGTGCGGGTGGCTGAGGCCGGCTGTGGGGTCGCTTCGTGGCCCTGCCACCATTCGGCGCCTTCGCGCTGGGTGGCTCCGTAGGCGTAGCCGGCGGGTTCGCCCTGGTCGTAGGCGATGACGCAGGTGAAGCCGGGGTTGTCGCTCCAGTGGTCGACGAACCAGGGGAAGCGCTGCACGAAGGGGTCGTGCATCTGGTCCGCGTAGACCTCGGCGTGTAGATCATCGCGTCCATGAACGCCGCTCAGCTGATGGAGCCGTCCCTGCTCACCTTCGCGTCCTTCAGTAGCGCATCGATCTGTCCGGGGCTGAACCCGTCCGCGGCCGCGGGCCCCCGCGGAGCATGAGCGACATCCCGAGGGGAGACATCCGCCTCGCCGGGCGATGCCGCGCTGGACGACGGTGGCCGTTCGCCGAACCCGCGAGGGGCCGGGAGGGATACTGACGGTGACCTCCGTCAACACCGCTTCCACGTCAGGTCAGGGCCGGAACTGTGCACCTACGACGTTCACGGACACAACTTGCCGTTGGGGTTGTCGATGCAGTTCATATACCAGTTGGTCCATGTGCCGTCGGAATTCCGCATACGGAACCAGGACTTGCCGTCCGCCCCGATGGCAGAAACGGTGATGGGTGAGGTGCTGCGCTCCTGCCTGGGCTCGACGCTGATGCGGCTCTGGACCCATCCGCCCAGGGACACCCAGCCGTTCCAGGAGCCGTTGGGGCGGTGCCAGTTCGTCCACACGGCGTGGTCGGTACCGACAACGAACTCCTGCACCGTCCCGTCGAAGAGGACCGACTGTGAGACGCCGTACTCACAGATGTACGCACCTCCGTTCCCGTGGCATGTCGAGGCCTGGGCCGACGGGGTCGACACCGCAAGTCCGACCACGGCGGTGACCGCAACGAGGGTGGCCTGCAGTTTTTTCGCTTTGAACAAGGGATGCTCCCGAGGAGGGTGGGGGCTGTCATGTACGGAATCGGGCGGGGGTGCCGCCGATAGTGGTCCCAGTGTCCGGTTCGCCGCTAACGTTCCGCTGACGTTTCTCTGCCGCTCCGCCGACCTGTCGCTGATAGCAGCGCTCAGTAGTCGCCCCCGTCACCAACGTCAGCGCTTAGACGGCGTCCGTGTTGCCGGTGCCGTCAGAACAGTCACGCGACTGTCAGCTGGCGCCGGCCCCAGCTTCCGATGACCCTTCCTCCGGACTTGATGACCACATGGTCGACTTGCCGGAACAGCTCAGGCCGGCCGTGCGAATGCTGAGCACTCCTCCCCGATCATCCAGGGCGTCGCGTGGCCGCCCCTGCCGTACCTCATTGCGCTGGCCCTGGTGACGATCTCCGGGAGGCTCTCAGCCTCACCAAGGCACGCGACCCGCGGCCTGTTCCTGGACGCGAGCAGCGCCGTGATCGCCCTGGTCTACGCGCACCTGGCCCGCTTCGTGCCGTGCGCGCTGGCGCTCGTGTTGTGGGCCCTCGGCCCTGCAGGGCAGCGGTTGAGGCCGTCTTGGGCCAACGCGTGAGTCGATCCGCAACTCGTGCCAGTGGGGCGGCTCAGGCTTCGGCGGTTTGTGTCGGCCGCTCGGAGCGCTCGGTCTTTCGGCCATTGCTGCCTGCCGCCAACGTGGTCGGGTCGACGGCTTCGGCGGGGGCTCCTGAGGAATAGAGGCCGTCGGGGACGGTGTCTCGGTCGTGGGGAGGGAGCCAGAAGACACGTCGCCGGAACGTACGCCATCCAGAACCCCCTCCTACGCACCGTCGCACAGCACATCTACCGTTGGGTTGCCCGCCACCGGCACCGCATGCCCGCCGGAACCCCGGCATGCGCAGTCCCGCCCGCCCGCCCCTGAAAGGACCCGCGCCCGTGTTACGGACACGGCACACCCACCTGTGTCCTCTCCAGCGCCTCCGCGCCCCGCACCACCGACGGCCACCACCTGGACCGCTACGTCCAGATCGGCTCGCTCACCAAGGTCCTCACCGGAACCGCCCTCGTCCGCATGGCCGCAGTCGGCCTGTTGAACGCCGCCGACCCAGTGGAACGCTGGCTCCCGGCACCCCACGGAACCGGCATCACCCTTCAGCACCTGGCCGAGCACACCTCGGGCCTCCCCCGGCAGCCTCCTGGGTTGTCCGGCAAGGACCCCTACCGCAGCTTCGACACCGCCGCCCTGCACCGAGTGCTGGACACCTACGACCAGATCACCGTGGCGCCCGTCGGCACGGCCAGGGAGTACTCCAACCTCGGATACGCCATTCTCGGGGCGGCCCTGTCCTCGGCGGCCCAGACGTCCTACGAACAATTCGTTCACGACCACGTCCTCACACCTTTGGGCGTCGGCGAGATCACCGCCAGCCCACCAGCAGAGCGGTGCTTACACCCTGCGGGGCTCTTCGGACGCAAACGACCACAATGGACCCTGAACGGAGCCATCCTTCCCGCCGGCGGGCTCTGGGCCACCCCCCGCGCCACCGCCGACCTACTCAGGGGCCTGCTCGTCGACCGGAAGCTCGGGGCTCCCGCACCCACATGGCAGACCACTGGCCTGGTCACCTGGCACAACGGCGCGACCAGGACGTCATCCACGTTCGCCGGCGCGCTCCCCAACGGCTCCTGGGTCCTGATCCACCGTATCGGCGGAACCTCCGGCGACACCGACCGCATAGGCGTCCAACTGCTCAGACAGCAGCACGATGCCGGATGATCGGGAGCCGCGACGCTCGGTAGAACCGAGCAACCGCCCTGTTGCGCGTGCCCGTACGGGCCTCTTGAAGGGCTCGCGTGGTGTGAGCAGTTGGATGCTGAGTCTGCCTGAGGATCACGTCCGGTCCACGCATGTACTCAGGGGCGGGGCTCGTGCTGTTCGGTGAGTTTCCTGGCATGTTCGGAGCGCGCGGAGTGCGGTTCGCCTGGCGTGAGGCACCGGGCTCCGGCCTCCTGGCCGCAGTGGGGGCAGGGCACGTCGTACGCCCGCCATACGGTCCGGACCGTCCCGTGCTTCCCCTGCTGCTCTTGGAGTTCGTCGATGACAGGCTGCAGCCGATCGGCGTGTGGTACTTGCCGTACGCGGCCGGCACGTGGCCCGCTGTCGAAGACGCAGTGCTGGCCGCGGTCCGCTCCGCACTGGGGGCACGGCCTCGTGGTCCAGTACGCGCGGCCGACCTGCTGGTGCAGCGGCACACGTTCTTGCGGCCTGAACGGCTTGGCCGGCCGGGGTGGGAAGGGCAGGTACCGCAGGCGCGTACTCAACAGGCTGAGCTGAGCCTGCCGGTGCTCGAGGACGCCGAATGTGAGCAGAGCGAGCGCCGGCAGCACGGCGACGAGGATTCCCATCGGCAAGGCGTCGGTGGCGCCACCCGCGCCGGCCAGCGGAGCAAGTGCCCCGCCGATCATGAACTGGCTGAAGCCGAGCAGAGCGGCGGCCGACCCGGCGTGTCCGCCGTGGTCGGCCAGGGCCTGGGCCGTGGCGTTCGGCATGACGAGGCCCACGCTGGAGACCAGGACGAACAGGCCGATCAGGAGCGCGGGCAGGGGTGCCCGTGTCAGCACCGCGGCCAGGACCGTGGTGCCACCGGCTGTCGCGGCCAGCAGACCGGCGAGCAGCAGGACGCGGGCGCCGGCCCGGGCCACCAGCCGGCCGCCGATCTGGGCGGCCGCAATGAGTCCGGCGGCGTTGGCGGCGAACACGGCGCTGTACTGCTGCGGTGTCAGGCCGTGGATTTCCTGCAGGACGAACGGCGAGCCGGAGATGTAGGCGAACATCGCCGCGAAGACCAGGCCGTTGGCCAGGACGTACCCGGTGAAGGCCCGGTCGCCGAGCAGTTGCCCGACGACGGCCGGCAGCGGCTGGCGTGACGCGGAGGACCGGGTCTCCGGCAGTCCCGCGGCGGAGGCCGCCAGCATCACGGCGCCGAGTACGGCCAGGCCCACGAAGATCCCCGGCCAGGCCGTGACGCGCAGTAGCTGGCCGCCGAGGACCGGCGCGAACACCGGCGCCAGGCCGGTGATCAAGGTCAGTGTGGAGAAGAGACGTGCGGTGCGGGTTCCGGAGGTGCGGTCGCGGACCATGGCGTTGGCGATGACGATGCCGAACGCCCCGCCGATGCCCTGGAGCAGGCGTAGGCCGACGAAGGTCCGGACGTCGGGCGCCACCGCGCAGAGCGCGCTGGCGATCGTGTAGAGGGCGAGGCCCGCCAGCAACGGACGCCGCCGGCCGTAGGTGTCGCTCAGCGGCCCGGCGATCAGCTGCCCGATGGCCAGCCCGGCCAGGCAGGCGGTGATGGTGAGCTGGGTGGCCGCGGCGCTGGCGCGCAGGTCGCCGGCGAGGTCCGGCAGTCCGGGCAGGTAGCCGTCGATGGACAGTGGTCCCAGGGCCACGAGCGCTGCGAGCAGGACGATGAATCGGGTTTGCCGGCCGGCGGCGTCGTTGCTCATGGCTCAGTACGCCACGGTGATGCGGCGGCGGATCGCGGTGCCGCTCTCGATCGTGTCGGCCAAGGCGATCGCGTAGTCGGCGTACGAGATGCGGCTGTTGCCGTCGTCGTCGGTGAGCAGGGTGTCCCCGGCGCTGCGGTAGGCCCCGGTCCGCTCGCCCGCTCCGATGACTGCGGCGGGCGACACGTACGTCCAGTCGAGGTCGTGCACGCCGCGGTAGAGGTCGAGCGCTTCGGACTGGGCCTCGGCGTTGGCCTTCCACAGCGCGGGGAAGTCCGGGTCGTCCATGGCCCGGGCGCCGGTCGGCGTGCGTAGGCTACCGGCGCCGCCGATGGTG
This sequence comes from Streptomyces sp. NPDC006512, assembly GCF_040611935.1. Taxonomy (NCBI): domain Bacteria; kingdom Bacillati; phylum Actinomycetota; class Actinomycetes; order Kitasatosporales; family Streptomycetaceae; genus Streptomyces; species Streptomyces sp. NPDC006512. The sequence goes on along the minus strand of NZ_JBEXPG010000079.1, from coordinate 29,364 downwards.
ACCAGGCGGGTGACGCCGGCTCGGCGGAGTCCGTCGATCAGCGCACGGGCGGCACCGACGATCGTGGCGCGGTCGTTCTCCTGGCCGACCCGGGGGCCGACGGCCGAGAGCACGGCGTCGTGGGAGGCGGCGAGGCCGGCGACCGCGGCGGGGTCGGTGACGTCACCGGTGGTCACGGTCAGGGCCTTGTGCCCCAGTCCGTCGATGTGGCCGGCTCGAGTGACCGCGGTGACGGTGTGGCCGCGACGCAGTAGTTCCTCGGTGGTGGGCCGGCCGATGTTGCCGCTGGCACCGAACAGGACGATCTTCATGTGTTGCTCCTTGTTTTCTGATGGTCAGAGGACGGGCTGGCCGTCGGCGACGATGGCCGCGGTGATGCCGCGCTCGTCGGCGGCGTGCTGGAAGCGCTGCTCGATGTCGGGTTGTTCGGTGTAGAACGGCGGGTTGTGGAACAGGCCGTAGTGCATGGCGCAGACGGTGCCCGCGCCGAGTGCGACGGCGGCCTCGACGGCCTGCTCGGGGGTCATGGTCGCCGGGACGTTGGCGGCGTAGCCCTCGAAGTGGGCGATGACGCCGTTGACCGGGACGAACGCGACGTCGAACGGGCCGTGGTCGCGGGCGATCTGCCACCAGCTGCCGTGCCACTGGGTGTCGCCGCAGTGGATGACCCGCCGGCCGGCGCCTTCGACGACCCAGGCGACCTGGTCACAGTCGTTGCCGCGCCAGTCCAGCGAGGTTACCGGGGTGACGGTCAGCTCTCCGATGCGCCGTGACTGGCCCAGGTCCTGGGCGACAGGGGTGATGCCCGCCTCGCGCAGCCCGGCCGCGCTGGGGGTGTGGCAGCCGATCGTGCCGGTGGCCGCGATCCGGGCGACCAGGTCGTGGTCGTAGTGGTCGGGGTGCAGGTGGGTGATGAGGGCGTGGGTGCCGGGCGGGGTGTCGACCGGGTCGACCGGCCGGTGCGGCGGCCCCATCACGGGCGCCAGCGGAGCGACGTTCTCGAGCGGGTCGATCAGCAGGCGGGTGTCGCCGAGACGGATCTCGACGCCGGCCCAGGCCAGCCGACGCACGGAAAGGGTGGGGGTCATGGGCAGCGACGCTAGACCGACATTGTTGAGAAAGTCAACAAGGCAGTTTTGAATCTCAACACCACGATGTAGGGTGGTGGCATGCGCACCTATGGGCAGTACTGCGGCATCGCGAAGTCACTGGACGTCATCGGCGATCGATGGACCCTGCTGATCGTCCGCGAACTGCTCGCCCTGGGGCCTTGCCGGCACACCGACCTGCGCAACGGGCTGCCCGGGATCGCCAGCAACCTGCTGGTCGACCGGCTCCGCGAACTCGAGGGAGCCGGCCTGATCCACCGCGAGGCCGCCCCGCCGCCGGTGGCCACCACCTTGTTCTCCCTCACCGAGCGTGGCCGCACGCTGGAGCCGGTGCTGCGGGAACTGAGCCGGTGGGGCGTGCCGCTGCTGCGTGAGCCGGGCGGCAACGACACCTTCCGCACCCACTGGCTGGACTTGCCCGCCCGGGCACTGACCGACCACCGCCCCGACCAGCCGGCAATCGCCCTGCAACTGCACGCCGACGGCAACGAAGACCTGGTCATCGAAGTCAAGGACGGCTCGGTGCACACACACGCCGGCCGGGTCGACCACCCCACCGCGTCACTGACCGGACCGCCGCACCTGCTGGCCGCGACTCTGCTCGGCGACCTCGATCTGAGCGCCGCAGAACAGCAAGGCCTGCGGCTCAGCGGCGAACGCGAGGCAGTGATGCGCATCCTGCCCCGCTGATCGCCCGGCCGCTCGCGGGCCTGTCATTTGCTGTGGAGAGCTACGTGTCACTTCGCCGCAGCTTCGGAGTACAGGGCCGTCACATGAGCCATGCGCGGCGGCCTTCGCCAACACTGGGCGTCACCGCTCCACAGAAGTTGAGCCAGAACCGGTTCTCGCGAACAACGCCGGCCTGACGGTGACGGGCAGCGTGTCGCCGAGCTCTGGAAGCGCTCCGGTACTTGCGGGTGGCCGTCGGGTGTGAGGGCCGGATCGGTCCGCAGTGTAATGGGGCCCAGTTGCCGATGGCCCTGCTCTGACCTCCGGGTACGGCGTGGCATTGCCGCTCTACCCCTCGCCGGTGCCGTCGTCGCCGTCCATCTCGTAGATCCGTTCTTGAAGCCGTTCACCGGCCCAGTCCAGTCCGACGCCCAGATCGAACCAGTGCCGATCCTTGCGGCCTTCGGGCGGCGAGAGGTTCACCGCGGCCCAGGAGAAGACCCCGAGGAGGATGGAACGCCCGTGCTGCGTTGTCCGCACGGACAACGCAAACGGCGCAGCGAGTGCAGCGCGGGTGACCAACGTGGCCTGTTGGTCCTCAGAATGTCGACGCCCACCTGTGAGAAATCGGGGCTCTTCGAGGATCTTGACCCACTCGACCACTGCGTCTGCCGCCTGGGCGCGCAGGGACTCTTCGATGCCCTGCTCAGGCCACGGCCGTGTTCCCGGCGCCGAGGCGGAGAAGACGGCAGTCTGGACAGCGGAGTCCGCCCGGAGCCCTTCGCACGTCGACCGGGCGGACCGTCTCGTCTCCCACTGGCCAAGCTGCAGAAGAGGTCTCGTGACCCACGCTGCGGTGAAAGCCGCCACCCACCCGGGTGACCTGAAGCCGCAAGAACTTTCACCTCGACGGTGAGCCCCGCTACAACCCCGGCATGATCACGAACCTGCTGCGCCGCAGCCTGCCCGCGCTCCCTCCCCCGGCGCCTACGAAACCCTCCACGACCGGGTCGACGCCGTCAACACAACACCCATGGCCGTGATCGTCCCCCCTCGGCAGGGGGCGACCATGGCCTCCGTCACCCCCACTCCGACCTGTCGGCCAGGCGGCCGTACCACCAGAACTATGTCCGCCACTGGCGCCGATGCACGAATGAGTACGGCGCAAGAACATCGCGGCCATAGGCTTCACGAGCCGGCCGAGCTCGGCACGGGCTCGTTCCGGCAGCCTCTTCAGCACCGCCTCCAGCACGTCGCGGGCATGTCTGACGTCGTCGAAGCAGCGATCTGTGACTTCGATGTGCCTGGCCTGGACCTACTCGGATCGTTCAGCCGACCCCGCTGAGACCTGGCCGGCAGTCGGGTATGTGGTGGTATGTCGTCGCAGGCCCTGCGCCGTCCGGCCAGGTGGGTCGCGGGGGGGGGAGAGACCAGTGCCCTCGTACGCCTCGGGTGTCAGGGACAGGACAGTGACGGGCTCACCGGTTGTCGTTGATCTGGAAGGTGATTACGTCGACTTCGTCGGTTCCCGCCAGATCCGGGTAGTGGCTCTTGAGGCCTTCCCGGAGTTCGGTCGCGGTCGTCAGCCCCTCGGCTTGGGCGTCCTGGTGGGTGAGGTCGCTGACCAGGCAGTGCCTGATGCCGGTCACCTCTGCCGACAGGACGACTTCGGGGTCGCTTTCGAACACCAGCCGTGCCGGCCCGAGCTGGGCCGGGTCCCGGAAGCGGGTGGTCTTGGTCTTGGCGCCGGAGCGGACGGCTTCAAGGTAGCGGGGGTTGAACCGGATGATCGGGGGACCGGCCGTCTCAGGGTCTTGGTAGAGCGAGGGGTCGAGACCGCTCATGCCCTCCGGGGTCCATCGCTGAGTCAGCGGCATCAGGTCGGCGGCGAGAACGGACCTGGGCCCCGCCGGAGTCGGCACGATGACGCGCATGGTGGGGTAGTAGTCCACGAAGACCTGCCGATCGCGCCCGCACGGGCCGATGACACCCCGTCCGTGGTTTCCCACGGCAACGATGCAGCGCATCTGGCGGGCGCCCTGGGCCCGTGCGGCTCCCAGAGCCACGAGTTCGGCGCAGGGTCCACCGGTGAAGTGGTAGAGGTTCACGCCGGCGAACATCCGGTAGTCGGCGGCCATGACCGCGGCCCCCATCGTGTGGATCCCGTCTTCGTCGGGCCCGGCGTCCGTATGCGCGTCTATGGTGCGGCGTGCCAGCTCCACGAGCTCACGCTCGTCATCATCGAGAGCTCGTGCAGATGACGGTACGTACACGTTTCAGCCTTCCCTTTGGTCAGCAGTCGCCAAGATCATTCCACGCCATGCAGGAGGCCTCCATGGGATTTCGGCTCGCCTTGACTGGGCCCCATAGTGGTTCCGTGGGCAGGGATGGAGCGCCCTGGTTGAGGCTGGTCGTGGTGACGGACGACGACGTCACCCGGCTTCGACGAGGAGCGGTACAAGAAGCTCAACACATCGAACGAGCGATCAAAACCAACTCAAACAGCACCGGGCCGTGGCCACTCGCTACGACGAGCGCGGCTACGTCTATTCCGGATCCGCAATCGCAGCAGCCCTCACCATCTGGCTCCGATCTTGACGGCTACCAGTCCGCAGGACGCTGAAATCCGCATGGTGCCGGCGCCCCAGCGTGATCGAACACCTCAACAACGTAGTGCTTGTTCACGATCACGCTCACGCCGTCAGGATGGACTGTGACATCGAAGGGCCAAGATGTCGGATCCCCTTCTGCAGCGACCACAAGTGACGCACCAGGCCGCATCCAGTGATCGGTACCCCAGGGCTCCGCGAGGAGGCAGAGCATGTCCTGGTTGTCGTTGCGCACGCCGATCTTCTGCATGTCAGCACGATATCGAGGGCATGGAGGAGTCCGGCAGCGACGTCTTCCAGAGGAGGATCGCCGGCGGTCTCCTGGAGCGGCAGGCTGACCACGGCTTCGGCACGCACCCGGCCCCCTCTTCCGCTTCCAGGCGCCGGGCCGGCCGGCCCTCCGGGTCAGGTCCCACCCGGACGTGGGCCAGGCGGGGCAGGGCCGGGGCGGGGAGGGCGGCGCGCATGTAGCGCCAGAGCCGCTCGCCGGTGAACCCGGCATGCTCCAACGCCCGCACCGTTGCGGGGCGGTGGCCGGCCGGGAGTGCCTCGAGGCCCTGGGAGAGGGCGGAGGCGCAGTGGAACGCCTCCACCCTGCGGGTACCGAACACGGTCAGGACATGGCGGACCAGCAGGTCGGCGGCCAGCTCGTCCTCGCGGCAGTGCAGCCACAGGAGCTGACCGGTGCCGTCCTTGGGCCGGAGCGCGTACGAGACGGCACCCGTCACCGCCCCGTCCCGGTCCACCGCGAGCCAGGTCCGCGGCGCCTCCAGTTCGGCCCACCATCCCGCGTCGACCGGGGAGCGGCCCGCCAGGGGCTCGGCGAGCATGGCCGGACCTGGTACTGGCTGGCTGGCCGGGCAGCCAGTCAGCAGGTCAGCCGGTCAGCCGCCACCAGTCGCAGCACCGCCGCCTCGTCCGGCCCACCTGCCCAGAAGGCGGTACGGGAGCGACCGGGCCGCCCGGCTCAGTGGTACGGGGACGGGTGCCGTACGGGTCAGGCCGTGCCGCCCTGCTTCTGCTTCTTGATGAACTCGGTCATGTCGGCGGTGTCGGCGGCCGGCGGGGCTTCGACGGTCCTGTTCGCGCCGAAGGACAGGAACTCCATCGACATGGACACGTTGCCGCCGCTCTGGTCGAGGCGGGCCGGAGCGCCGTTGTCGTCGATCCAGATGTCCGTGACGATCTCGCCCTGGAGGCCCAGGTTCTTCTGCATGTCGGCGGCGTCGGAAGCGACCTGGCCGGCGGGCACGGTCGCACGGTAGTGGACGGCGTTCTTGCCGTTGACGCTTTCCGTGGCGACGGTGGTGACATCCTTCGCGTACTTGAGTGTCTTCAGGCCCGCTGTCGGGTCACCGTTGACGCTGTTCATGCCGGCCGCGCCCTTTTCGCCCAGCACCGCGGAGGCTTCGACCTTCAGCCAGGTCTTTCCCTCGAAGGGGCCCGAGGCCACCGGGTCGACGCCGTAGTAGTACGTGCCGTCCACGAGCCGCGCCGTGACCGTACCGTCGGCGACCAGCGGTTCCATCCCGATCTCCTTCGCCGCCATCTCGGTCTCCATGGCGACGCCGTCGCCCCAGGTGTAGAAGCCCTTCATCTGGACCGGCTTGCCGCCCGTGTCGGGGGACGTGACGGTCACGCTGATCTCGGCCGAGCCCGCTTTGGACGCGTCGTCCGACACACGGGACAGTGCGGCCATCACGCTCTGCGCCGATTCCCCCGCCTTCTGCGACACCTGTGCAGCGGAACAGCCCGCAGACCCGGCCGCCACGAGCACCACAGCCGTGACGCCGATGATCTTCTTTACGTTCAGTCCCCACCCCTTTGTCGAACCGGTCTGATGTCACTGCTGATCCGCGCCTCGTGCGGCCGACCACCCCGCCACCCCGGAAGCCCGACACCCCGGCGAACGCCATCGTCCGCCGGTGCCTTGCTCCTGGGTGCTCAGTCGGCGCGTGGTGCCCATGAGGCGGCATGCGCGGAGGCGGTGCGTCCGCACGACCACGCCACGACCACTCCGCACACGGCCACCACGGCGATGCCGGCGCCGAGCAGGGCAAGGGACATCCAGCCCCCCTTGCCCAGATTGATCATCAAGGTGCCCAGGAGGGCCGCCACACCCGATCCGACAGCTCCGACGGCCGCCAGCGGCAAGGCAAGGTTGTACAGGGCCATCCGCTGGTAGAAGCCCCGCCCGGTCTGGTAGACCGCCAGCGGGCCGAGAGCCTGCGACTGTTCCATGAACACTCCTGCGGCGCCGAGAGCTCCTGCGGCGGCCAAGGCAGCGATGCCGAGGAGCGCGACGTCCAGCAGCCACCGCACCTGGGCCGCCTGGGCAGCCGACCCCAGGTACCAGGACTGGCCCGGCTGTTCGGTCATGGGGCCGATCAAGTTCCCGTAAGCAGCCCGCTCGACCGACTCCACCCCGGGCGCCCCGTCACGGTTGACCACGAGGAACCCGAACAGGGCGTTGTCTCCTTCCGCGGGGGCGGCGCACGCGCACACCGTGACGGGCCGGCGGGGCAGCATCTCCGCCGTGTCGAACACCTCCCGCCCCAGTGGCGTCAGGCTGGTGAACACCCTCTCCACGCCCTCGGGCTCGGAGGGGCACTCGGTGACGGCCCCGAGCGCGGCCAGAGCCTGGCAGGTGCCGGTGAGCCGGAGCCCCTGACGACCGGGTTCGGGTGAGTAGCGCACCACGCGCTCGGCGCCGATTGCCGCGACGAACCCGTCGGCGGTGGCGGGGATGTTACGGGACCGGACCTGTATCAGTGCGCCGTCCCCGGCTTGGAACCGGGACCGGGCAGCCTCGGCGGGCACGGCGAACTGAGTGGTGATGACCTGCCCGATGACCACGATCCCGAGGCCGACGACGAGCGCGGCGCTGAGCCGGGCCAGGGCGTGGGGCCGGGCCGCCAGCCATCGGCCGGCCACGATCCTCGCCGCGTCCCCGCGTCGGCCGCCGCTACGGGCCAGGCGGGCACCGAGGAACCGGGCCAGCCGAGCGGCGGCGTAGGGAAGGGCGATCAGGGCGGCCATGGCCCCGGCCGAGAAAGCGATCTTCCCCACGGTCCCCCGGTACTCCGACCCCCACGCGGCCACCACGACAGCACCCACGAACACCCTGCCCGGCCACCGGCCGCCGACGGCCGGGCCCGAGCGGGTCAGCGCCGACCCTTCACCGCGGCGGCGGACGAAGCAGCCGGTCACACTCAGCCTAAGCAGCACGACGAACGTGCCCGCCGCGCAGACGGGAAGCCACCCGAGGGATGCCCGGAGATCACCGGCCCACACGCGGTAGCCGGTGAACGGCAGCACCAGCGAGGTCACCGACACGGCCGCGGCCAGTACGCAGGCGGCCAGGATCCCGCCGGCCAGCGGCCGGGCGGCCTCCGCCGCCACCACCACGGCCCGGCCCCGGACCGGGATCCCCAGAGAGTCGAGGAGCAGCAGTCGCCGCTCACGTACCTCCGAGCGGCTGCGAGCTGCCACGAGTACGAGTGCCACCACGGGCACGCCCGCGATCAGTGCCACGAGCAGATCGAGCTCGGCGATGCCCCGGTCGAACTGGTGGGAGTTGACGAAGAACATGCCGTGCTGCTGCCGGCCGCCGATTTCACCCAATCCGCCGAATCCGCCGATGAAGGACGTGGGTTCATCGACCTCGTCGAAGAAGCCCTCCACGGACGGGTTGACGTACGCCACCAGCTCGACGCCGTCCGCGAGACCGGCAGGTGAGATACGGCCCGTCAGACGCCCGTAACGGTCGGGGGCCGTCTCGGCGAGGGCGGGAGACAGGTACGCCTCGCCTGGCCGGGGCCACTGCGTGAGGCCCGGCGGAGGCGCTACGGAGGAGGTCAGGGGCCTCACGTAGATCACGGAGACGGCCCGCTCCCCCACCTCGTCGGGCCGCTCCCACCAGCGGGCCTGCGCCTCCGCGGGTACCACGGGGACGGGGTTGCGCGCGGTCATGCGGGCATCGCGCCGGTCATGAACGCCATGCGCGGCCACCACGGCCCACACCGTGGTCAGAGCGAGCAGGGCGGCGAGCATCAGGGCCGCTCGATGCGCCGATCCTCCCCGGGTGCGAGCCATACGGAAACCCAGGCTCCATAAGAGGCGCGTGCCAGAACCGCCTTCGGATCTCACCGGACGCCCTCCAGCTTTCCGTCGGCCAATGCCAGCACCACGTCCGCGCGCTCGGCCACCGACGGGGCGTGGGTGACGACCACCAGTGCGCACCGCTGCTCTGCGGGCAGGGCGAAGAGCAGCTCGGCGACGGCGTGAGCGGCTTTGCCGTCCAGGGACCCGGTGGGTTCGTCGGCCAAAACCAGGTCCGGAGAGCCGATGAGCGCTCTGGCCACGGCAAGCCGTTGCCGTTCACCGCCGGAGAGGGTGGCGGTGGGAGAAGCCCGGAGGCCGTCGAGGCCGAGTTCGCCGAGCAACGACTCGGCACGCGCGTACACATCCCCCGGGGGCGTGGTGGACATGAGGGCCGGCAGTGCGACGTTTTCCAACGCGGTGAGTTCGGGGAGGAGTTCACCGAACTGATAGACCATCCCGACATGAGCCAGGCGTAGAGCCGCCCGCTTGGAGGACGAGGCCGCGGTGATGTCGTGGCCTGCGATGGTGACCTTCCCGGCGTCGGGGAGGGTGATTCCGGCGAGGCAGTTCAGCAGGGTGGACTTGCCGCACCCGCTGGGGCCGGTGACGGCCACGCTCGTACCGGCAGGAACGTCGAGGACGAGGTCGTCGAGGAGGGTCCGTCCGGCTACGCGGTAGCGCAGGCCCCGGACTGAGAGGGACAGGGCCGGTGTGGTGGGTGTCGGTGAGGGCACGGCTGCTCCTTGCGCGTACGAGCCTGGCCGGTGGTGGCCGCCTGTTGAGGTCGTTCGGGCGGCGCCGCCACGGGCGCGACCTTCCAGGTCCCTGGTCGCGGTAGGAATTGCTCGCGACCGCGTTGCCGTCGGCGTCACCGTCGCAGACCTGGACTGCCCCCATTTCTGTATGGCACTGGCACAGCTGTTGTACGCACACACCGTGACCTGAGCAGCGGGAGCGGGAAAGTACTGGCCATGAGTGTGGCTACGGCGCAGGCAAGCCCGGCACGCTTTTGCGCATCTTTACTCCTTGAACGGCGAAGGGCGCGTGCGGTACGCGAAAAGGGGTGGACCCGTGAATCCACACCGTGCTCGCTGATGCAATGTGGCGAACGTCCACGTATGACCGCCGCCAAATTTCGCACGACAGTTCGGGTCGCGCAAGCGAAGATCGAATATGCGTCACCGGGGAACCCTGGGGGCGGCATTTTGGCCGAATGCCTGTTCCCCGTCCGGACCATTTCGTGGGCCGCGCCCCTACGCGCCGCCCACGCCGGAGGGGGGCGGCTACTGGTCTGCGCAGGCTCCCGCTCAAGACCGTGGACCGCAACGGCCGCACCGCAGAACGGCCTCGGCCGGGCGACGGCTCGGTGTTCTCCTCCAAGGGACAAGAACAATGGCGCACCACCGCCTATCCCAGGGCCGAACGCACCGACAGCCTCGCGCCCACGGGAGACACCGCCACGAACGTGATCGCGGACGCCCGTGCCCGCACCGTCGAGCGAATCCCCTAAAAGGGCGGCAAGGCCGAAGGTGAGTACGGCCCAATCCATTTACGCGCCATTACGCGTACACGACCACGAGCGAGCCGGCCCGGCTCACGAACGCGACCGGCAACTCCCGGACCTACTCCTACGACCCGCGAGCGGCCGACGGCCCCAAGCTGGCCACGTACGAGTACGACACCCTCTTCCCGGGACAACCGAATTCACGAAGAGGGACACCGCTCGCTGCGCACCGGGCCAATAGGGCTTGAAACGAACTCACCGGAAAGACGTGCCACCGCTTCGACCGCGCCGGCCAACGGCGACGCCCTGAAACAGCTCCAGTCGCTCGCCATGAGCACCCTTTGCGCTCGGCCGCTCCAGCTTCACCGCCGACGTCCCGGGCGCCGGCGCTCTGCGCCCGCTGCGCGACCCAGACGCACTGGAGCGGGACGAGGACGACGACGGAGGCGGGCAGCACTAGGAGACCTGGTCCTGTGTCAGGTGGCGGGGCGGGCGCCGGGAGTGTGGCCGAAGGTACGGCGGAAGACGTCGATGAAGGTGCTGGCGGAAGACCAGCCGCAGCGGTGGGCGACCGCGGTGACGGGGATGTCGTCCGCCAGGAGGATCAGCGCGTGGTGGAGCCTGATCTGAGTGCGCCACTGCAGGTAGGTGAGGCCGAGGTCGTCGCGGAGGCGGCGGGAGAGGGTGCGGGCGCTGGCGCCGATCTGGCGTCCGAGGTCGTCGAGTGAGCGGTTGTCGGCCGCGTCGGCGCGCAGGATGTCGTGCAGTTCGCGGAGCAGAGGGTCGGTGGGGACCGGCAGGTGTAGCGGCTGTTCGGGGGAGAGGGCGAGCTGGTCGAGCATGACCGCGCGCAGGCGCAGGTGGGGTGGGCTGTCGTCGTCGGGGTCGCGGGTGTACGCCACGATGAGTTCGCGCAACAGGGGGCTGACGGCGAGGACGGCGGGTTTGTCCAGGCCGAGGGGGTTGTCGGTGGCGGGCAGGCCAACGAGGTGGAGGTCGAGTTCGCCGTGTGCCTGATGCTGGTGGACGGTGCCGGCGGGGATCCAGAGCGCGCGGGTGGCGGGGGCAACCCAGGAACCGGCGTCGGTGGTCACCGCGATGGCGCCCCGGCCGGCGTAGACGATCTGGTGATCGTCATGGCGGTGCGCATCGATCTCGCCGCCGGAGGCCAGGCGCTGGGTCCGGGTCGGCGCAACGGATGCGTGGCGGACTTTCTGCATCACCTGTCAATCTACCGAAAGCGCGACACCGTGCGCTTCTCCCAGCATGGGAGCGTGCGAAGGAATACATCGATCTCCCTGCTGGCCGTGGGACACGCCTGCGTCGACATCTACCAGGGCGCCGTCGCGGCGCTGATCCCGTTCTTCATGGCCGAACGGGACTACACCTACGCGGTCGCCTCCGGCATCGTGCTGGCCGCGTCCCTGCTGTCGTCGGTGGCCCAGCCGGTGTTCGGGGCACTCACCGACCGGTGGGCGATGCCGTGGCTGCTGCCGGTCGGCACTCTGCTGGGCGGGGTGGGCATCGCGCTCAGCGGCCTGAGCGGCTCCTTCCAGCTCACCCTGTTCTTCGTCGCTGTTGCCGGGATCGGGGTGGCCGCCTACCACCCGGAGTCGGCCCGCGTGGCCCGGCTGGCCAGCGAAGGCAGTCACAGCGCGATGGGCTGGTTCTCCCTGGGCGGCAACATCGGCTTCGCACTTGCCCCGCTCATGGTGTCGGCCGTGATCGGACACGGCTCCCTGCGCTGGACGCCCGTCCTGGTCCTGCCCGCACTCGCCGGCGCCGCTCTGTGTGTGCCCCTGCTCCGGATGCTCGCCCGGCCCGAGACCGGCGCGTCCAAGACGGAGGCACCGCGGGGCGCCGATGACGTGGCCTCGTTCGTGAAGCTGTCCCTGGCGGTCGTCTTCCGCTCCATCGTCTTCACCGGCCTCAGCACCTTCATCTCCCTCTACGCCCAGCAGCGCATGCAGGGCAGCACCACCGCGGGCACCATCGCCCTGTTCCTGCTGTTCCTGGGCGGCGCAGTCGGCTCGGTCCTGGGAGGGTCCGTGGCCAACCGCTACGACCGCGTCCATGTCTCCCGCTGGTCCTACCTGCTCTCCGTCGCCGCCGTGACCGGAGTGATCTACGCACCCGGCCCGGCCATGTTCCTGTTCGTGGCCCTCACCTCCGTTGGCCTGTACGTCCCCTTCTCCCTCCAGGTCACCCTGGGCCAGGATTACCTGCCCTCCCGTATCGGTACTGCCAGCGGCGTCACCCTCGGCCTCACCGTCAGCATCGGCGGCCTCATCAGCCCCCTGCTGGGACACCTGGCCGACTCCACCTCCCTGAAGACAGCCCTCACCCCCCTGATCGCCATGCCTGCCCTGAGCTGGCTCCTCTTCCGCGCCCTGCCCGAACCCACCTCCCCCAAGCCTCAAGCCGACGCACCCGCGCCCGCACCCGCACCCGCATCCGCGCGGCAGGACGCCCGGCCGACCGTCGACCGCGTTTCGCCACCTGGGCAGGCCCGTTCCGTCGGTGGCGCCTTTCTCCCACCTGGGCACGAGACGGCTACGACACCTCACCACAAGCGGGAATCGGATCGTCACGACCGGAGTTGGTGAGGGAACTTAGCCGTTTCAGGAGGGGTCATGCGAGCGATTCAGGTTTCCGAAGTGGGCGGTCCCGAGGTACTGCGACTGGTCGACATCGATCAGCCGATGCCGGGCCCTGGCCAGGCGGTCGTGGAGGTCGCCGCGTCCGGCGTCAACTTCCTCGACGTATACCACCGCCAGGGCCGGTACACCCTCCCGCTGCCCTTCACCCCGGGCACTGAGGGTGCGGGCACGGTCCTCGAGGTCGGTCCCGGCGTCACCCACGTCGCTGTGGGAGACCGGGTCGGCTGGGTGGATATTCCCGGCACCTATGCCGAGCAGGCCGTCGTGGACTCCTCCCGGCTCGTGCCCCTGCCCGACGGCGTCGACTTCGAGGCCGCCGCCGCCGTGCTGCTGCAGGGCATGACGGCGCACTACCTCGTCAAGGACGCCTACCCGGTCCAGCCAGGCGACACGGTGCTCGTGCACGCTGCCGCCGGCGGCATGGGGCTCGTGCTGACCCAGCTCATCACCCATCTCGGCGGCAGAGTGATCGGCACAACCTCGACACCGGAGAAGGCCGAGCTGGCGCGGCGCGCCGGGGCCGCCGAGGTGATCCTCTACTCCGCAGTGGACGATCTCGCGGCCGAGGTGAAGCGGCTCCATGGCGGTCAGGGCGTGCCTGTCGTCTTCGACGGCGTCGGCAGGGACACCTTCGACGCGAGCCTCGCCAGCCTGCGAACCCGCGGCCACCTGGTGCTCTTCGGCGCCGCGAGTGGTGCAGTGCCGCCCTTCGACCCCATCCGGCTCGCCCACGGCGGTTCGCTGACCCTGATCCGGCCAAGCCTCGGGCACTTCATCGCCGACCGGTCCGAGCTGCTCCGGCGCGCCGCCGACGTGCTTGAACTGGTGCGTACCAAGGCGCTTGAGACCACCGTGACGGCCCGCTACCCGCTCGCCGAGGTCGCCCAAGCTCACCGCGATCTGGAGGCCCGGCGTACCACCGGCAAGCTACTCGTCATCCCCTAGGGCAACCGACGGAACTGACTGACCTGGTCACCGAACCAGCCGATGAGGGTAGCGATCTGGAGTGCGGGCACGCCCTCGTTCGCTGCGGTGCGAGCGCAGGCAGAGCCAAGACGCCCCGCCGACCGTCGACCGCGTTTCGTCACCCGGACAAGCCCATTCCGTCGGTGGCACGACAAGGCCCGCTTGTCCGAGATCAACCCGGACACGATCCGCAGCCTCCCACCGCCCGACCCGCCCGGACAGTCCGCTGTCTAGCGCAGTGGACCCGGGCGGCGGGATCAAGCCGGCCCGGCCTGTCGGCAAACGATCGTTTGCCGACAGGCCGGGTCCGATCCTCCGTACGGAAGGGGCCCTTCGGTGGCGAACCTGGTCTACAAGCGGGTCTCGACCGACCAGCAGTCCACCGCCCTGCAGAACCTCGTCCTGGCCGAGGCCGGGATCGAGGACCCGGTCGTCTTCGAGGAGGACCGGGCACCTCCAGCCGCCGCCACCCCTTCCAGCGCCCGACGTTCGGCGAACTGCTCACCTACGCGCGGCCGGGCGACACCGTGCCCATCTCCGAGATGTTCCGCCCTGTGCGCGGCACCGGCCACATCCTCGACGTGCTCGACGTCCTCCACCACGACCAAGTGGCGCTGCGCATCCACGACGGCGCGTTCTCCGCGATGGACCTCACCGCCCGCCACCCCCCGAACCGGCGAGCTGCCATCGACGACATTACCGACGACGACACCACCGTCACCGTCCGGCGGGGAGACCCGCCCTCCCCGCTGCCGGATCCCGTCGCCGCCTTGATGCGGGCTGACACCCAGTCCCGGCAACACCTGCCCTACGCCAGCAGGAGCTCACAGTGGCTCTTCCCCGACCGCCAGCCCGGACAACCCATGAACCCGGTCAGCCTCCAAGTCCACCAGCACTGAAGCGCGGTACTCACGCCGGGTCTGCTGAGCCTCGTTTGTCCTCGACGTGGACGACGTGAAGCTCGGTGCCGTCCCGGTGGCGCTTGGAACGTCCGAACAGCCCGACAGCGATCTGCGTCTGATCCTGAGGCTCGTTGAGGCCGACATAGGTGAGAACGTCGTTGTGATGCCCCGTGACGACCCATCCCTCGACGTCCTTGAGGTCGATCACCCCAAAGTCTCCTGCCGAAGATCCGGCATGCGCCGGGCCGAACTTCTTCAGGAGGTCGGTTGCCTGTTCAGCAAGCTCCCCCTCCTGAGCGGTCACCACGACACAAGTGCCATGCTCGAACAGCACCCACGACTTGCGAGGGTCGGCGAGAAGCCGCTGCCAGACGCCTATCAGTATCTCGGTGTTCACGCCGATCATCATGCCGGAGAGCACCGACACAGGGTGACGATCGACCGACGGCTACGGCGAATACGCGACACCTCACCATGCGCCCCGACCAGTCCCGAGGCCGGCCTTCGGCGGGCTGAAATCCGTCCTCCTCGCGCATGCGCACCACGTGCGCCAGCGACCTCGATGCATGGGGAAGAGGCAACCCGGTCGGGGCGGCATCCCTGCGCGCAGCGCTCTCGCCTCCCCCGGGACTCCTTGGTCCAAGACGTCCGTACCCACTGCACGGTGATGTCCACGCCGTCCCACTCTTCCCGAGGTGCTCCAAGAGGTTGTCCCGCTGGGGATGGTCAGACCAGCCCTGCCCCATGTTCGCCCGCGACGGAGCCGTCCGGCCGGCACGCGTCCAAGGGCGCCGCCCTTCCGTCCCTTGCCTCCCCGCCGCCGTGCCGGCTGCGATCACCGTCGGCGCGGCGGCGGGGAAGAGCATGAGACCCAGCCCCTCCCTCGCTCAGGAGGCCGGAAGCCGGATCAGTGGCCTTCGGCCAGGGGCACCCCCAGCAGGGCCTCGAGCTGGGAAATCGTCTGCTCGGGGTCCTGCGCGTGCACCACGGCGAAGCCGAGGTCCTCTGCCGGCTTCAGGTAGCCCTCGGTGTCGTCCACGAAGACGCATTCCTCGGCGGACAGCCCCAGAAGCTTCAGCGAGACCTCGAAGATCTCCTGGTCGGGCTTCCGCATCCCGTGCTGCTCGGAGATGACCACGCTGTGATAGAGCACGTCGAGTTCGTATCCGTCATACAGGTTCCAGGGAGAGAGCCCGACCGAGTTGGACAGGATGCCGACCCTGATTCCGGCCCGCTGTGCTGCGGCGGCCGCGTCGATCATGGCCTGCTCGGGACGCAGGTCGGCGAAGATCCTGCCCATCAGGTTGTCCGGGGCGACGCCGAGTTTGGGGGCGGCCGCCTCGTTCCATTCGACCTGAGTGATCGCACCACGCTCCAGCGCGTTGGTGAGCCGCACGCCTTCCGGGTCCCTGTACAGCGCGTTGATGCAGGCTCCCTGCGCCAGCCCTTCGCGCTTCTCGAAGTTGAGTACCGCGGGAAGCAGCGGTGTGGTGAGCACCCCGCCGAAGTCGAGGACGAGGCCGGTACGGTCAGACATTCGGGTACTCCAGAGGTAATCGGGATTCGGGGTGTCGGCCGTCGCGGCGGGCGAGCCTGGCTCGGCCGAGATGCGACGGATGCCATGGGGTGGCGGCTGCCAGCGCTTCAATAGCGGTAGCGGCGGCCGGTCAGAGCTCGGTCAGACACGGATGTAGGACACGGGTTCAAGAGCGGACGCCTGCGACGTCCTTCTTCGTTTCCGGTGCCGGCCTGGCGCGCTCTGCTCCTGCCCTGCCATGCCCGCACGCTCGCGGGCATGGCAGCGTTCACAGGGGCTGACGCATCAGGCGGTGCGGCGGCGGTGACGGCCGGTGCCCCTCCCCGCCGACGTACAGCTCGAAGGCTCCGGCAGGGGTGTCCGCCGTGAACGCGATGCGGACCTCGGCGGAGTACACCTGCTCCGTCGGGACGTCACGCTCGGGGAGCTCTACCTCGTAGACGGTCTCGCCCCGGTCCAGGCGGAACGGGACGGACTTCCACGACCCGTCGGCTTGACGGACTTCGGCCTTGATGTGCTTGGCCTTGACGTTCCCGGCTTCCTGCGCGACTCCCACCGCCGCGACGAAGTCGTCGACAGGCAGCCCGCCGCGGTTGTCGGCCGTCACGGTGAGCTGTGTCCAGCCCCCACCGGCCTCGAAGGTCTTCGGCACGCCGGTCATGGAGAGCTTGGGGCCGTTGTTGCGGTACCCCGGGCTCGCCACCGACTTCGCGGCGGGACCCGATGCGGCCGCCTGTCCTTCTGCCGTTGCCCCGGCAGCCGCGCCTGCGGCCTGTGCTCCTGCCTGCGGGAGTGCGTCAGGGGCTGAGAGCGCGGGCTTGTCCTGAGCCATGGCCGGCGTGACGGTCAGCACCGTCGGGCCGACCACTGCGGCGGCAGCCACGGCGGCCATTCGCCTGAGCTTCATGTTCGTTTTACCCCTCGATGATCCCCGGTCGCGAAGACGCGCCCGGCCCACCCCGACATCTGCTTGAACCTGCTCAGATTAGTCCGGTCGCGGGAGTCGCGACCGGACTCGGCATCAGCCCGGGCAGGCCTTGGTCCCTGGGTGAAGGCGCAGCTCAGAGCCGTTTTCCCGGAACGGCAGGGACTGAAGGGACTGGATCAGGCACCTGGCTCGCTGGTTGCGAGTCCGCGCTGGGAGCGCGGCGTTTTGAGGCCGACCTTGCGGGGCGCGATGGTGCGCGGGTCGACGGCCTCTCCGGGGGCGCCCTCCTTGTAGAGGCCGTGGGGTTCGGCGTCCCGGTCGTGCGGGAGGAGGTAGAAGACGCGGCGTTTTTGCAGGCCGCTGTCAGGGTCTGCCTCTGCCGTGTCGCCGAGCTCGGTGAAGCCGATCATCCGGCCGTCCCGGTAGTAGCGGGGCTTGCCGCGGCGGCGGGGGGTCTTGTCGAGGGCTTGACGTACGTAGTCGAGTTCGTCGGGGTCCTCCAGCCACACCACTTTGTCCTCGTGGGCGAGATCGCTCGGTTCGAGTAGCGAGCTCATGGCCTTCGTCCCTCCTCGGTCTTGCGTTCCTGTCCGGTCGGGCAGGCGGCCCTGTGCGCGGCAGGTTGCCGTGCGCCGGCTATGGCGAGCCGGGCGTGGGTCATGGTTTCTTCCGTCCATCGTAGGGGGCTGGGATTGCCGCGGACAGTACGCAGGGGTCGGTTCACGTGCGGGCTGCTCCGTTCGCCTCGCCCGGCGCGCTGTCCTCTGTGAGGAGAGCGAGGCCGGGGTAGAACTTCTGGCCGTTGGACCGGAGCATCTCGCTGGGTGAGGAGATGCCCGCTTCGGCGCGGATGCGGGTGGCGAACGCGCGGGTGGTGGCGGGGCGCAGGCCTTCGCCTTCCTGGCACCAGGTGCTGTAGGCGCGGTACAGGGCGCCTTGCTCGACGCGCAGGTCGCAGGGTTCGTCGAGGCTGGCGGCCGTGGTGCAGCATTCGGCGAGGAAGCGGCCGATGTGGTCCTCGGTGGTGGCGTAGGCCTGGGTGGCGGTGCGGACGACGGTGGGTCCGCCGAGGGACGGCTTCGTGGCGAGGTAGGCCATGGCGCCGTGGACCATCCATTGGAGGATGCCGGGGCCTTCGTCGGCGACGAGTTCCTCGGCGAGGTTGTCGATCTTCCGATGGTCGGGGACGACGCGGTCGAAGGGGATCAGGCGGATACGGCGCCAGAAGGCGTGGCCGCCAGTGCCGACCTCGGGCCGGTGGTTGCCGAGGAGCCAGAGTTTGTGGGTGGGTTCGAAGCTGAAGAAGTCCTGGCGCATGCGGCGTGCTTTGAGGCGGTCGCCGCCGGTGAGGAGCTTGACGCGGGCCTCGTCGAATTTGTCGTGGGGCTTGAGCTCGCTGCAGACGAACAGGCGGCGGCCGTGCAGTTCGGTCAGCTCGGTGGAGTGTTCGTTGAACTTGCCGCGTTCCATGAGGAAGCCGGGCGGGGCGACGTCGGCGTAGTCCCCGAGGATTTTGATGACCACGTCCATGAGGGCGGATTTGCCGTTGGCACCGATGCCGTAGAGGAAGGGCAGGACCTGGCCTCCGACGTCTCCGGTGATGGAGTACCCGAGGAGCAGGTGCAGGAAGTTGATCATCTCCCTGCCCTTGTCGTCGTCGCCGAACGTTTCGGTGAGGAAGCGTTCGAAGCGGGGCGTGGGCATGGCTTCGGGTGCCACGTACGTGGCGCGGGAGTGCAGGTCGCGGCGGGGGTCGGGTTTGCGCAGGTCCCCTGTGCGCAGGTCGACGACGCCGGCGGGGGTGCACAGGGCGTACTTGTCGCCGTCGAGGGTGTCGGGGTCCAGGGCGAGTTCGGGCGAGGCCTTCGCCTGGGCGAGCATGGCCTTGACCCCGGAGGTGGACATCGCCCGCTTGCGGTGCTGGTTCAGCTCGCGGTCGGTGAAGACGCCGCGCGGGTCGTGCACGGGCATGTCCTCGGCCATGTCCCCGGCGGCCCAGATCGCCGACTTCTCTCCGCCGGTGCGCTTCCACCGGTACTCGTCCCAGACGTACCAGCCCAGTCCCTCGACGTGGCGGAAGCGGTGGCTGTGCAGATGGGCGAAGAGCTTGGCGTTCCCCCGGTCGGTGAGGTTGCCCAGCAGCCCCGACTGGATGAAGTCTCCCGGCCTGAAGCCGGCGGCGAGGGCGCCCTGCTGGGCGGGCAGCTGCGGTGCGGCGGAGGGGGCGGCTTCGGCATTGAAGACGGCGAGCTGCTCGGCCGCGGCGTGCGCGTCGAACCCGGTGCTGCCTGCGCTGCTCATGAACGTCCCTTGGGATGGATCGGGCGGTTGCCGCCGGCGCGGAGTGCGGAGTCGATGACCAGCTGGTTTCTGCGGCTGTGCTCGGGTCGTGCGGCATCGGCGGCTTCGGCCAGCAGGCCTGCGCATTCGGCCTGCGTGATGTGTCCGGCGGCTGACAGGCCTCCCGCGGTGAACGCGGCGCGGTTGAGTTTTTCGGTGAACGCCGTCCCGGAGGGGGTGGTCGCGCAGGCGCGCACCTCGTCGAGGAGGGGCTTGAGGATGCGGTGGGCGTCCGAACCCTGCGGCCGGGTGCGGCGGGCAGGCTCCGGGGCGGGGGCGGCTGGTGTCGTGGCGGTTGCTGTCGTGGGGGCTGGTGTCGTGGGGGTGCCGGTGTGTCCGGTGCGGATGAGTTCGGCGCTCAGCCACAGGGGCAGCGCGGCAGGTGTGCTGGAGCCGGGCAGTGCCTGGTAGGTCCCGGCGAGGGTGCGGGTTCCGGGCGCGACGATGTAGCCGCCGGTGGCCCGGACGTCGATCTGCCAGGCGAGCGCGACGCGAGGGCTGGAGCCGCTGGAGGACCGGTAGCGGGGTCCGGCACAGGGCACCCGGTACCAGACGTGCAGTCCCCCGGAGGGCGTCCGTACGCGCAGGGTGGCCGTGTCGTCTGCCGGGTTCGGCTGTGAGCGGCAGGCGGCGAGGAGCGCGAGGGTGTCGAATCCGGAAGCCAGACCTTCCAGGTCGACACGGTCGTCTATGCGGATCCCGGGCAGCAGCCGCTGCCGGTCGGGCAGGACCGGCGAGTGGGCGTCGATGTCGATGACGAGGACGCCTGCCGGGCCGCAGGAGACGCCGACGCCGAACTCCGGCTGCTGACGCCACCACGCCTCGATCAGGGTGTGATCGGTGGTCGCTGCGTGAAAGCCGTGGCACCAGCGGCCTGCGGGGAGGCACGGGCACGTCTGCGGCTCGTGGTGCGCGGTGGCCGGGCCGCAGTTGGAGCAGTTCGCGGGCGGGGTCTTCGTCCCCGGAGCCAACGGGTGTACCGGGTAGCCGTGTGCGGCGAACCAGCGCGCCACTTTCAGGGGCTGCTCGGAGGCAGGGGCGGAGTAGGTCCGGTTGCCGGTGTGGGCTGGCACGTTCTGCTTCCTCGACAGGTTGCCTGGCTTCGTTGCTGGTTCTGAGCACGGCCTCCTTCTCCCCGGCCAGGGACTGAAGGGACCGAAGTTTCGGTATTGCGGAGCCTAGCGCAGCAGTCTGACAGTGCTCTGCAGGTCGCTGGCCTCGTAGTTGTTTTTCAGTCCCTTGAGTCCCTTGGGTCCGGGGGCAGATTGGGGTTTTGCGAAGGACCTGAGGATTTGTCCCACTTGGGATTCCCGGGCGCGTCGCCCCTCCGGCAGGGACCCACGGGCTCGCTTCCGATCGGCGAGCTGTGACTGCTCCCGGCCACGCCGGCCTCCGGTCCCTGGTCCCTGCTTCCCCCTCCCCCTGGATCCCTCTCCCCCTGGACCAGGGTCCGAGACCCTCGTTTTTCGTCTTCAGTCCCTGGAGCTTCAGTCACTGCCAAACCTGCAGCTCGGGGCCGTTCTCGCTCCCCAGGCAGGGACTGAAGGGACTCAATTCTCTAGTTATGACTCAACCAGAGAACAGGCTCTTTACGCGCTCGCACATACATACGCGCACACGAAGAGTGGAAGAGTCGAAACTGAGTCCCTTCAGTCCCTGAGACTGAAGCAAGAAGGCTCTGACCTGCACTTTTAGAGAGGGACTGAACGGTGAGGGACTGAAGGGACTCTTCGGGGTGGGGGAAGTCCGATGCCAGCCGATGACGGACCAGGCTCGTAGCCCTTCAGTCCCTGAGGGACTGGGAGAGCGCGGGCGGGAAGAACCAGCCGGCTCAGCGAAACTGATGCGGCCCAGGACCTCGTACGTGCCTGGGAGAGCGACTGCTGCTTCGAGGCGTGCACTTGGTGAGGCTGGTCTGAAGCGACGCCCGGCTGACCGGCCATCCAGCCATCCATCCCGGATGGGGTGCTCACAGAGATGTGGAGGCGTTCGAGAAGGTCACGGTGGCGATTGCGGACGGTCCCTGCCCACTTGGGGAGACGAGGCTCCCGTGCTGGTCTGACTCCAAGCCTCCCGGAGCAAGGCAGGGGCGGGGCTTCGGGCCGTTCCGGCACCGTCGTGGTCGGCTCGGTCGAAAACGGCCGGTGGGTCAACTGGACTCTGGAAGCCGCACGTTGGCCGACCGCCGCCGCCTATGGGTAAGGCTCCACCTATGATCATGAGCATCGGCGGGCATCCCGCCACACTGCTAGGGAGGAGTTCTGTGACCCCTGAGCCCGATCCGTTTGAGAACACCGATACCGCCATGGTCTACGACATCTTCGCCGAGACCGGCAACCAGCTCATCGGCCGCTACATGGCCCGCTACTACGCTGCCGAAGATGCCGCCGAACGCGACAAATGGTGGCAACTGGTACTGAAGATCAGAGACGACCGCCGAGCAGTGGATCCGCATGACCGTCAGGCCCTGCTGGAGCACATCTCCGCTTGGAAGCAGGTCATCGCTGAGGTGGCGGCGGCCCCGTGACCGACCCGAGCACGTATTTCCTGACCGAAGAGCGGTTACGAGCGCTCTTCGACGAAGTCGTCCGCGATTTCGTCTTCGGCGACTACCAGCCGCAGAACGATCCCGTTCTGGTGCTCCTGGGAGGGCAGCCCGCCGCCGGGAAGAGCTCGGCCATGGCCACCACCGCCGAGCGGCACCAGGGCACCGTCGTGCCGCTCACCGGGGACGAGCTGCGCCCGCTCCACCCGTCCTACGATGAGCTCCTCACCAAGGACGCGCAGACCCGTGAGACCGCGACCGCTCAGGCCTCAGGTGCCTGGGTCCGCATGAGCATCGAGCACACGCTCCAGAACGGCTACGGGCTCCTCCTGGAGGGCGTTTTCCGTGACCCGGCCATGACGATCAGTACGGCTGAGAGATTTGCCGCCGCGGGTCGCAAGGTGGAGGTGGTCGCCCTCGCCGTGCGGGAGGAGCGAAGCAGGCTCGACGCCCTCCAGCGCTTCCTCGAAGGTGGCCGCTGGACCCCGCCGGCGCTCCAGGACCTGGCCTACCGGATGGTGCCGGAGACGGTGACAGCGGCCGAACAGAGCCCTGCCGTACACCGCATCGCCATCACCAACCGGTCCGGAGCCGACCTGTACTCCATGGAGCGAGGTCCCGATGGCCGGTGGCCCGGGGAACCGGCCGCGGCCGGGGCTCTGGATGACGAGCGTCGGCTGCCTCTTCCACCGGGTGAAGCCTCGGCCTGGCTGGCAAAGCGCCAGGCGGTCCTGATCCACATGGCCGCCCGCGGTGAGATCAACGAGGAGAGCCGTCCTGTCCTGCGGCGCCTGGCCCAGGACGCAGGCGCCGTCGCCGCCATGGTCTCCCCCGAACCCCGTCGTCCCGAGCAGATCGCGTACCAGGCGGAGGCACCGAGCCCATTGGTGGCTGACGGCCGCTCAGGCCATTCCTGACAGGAACCTGCTTCGCGCCGAACCTGGCCCGTCTCCCCACCGAGGATCGTCCGCCAGGAGGCGCTCAGTGATCCGGATGGACGACCTGCACGCCGGTGCCCTCGTACAGGTCGGGCTCCAGGGTGAGCAGGTAGCGGCCGACGGGAAAATCCGCGGAGGGGCGTGCGGCGTGGATGGCGTGGACGGCCGCCCAGGGGTGCCCGGTGCGCAGCAGTTCCGTGGCGGT
The DNA here is from genome assembly GCF_040611935.1 of Streptomyces sp. NPDC006512. Taxonomy (NCBI): domain Bacteria; kingdom Bacillati; phylum Actinomycetota; class Actinomycetes; order Kitasatosporales; family Streptomycetaceae; genus Streptomyces; species Streptomyces sp. NPDC006512. The sequence continues at coordinate 6,348 of NZ_JBEXPG010000079.1, read as the reverse complement.
CAGGGCAGCGGCGGTGTCGAACGGTTCGATCTGGATGAACCGCAGTCCGTTGATGTAGGCGAGCAGGCCGGGCCGCTCGGTGCTGCCGGCGGTCAGGGACAGTACGGGCGCGTAGACGGTGCCCAGGCCGCCGGAGGCTTGGACGTAGAACGCGGCGACGGCCTCGTTGGACGGATCCTTGGGATCGTGGAGGGCGGTGGCGGTCGTGTGGTCCAGGACGACGGCGATCGGCCCCACTACGCGGCTGCCGAGCCCCGACGGGCGCCGAGCCGCTCCAGGAGGCCGCGGGCCTTCGCCTCGGCCTCCTCGCTGGGTACGGTGCCCAGTACTGAGGCGAACTCGGCCCGAGCCTGCTCGGCGCGCTCCGCGTACTCGGCCTGGGTCGGCTGCCCCTCAGCGAGCTCCTCGACGAGCTGCCGGATCGTGGTGCCCTGCTCGCTCGCCAGCGCAGCCAGCCTGTCACGGGTCGCCGCGCTCACCTTGATGCTCGTCTCGTCTGCCATACCTCGACTCTACCCGCAGTAGAGGAGCGGCGCAGAGGGCTTGGCGCCGACGAGTCCGTCACGCCAGGAGTACCTGGATCCCGAGCTCATGGACCCGGCCAGCGGTACCAACGGCTGGGGTGGAAGCTCGCTGCGCTTGAGCGGGCCCTGAGCGTGACCGCTGGTGAGGGAGCTGGTCCAGGCTGCTGGGAAGAGCAGCCCGCCCCCTGCTCCCCCGTCGCTCGGACATGACCCGCGACGATCTGGTTCAAGCCCCATCCGGGCATGACGCAGGCCCCTCCAGGCCGGCTCGCTGAGACGGCACCCCGGCACCCCGGCGGCGTCGCGGGCGACGCGTCCGTCGTCGAGGCGGCCCTGCCGGAGTGCTGCTCCTCGTCGGCGTTGGCGGGTGTCAGTTGAAGATGTCCAGGACGTCCAGCCAGGAGCCCGCGTCGTCGGTGGTGCGGCGTCGTATCGGGAGGGGATCGGGGTAGGTCTCCGCCGCGGCCCTCGCGCGGACGATGTCGGGGCCGCCGCACGCCGCGACCGCGAAGGCGCCGAAGACCTTGGCGAACGCGGCCGGGTCGCGGAACTCCACGCCGAACGCCCGGCCGTCCCGCAGCGGCACCCACACCACCCGGTCGAACCGTCTCCATTCCTGCACCGGCTGGTCGTCCGCGGTTGACCGTCCCTCCAGCCACAGCCGCGCCACGTGCAGCAGGTTCACCTTCTCCATCGGCAGCCGCTTGCGCCGTACCCGCAGTTCACGAGTGGTCAGCTCGACGCGCTGGTCCTTCTTCGGGTACCAGACGACGCCGATCCCGAACGGCACCCACAGCAGGAGCCAGATCAGCGGCCAGACCAGAGCGTCGCCCCACGACCGGATCAGCCCGCCGTCCAACAGGTACAGGGCCCCGAAGAGCAGCACCCACTTCGCCGTCATCCGCCAGAATCCGGTGCCCTGCCGGTACAGGACCCGTCGTTTCCCCGTCATCGCCATGCCCGCACGCTCCGGCCGGTTCAGGCGGATGCGGCGGACAGCACCACGTCCACGAGCCTGTCGGCCGCGTCCGGCCGCCCGTACGTCCGTGCCCGTTCCGCCATCGCCGCCCGTCGGGCGGGGTCGGTCAGGAGCGGGCCGACCGCGTTCTGGAGGGCGGGGCCGGTGACCTCGTCGAGCAGCGCGAGCGCCGCCCCCGCGTCGGCCAGGTGCCGGGCGTTGTGGGCCTGCTCGTTCCCGGCCGACGTAGCGAGCGGGATGAACACCGCGGGCTTGCCGAGCGCGGTCAGCTCCGCCAGAGTCCCGGCCCCGCTGCGCGACACCACCACGTCGGCCAGCGCCAGGACGTCCGGCAGCTCCGCCCCGAGGAACCCGGTCAGGTGGTAGCGGCCGGCGAGGACCGGGTCCAGTGCGGCGGCGGCTGACCGGAGGCCGTCCACGTTCGCCGGGCCGCACTGGTGGATCACGTTCGCGTGCGTCAGGAGCCAGGGCAGTACATCGCGGACGACATGGTTGATCTGCTGGGCGCCCTGAGCGCCGCCGGTGACGTACACGGTCGGCAGTCGCCGGTCGAAGCCGTACAGGGCCAGCGCCCCGACCGCCTTGTCCGGGTGTCCGCCCAGGACTTCCGGCCGCACCGGGTTCCCGGTGACGACCGCGCGCTCGCGCACCTCGGCGGGCAGCAGCGGCAGCGAGGACTCCGAGGACACCGCGATCCGCGTCGCGGAACTCGCGAGCTTCCGGTTCGCCAGGCCCAGCCGGACGGTCTGCTCGTGCAGGACCAGCGGAACCCGGCACAGCCGCGCGGCCAGCCCGGCCGGCACGGCGACGTATCCGCCCGTTGCGAGGACCACGTCCGGCTGGAACTCGGACACGATCGACCGGGCCTGGGCCACGCCGAGCGGCACCCGCGCCATGTCCTTCACGTTCGCGGCGGACAACATCTTGAGGGGGTTCGACGAACGTCGGATCTTCCCCGTGGCCACCGTCTTGAACGCGATCCCCTCCGCCGGGGCTACACGCGCTTCGAGACCGTCCGCGGTGCCGATCCACAGGACGTCCAGCGTGGCGCCCGCGGCCGCGAGACGGCCTTGCAGGGTACGGATCGCCGTCAGGGCCGGGTAAGTGTGGCCGCCCGTGCCTCCGCCCGTGACGAGCAGCCGGAACGAACGCGGGAGTGCGGGGGAAGTGTTCACCCACTCAGCCTACTGGCTGCCCGGCCGCTCACTCGAAAATGTGTCGGACGCCAGAACGCACACCCGATGCTCGTACAGTTCCGCGCCCTTACGGTCCCTAGCCCCGGCGGCAGAACTTCGCCTGGAGGAGATCGGTGAAGAGGGCGATGGGGTCGTCCCAGTCGCCGTCGCTCCAGTCGCCGTTGACGTTGGTGGTGACCATCTGCTCGCCGTCGCGAGCGCCGTAGGCGTAGGACCACGATCCGAAGAGCGCACCCCCCCATGCCCCAGACCGTTTCCCCGCAGGGCAGTCTCACCGAGGAGACGCCGAGGCCGTAGGCGGCGTCGGGAATCCAGTCACGGGGTCACGGTGGCGAACATGTCGCGTTGTTGGTCCGGTGGCAGGATTCGGCCCCCGAGCAGGGCGCCGAAGAACCGGTTGAGGTCCCCGGCGGTGGAGATCATGCCGCCGGCCGCCCAGAACATGGACGGGTCGAGCTCGGTCGCGTCGTGGACCGGCGCGCCGGGGTCCGTCCGGAACAGCTTCGTGTAGTGCCGGGAGTGCGGCCCGCGGATCGTCGGGTCGCTGCCGTGCGGCAGGTACGTACCGGCCAGGCCGAGCGGGCGGGAGATCCGCTCCGTGATCTCCTCGGCGAGCGCGCGGCCGGTGACCCGCTCGATGATCATGCCGGCGAGGACGTAGTTGGTGTTGGAGTACGCCCAGCCCGAACCCGGCGTGAAGGTGGGCGGATGGGACATCGCGATCCGCGCCAGCGCCTGGGGCGGGTGCGTCTCGCAACGGTTCAGTGCTTCCTGGTCATCGGTGTAGTTGAAGATCCCGCTGGTGTGGTTGAGCAGCATCCTGACGGTCGCCCCTGCACCGTCGTGGTGACGGCCGTGGACCACGCCCGGCAGCCACTGTTCCACGGTGTCGTCCAGGCTCAGCCTGCCTTTCCGCCGCCAGCTGCATCACGACGGTGGCCACGAACGTCTTGGTGATGCTGCCGATGCGGAACCGGTCCTGCCGTGAACGCCTGCGGCCGGTGCGGGTGTCGGCCACTCCTGCGGTCCCGAACCACTGCCGGCCGCCGTCGCGAACCTCGGCGAGAATCCCGGGAAGGCCGCCGTGCGTCACGGCCCGCTGGAGTAAGTGCTGGACCGCCTCGTAGCCCTCGGCCCCTGCGGCCGGCGCGGATTCAGGGGCCGCGCCCCCTGCTTCGGCCGGTTCGGCTCCCGGTCGGCCGTAGTCCGCACGAGTGGTGTGCCGGTGCATGTGGCCCTCCTCGCATCCCGGTGTTCGGTCACTGCTCCTGGCTGGTGAGCGTCTGCCGTACGCGGTCCGCCAGCTCGGCCTGATCGACCCCCGCCAGGGCGAGGGCGCGGGGCACGGTACCGACTTGAGCCTGCAGGATCCCGAGCAGCAGGTGCGCTGACCGCAGGTCCTTCTTGCGGGCGGAGGCGAAGCTCCGATCCAGGGCGAGTCTGGCGGACGCACCCATCTTGGGCTGGTGGGAGGCGTGGCTCGGCCTGGGAAGGTCATAGGCGGCCGGAGACACTCCAACCACGCTGAGGCTGTGCTCGAATTCGCGGTCCAGTGCCTCGCGGACAGCAGCGCGATCCAGCCCGGCCGAGGCCAGGGCCTGCTGTGCGGTGGACCCCTGATCGGCGGCGAGCGACAGCAGGAGATGGTGTGCGTCGATGGTCGCCGACCCGTCACCCCGGGCTTCGTCCATCGCCCGCACGATGACCGCATGCAGGTACTGGTCAAACGCGCTCATCGCCGCGCCTCCTCAGCTTGACTCCGGCGGCGATGAGCCGCTTGGCGTGCTTCTTGTGGACGGCTTGGCGGGTGACACCGAGCGCCTCGGAGACCTGCGGCCAGCTCCAGCCCGCCCGCATGGCCTGCTCGACGACGCGTCCTCCAGTTGATCGGCAAGACGTCGCAACGCCACGACAGCCGCCAGGGCGTCAGCGGGTCCAGGGGGAAGGGTGGCGGAAGGTGACACCCCTACCGCGAACGGCGTAGCAGCCCGTCCCGTCCGGGGTACTTCTTGTCAGACCGGGTCTCCGCCGTCCGTCGCGGACGAGGGTCCGCCGCGCAACGAAGGAGAGAAGGAGAGAGCGATGGTGTTCGTCGGGGTGCACGGAGAATGGGGGCGGATCGACGCCACCCAGGCCGACCTTGGATGCGGACGGGCCCGGGAGAGCATCTACAAGGCCACCCCTCCCGCACCCCTGACCTGCTACGAATGCGCCTGGCGGCTGCACCTGGTCCACAAGACGCACGGCGCGTACGACCTGTGGTTCCTGCGCCATGCCGGCAACGCCCCGCATTGTGAGGCGCGGCTCGCGGGCGAAGGCATGGCCCACCACCTCCTCAAGCTCGACCTCGCCCACCACGCCCGCGCGGCCGGGTGGAGTGCCGAGTACGAAGTCGCCGCCCCGGACGGCTCCTGGCGCGCGGACGTGATGGCCACCTCGCCGGACGGCAGCCGCCGCGTGGCCCTGGAGGCGCAGATGGCGGCCATCCCCATCACCGACATCGAGGCCCGCACCGACCGGTACCGTGCCGCCGGCGTCGAGGTGTGCTGGTTCACCGACCGCAAGACCGTCCCCTGGCTCGACCACGTGCCCTCCGTGCGGATCGCCCGGCCGGACGACGGCGGACCCGTCCAGATCACTGCCGGGGCCGCCCGCTTCGTACCCGAGTGGTGCGAGGACCGGGCCGACTGCGGCCTGTGTGAGTGCGAGGACTGCGGACCGGGAATCGACGCACCGCTGCCCTGCGGCGGCCACGGCACATGGACGACGGCCGACCCCTTCCCGCTGGACCGCTTCGTCGCCGCCATCTGCGCGAACACCACCCGCCCGCACCGCCTGCGGGCCAAGGGGCGGGGCGATGACGGGACATGGCGGTGGACAACCCGCTCGTACTTCGAAGGTGAGGAAGAGCAGGTCCGGGCGACGGCCCGGCGAGAGCAGGTCATCGACCGGCTGACCGCCGTGCAGCGGCGCCGACGCGAAGCGCGGAAGGCCGCCGAGCAGGAGCACCTGGCGGCGATAGCGGCACTGCTCCAACGCCAGAAGGCGTTGGTCAAGCCGGTGGTGGAGTTCGTCTACCACGAGGCCGGCGCGTACCCCGGTGTTGCCCGCGAGAGCAGTCCCGAGTACGCCATGGGCGTGCCCGTGTACCTGCGCGGCAAGCCGTACGCGGTCATCTGCCCGGTGGCGAGCCGCCTGCCCGCCCTGCGCAACCGTCTCGCCCCGCTCGTCCTCTTCGCCGCCTCCGAGCGGGAACGCGGCCGCATCGCCGCCCAGGCCGCCCCCGGGCAGCGCGTCGAAGTCATCGCCGTCGATCTCCCCCCGACTCCCCCACCCGCGGTTCCTCAGCCGCGGGATCAAGCCGGCCTCACCATCAGGCAGGCCGTGAGCCGGATGGTCGGCCTCGACCGGATGTGAGACCCGCGCGCCACCGGCTCCTCCGGGGCGACGCCGGACAGGGCCAGAGGGCCGGCGGGCGCGATGGCTAGTGCCGTGGCCGGGAAGGTGTGCCGGGTCGCGGCGTCCGGTGCGGTGCATCTCAAGGCGGAGGGCCGCGGCTTGTACTGGACGTACCTCCGTGGTCCGACAACGCGGAGAGGTGCCGTGCCGGGCGTCGCGACCCGGTGGACCTTCCCGGTCACGGCACTAG
>NZ_JBEXPG010000078.1:0-40092 GCF_040611935.1 Streptomyces sp. NPDC006512 | reverse complement strand
GGACACCATGGCGGGAGCCGTGTTCTTCCACGTCGGTCTGGTCGGGGAACAGCCCGACCCTCAGCTGGCCGGCCGGCTGGCCATGAGGAGCGCGGCTCCGGCCGGGGCGGGGCGGGCCCGCACCGGGTGCGGCGCGGGGCCCGGGGGGCCGGCGTCCACGGCCGCGCCCCGGGACGGCGGCAGCGCCCGGGACCCCGGGCCCTCCGGGACTCCGGGCCCCGTCGGCCGGTACGGCTCCGCCTGAGCCGGGGCCGGGGCCGGGGCCGGGGCGGGTGCGCACGCGCCGGCGGGTGCGGTGGAGCCGGACGGCGGCGGGGGATCCGCGGCCACCCCGGCGGAGAGCACTGCCACCGGGCCCGGGGCGGTGGAGGGGCCGCCGGGCCGGGCCGGGGCGGCCGCTTCCGGGGCGGTGGGGATCGGGGGGACGGCCCCTGCGGCCGGAGCGGGCGAGTCGTCCGGGGCGTACGGGGGCGGGGTCATCGGGGGGTCTCGTATTCGGGGGTGAGGAGGTCCGCGATGTCGAGGACGTGGTAGCCCCGCATCGAGGGGAGGCAGCTGCCGCGCACCGGGCCGATGACCGCCGCCCAGTCGGCGGGGATCGCCGCGGCGCCGGACAGGGCGCCGGAGAGGGCGCCCGCCACCGCGGCCGTGGTGTCGGCGTCGCGGCCCATGTTGACGGCGGTCAGGACGGAGTCCGTGAAGTCCCCCCGGCACGCCGCGAACGCGCCGAACGCCAGTCCCACCGCCTCCGGCGCCAGGTCCGTCCACGGGTACCCGCCGATCACGACGGCCGAGCGGACCGCCCGTTCCCCGCGCGGGGCGGCGGTCACGGCGCGGCGCAGGGAGCGGGCCGTCCAGGAGTCGGACGGGATCACCGACAGGGCCGCCGAGACCACGGAGGCGGGGGAGCCGCCCGCCATCGCCGCGGCGACGCCCGCCGCCACGGCCTGGCCGCCGTAGATGCCCTCGCCGTCGTGACTGACGGTGCCGTCGATCGCGACCAGCCGGGCCGCTTCGGCCGGCCGGCCCGCCGCGAACACCCCGAACGGGGCCGCCCGCATGGCGAGACCGTCCGACCAGGCGTGGCGGTGCTGCGCCGAGATCGGCGCGGCCAGGCCCCGGCGGAGGTTCTCCAGGGTGCCCCGCTCGGAGAAGCCCGCGCCGCGGAACGGCCCCTCGTCGAGGTCGGCGATCCAGTGGTGCCAGGCCCGTTCGACGTGCGCGACGGTGAGGGCGGAGCCGTGCCGGGCCAGCAGCAGGCCCGAGAAGATGGCGTACTCGGTGTCGTCCGTGCCGGCCGGGTCGTCCGAGACGAACCCCTCGATCCGGCCCCACTTCGCCCGGATCTCCGAAGGCTTCATGTTCTCGGCGGGGGCGCCCAGCGCGTCACCCACGGCGAGGCCGAGAAGTGCGCCCCTGGCCCGTTCGAGGAGGACCTGCGGATTGCATGCAATCAGCTCCATGGCGCGCCTCTCCACTTGATGGGACTCATGATGAGCCCTTGGGGGATTTGTGCCACGGCATGTGGTTTGTCGGTCGCCGCGAAACACCCCCCGAACGCCCCCGTCACCCGGTCGCCGAGGGACGAAACCCCAGGTAAGTACGGCCTTCCTTGCTGGCGGGCGGCAAAAATCGTGCGTAGTTTCGAGGTGTTCAGGGGGAGTGGCCCCGCGTGGGCAGGGCTCGCGTTGCTTTCGCGTACCCACTCACACGTAATGGGGAGGAACCACGCATGTCCATCATCGACATCGAAGCACCGCTGCACACCGCCCACCGTGACAACCACACCCACCGGGACGTCAACGGCGGATGGCTGCGGCCGGCCGTGTTCGGTGCCATGGACGGGCTGGTCTCCAACCTCGCCCTGATGACCGGCGTGGCCGGCGGTGCGGTCGCCCCGCAGACCGTCGTGATCACCGGACTGGCCGGTCTCGCGGCCGGTGCCTTCTCGATGGCCGCCGGTGAGTACACCTCGGTGGCCTCGCAGCGCGAGCTCGTCCTGGCGGAGCTCGACGTGGAACGCCAGCAGCTGCGCAAGCACCCCGTCGACGAGATGGAGGAGCTGGCCGAGCTGTACGTCTCGCGCGGGGTCGAGCCGCCCCTCGCCCGCGAGGTCGCCATGCAGCTGTCGCGCGACCCGGAGCAGGCGCTGGAGATACACGCCCGCGAGGAGCTCGGCATCGACCCCGACGACCTGCCCTCGCCGGCCGTCGCCGCGGTCTCGTCGTTCGGCTCGTTCGCCCTGGGCGCGCTGCTCCCCGTACTGCCCTACCTGCTCGGGGCGACCGCCCTGTGGCCCGCGGTGCTGCTGGCCCTCGTCGGGCTCTTCGCCTGCGGCGCCGTCGTCTCCCGGGTCACGGCCCGCTCCTGGTGGTACAGCGGGCTGCGCCAGCTCGTCCTGGGTGGCGCGGCCGCCGGTGTGACGTACATCCTGGGAACCTGGATCGGTGGCGTCGTAGGCTGACCGTCGCAGGAGTGAGACACTATGCAGTACGCAACATAAGTAGTCCGTTACCCGGCGGTTTCGATTCCGTGTCCACCGGGCATCACACCAGGGCGCGCGGGCAATGATGCCCGCCTCGCGCCGGGACCTCCGCCCCGGGCCGTGTCCGCAGCAAACCCTGTGGAACGGCCGCAGTCTCCGCGTGGGTCCCTTTCTTTCTGGCTTCGTGCCGTGTCCGCATGCTGGAACGCAATATCCGCTTCTCGGGATTGCCGCCATCATGTAACCTGCACGAAATTTCGCAGAGGGCCAACGTCGTCCCTCGGCTATGCACATATGCCACGACGACGACGGGAGAGCCGATGCGTTCCGCATCCACGCACTCCGCGACCGGCTTCAGCACCAACGCCTGGTCGCCCATGGACGGTCGCCCCGCCCAGCAGGGCATGTACGACCCGCGCAACGAGAAGGACGCCTGCGGCGTCGGATTCGTGGCGAACCTCACCGGCGAGGCGACCCACACCCTCGTCGAGCAGGCGCTGACCGTACTGCGGAACCTTGAGCACCGTGGCGCGACCGGCTCCGAGCCGGACTCGGGCGACGGCGCCGGAATCCTCTCCCAGGTCCCCGACGCGTTCCTGCGCGAGGTGGCCGGTTTCGACCTTCCCGAGGCCGGCGCCTACGCCGTCGGCATCGCCTTCCTCCCCGCCGACGGCACCGCACAGGCCGTCGCCGTGGAGCAGATCGAGGCCATCGCCGCCCAGGAGAAGCTGACCGTCCTCGGCTGGCGCGAGGTTCCGGTTTCCCCGGACCTCCTCGGCAACGGCGCCCGCGCCACGATGCCGGCCTTCTCCCAGCTCTTCGTGAGCAACGGCAGCACCGGCATCGAGCTGGACCGCAAGGCCTTCGTGCTGCGCAAGCGCGCCGAGCGCGAGGCCGGCGTCTACTTCCCGTCGCTGTCCGCCCGCACCATCGTCTACAAGGGCATGCTGACCACCGGCCAGCTGGAGCCCTTCTTCCCGGACCTCTCCGACCGCCGCTTCGCGTCGACGCTCGCGCTGGTCCACTCCCGGTTCTCGACGAACACCTTCCCGTCCTGGCCGCTCGCCCACCCGTACCGCTTCGTCGCGCACAACGGCGAGATCAACACGGTCAAGGGCAACCGGAACTGGATGAAGGCCCGCGAGTCCCAGCTGGCCTCCGGAGTCTTCGGCGAGGGCGCCCTCGACCGGATCTTCCCGATCTGCACCCCGGACGCCTCCGACTCGGCCTCCTTCGACGAGGTCCTGGAGCTCCTCCACCTCGGCGGCCGGTCGCTGCCGCACAGCGTGCTGATGATGATCCCGGAGGCGTGGGAGAACCACACCTCCATGGCCCCGGCCCGCCGCGCGTTCTACCAGTACCACTCCACGATGATGGAGCCCTGGGACGGCCCGGCCTGCGTCACCTTCACCGACGGCACCCAGGTCGGCGCGGTCCTCGACCGCAACGGCCTGCGCCCCGGCCGCTACTGGGTCACCGACGACGGCCTCGTCGTCCTCGGCTCCGAGGTCGGCGTCCTCGACATCGACCCGGCCAAGGTCGTCCGCAAGGGCCGCCTCCAGCCCGGCAAGATGTTCCTCGTCGACACCGCCCAGAAGCGGATCATCGAGGACGACGAGATCAAGGACGAGCTGGCCTCCGCCGCGCCCTACGCCGAATGGCTGGAAACCGGCGAGATCGAGCTGACGGACCTGCCCGAGCGCGAGCACATCGTCCACACCCACGCCTCGGTCACCCGCCGCCAGCAGACCTTCGGCTACACCGAGGAAGAGCTCCGCGTCATCCTCGCGCCGATGGCCCGCACCGCCGGCGAGCCCCTCGGCTCGATGGGCACGGACTCCCCGATCGCGGCCCTGTCCGAGCGCCCCCGGCTGCTCTTCGACTACTTCACGCAGCTCTTCGCGCAGGTCACCAACCCGCCGCTGGACGCCATCCGCGAGGAGCTCGTCACCTCGCTGCTGTCCTCGCTGGGCCCCCAGGGCAACCTCCTGGAGCCGACCGCCGCGTCCTGTCGCAGCGTCACCCTGCCCTTCCCGGTGATCGACAACGACGAGCTGGCCAAGCTCATACACGTCAACGCCGACGGCGACATGCCGGGCATGAAGGCCGCCACGCTGTCCGGCCTCTACCGGGTCTCCGGCGGCGGCGACGCGCTGGCCGCCCGCCTGGAGGAGATCCGGGGCGAGGTCGACGCGGCCATCGCCAACGGCGCGCACCTGATCGTCCTCTCCGACCGCCACTCGGACGCCGAGCACGCGCCGATCCCGTCGCTGCTGCTCACCTCCGCCGTGCACCACCACCTCATCGCCACCAAGCAGCGCACCCAGGTGGGCCTGCTGGTCGAGGCCGGTGACGTCCGCGAGGTCCACCACGTCGCGCTGCTGATCGGCTACGGCGCGGCCGCCGTCAACCCGTACCTCGCCATGGAGTCCGTCGAGGACCTCCTGCGCGCCGGTACCTTCCTGTCCGGCCTGGAGCCGGAGCAGGCCATCAAGAACCTGATCTACGCGCTCGGCAAGGGCGTCCTCAAGGTCATGTCGAAGATGGGCATCTCCACCGTCGCCTCCTACCGCGGCGCCCAGGTCTTCGAGGCCGTCGGCCTGAACGAGGAGTTCGTCGGCACCTACTTCGCGGGCACCGCCACGAAGATCGGCGGCGCCGGCCTGGACGTCATCGCCAAGGAGGTGGCCGCGCGCCACGCCAAGGCCTACCCCGTCTCCGGCATCGCGGCCACGCACCGCGCGCTGGAGATCGGCGGCGAGTACCAGTGGCGCCGCGAGGGCGAGCCGCACCTGTTCGACCCGGAGACGGTCTTCCGCCTCCAGCACGCCACCCGCAACCGCCGGTACGACATCTTCCGGCAGTACACGGACCGCGTGAACGAGCAGTCGGAGCGCCTGATGACGCTCCGCGGCCTGTTCGGCTTCAAGAGCGACCGCCCGTCGATCTCCCTCGACGAGGTCGAGTCGGTCTCCGAGATCGTCAAGCGCTTCTCCACCGGCGCCATGTCGTACGGCTCCATCTCCAAGGAGGCGCACGAAACCCTCGCCATCGCCATGAACCAGCTGGGCGGCAAGTCCAACACCGGTGAGGGCGGCGAGGACCCGGACCGCCTGTACGACCCGGCGCGCCGCTCGTCCATCAAGCAGGTCGCCTCCGGCCGCTTCGGCGTGACCTCCGAGTACCTGGTCAACGCGGACGACATCCAGATCAAGATGGCGCAGGGCGCCAAGCCCGGCGAGGGCGGCCAGCTGCCCGGCCACAAGGTCTACCCGTGGGTCGCCAAGACCCGGCACTCCACCCCGGGCGTCGGCCTGATCTCCCCGCCGCCGCACCACGACATCTACTCCATCGAAGACCTCGCCCAGCTGATCCACGACCTCAAGAACGCCAACCCGGCCGCCCGCATCCACGTGAAGCTGGTCTCCGAGGTCGGCGTCGGAACGGTCGCCGCGGGCGTCTCCAAGGCCCACGCGGACGTCGTCCTCATCTCCGGCCACGACGGCGGTACGGGCGCCTCCCCGCTCACCTCGCTCAAGCACGCGGGCGGCCCCTGGGAGCTCGGCCTCGCCGAGACCCAGCAGACGCTGCTGCTCAACGGGCTGCGCGACCGCATCGTGGTCCAGACGGACGGCCAGCTCAAGACCGGCCGCGACGTGGTCATCGCCGCGCTGCTCGGCGCCGAGGAGTTCGGTTTCGCGACCGCGCCGCTCGTCGTCTCCGGCTGCGTCATGATGCGCGTCTGCCACCTGGACACCTGCCCGGTCGGCATCGCCACCCAGAACCCGGTCCTGCGCGACCGCTTCTCCGGCAAGCCCGAGTTCGTCGTGAACTTCTTCGAGTTCATCGCGCAGGAGGTGCGCGAGCTCCTCGCCGAGCTCGGCTTCCGCACCATCGAGGAGGCCGTCGGCCACGCCGAGCTCCTCGACACCAGCAAGGCCGTCACGCACTGGAAGGCGCAGGGCCTCGACCTGGAGCCCCTCTTCTACGTGCCCGAGCTGCCCGAGGGCGCGGTCCGCCACGCCCTGATCGAGCAGGACCACGGGCTGGAGAAGGCCCTCGACAACGAGCTGATCAAGCTCGCCGCCGACGCGCTGAACGCCGCGACGGCCGAGGAAGCCCAGCCGGTCCGCGCCCAGGTCGCGATCCGCAACATCAACCGGACCGTCGGCACCATGCTCGGCCACGAGGTCACCAAGAAGTTCGGCGGTGCGGGCCTGCCCGACAACACCGTCGACCTGACCTTCACCGGCTCCGCCGGGCAGTCCTTCGGCGCCTTCCTGCCGAAGGGGGTCACCCTCCGCCTGGAGGGCGACGCCAACGACTACGTCGGCAAGGGCCTCTCCGGCGGCCGCGTCGTCGTCCGCCCGGACCGCGGCGCCGACCACCTCGCCGAGTACTCCACCATCGCCGGCAACACCATCGGCTACGGGGCCACCGGCGGCGAGATGTTCCTGCGCGGCCGCACCGGCGAACGCTTCTGCGTCCGCAACTCCGGCGCCCTGGTCGTCTCGGAGGGCGTGGGCGACCACGGCTGCGAGTACATGACCGGCGGCCAGGCCGTGGTCCTCGGCGAGACCGGCCGCAATTTCGCGGCGGGCATGTCGGGCGGCGTCGCGTACGTCATCGACCTCGACCCGCACAACGTCAACACCGGCAACGCGGAGGCGGTCGAGACCGTCCTCTCCGACGCCGACAAGCAGTGGCTGCACGATGTGGTGCGCCGCCACGAGGAGGAGACCGGCTCGACCGTGGCCGCGAAGCTCCTCGCTGACTGGTCCACCTCCGTGGACCGCTTCAGCAAGATCATCCCGACCACGTACAAGGCAGTGCTCGCCGCCAAGGACGCCGCTGAGCTGGCCGGACTCTCGGAATCCGAGACCACGGAGAAGATGATGGAGGCGGCGACCCATGGCTGACCCGAAGGGCTTCCTCACCACCGGGCGCGAGACCGCCTGTTCCCGTCCCGTGGCTGACCGCCTCAAGGACTGGAACGAGGTCTACGTCCCGGGCTCGCTGCTCCCGATCATCAGCAAGCAGGCCGGCCGCTGCATGGACTGCGGCATCCCGTTCTGCCACAACGGCTGCCCGCTCGGGAACCTGATCCCCGAGTGGAACGACTTCGCGTACCGCGACGACTGGAGCGCGGCCTCCGAGCGCCTGCACGCCACGAACAACTTCCCGGAGTTCACGGGCCGCCTGTGCCCCGCTCCGTGCGAGTCGGCGTGCGTCCTCGGGATCAACCAGCCCGCCGTCACGATCAAGAACGTCGAAGTCTCGATCATCGACAAGGCCTGGGACAACGGCGACGTCACCCCGCAGCCGCCGGAGCGCCTGTCCGGCAAGACGGCCGCCGTCATCGGCTCCGGCCCGGCGGGTCTCGCCGCGGCCCAGCAGCTGACCCGGGCCGGGCACACGGTGGTCGTGTACGAGCGCGCCGACCGCGTCGGCGGGCTGCTGCGCTACGGCATCCCCGAGTTCAAGATGGAGAAGGTGCACATCAACCGCCGCATCGAGCAGATGCGCGCGGAGGGCACCAAGTTCCGCACGGGCATCGAGGTCGGCCGGGACATCACGGCGACCAACCTGCGCAAGCGGTTCGACGCGGTGGTCATCGCGGCGGGCGCCACGGTCTCCCGCGACCTGCCCGTCCCCGGCCGCGAGCTGAACGGCATCCACTTCGCGATGGAGTACCTGCCGCTCGCGAACAAGGTCCAGGAGGGCGACTTCATGGCGCCCCCCATCACGGCCGAGGGCAAGCACGTCGTCGTCATCGGCGGCGGTGACACCGGCGCGGACTGCGTGGGCACCGCCCACCGCCAGGGCGCGGCCTCGGTCACGCAGCTGGAGATCATGCCGAAGCCGGGCGAGGACCGCACCGCGAACCAGCCCTGGCCGACGTTCCCCATGCTGTACAAGGTCACCTCGGCGCACGAGGAGGGCGGCGAGCGGGTCTACTCCGTCTCCACCACCCACTTCGAGGGCGACGAGGACGGCAACGTCAAGGCCCTGCACCTGGTCGAGGTCGAGTTCGTCGACGGCAAGCTCACCCAGAAGCCCGGCACGGAGCGCGTCCTCCCCGCGCAGCTGGTCACCCTGGCGATGGGCTTCACGGGCACCGACCAGGAGAACGGCCTGGTCCAGCAGTTCGGCCTGGCGATGGACGCGCGCGGCAACATCGAGCGCGACGCCTCCTACAAGACCAACGTCGACGGCGTCTTCGTCGCCGGTGACGCGGGCCGCGGCCAGTCGCTCATCGTCTGGGCCATCGCGGAAGGCCGCTCGGCCGCCCGCGGCGTGGACCGCTTCCTGACCGGCGCCAGCGCCCTCCCGTACCCGGTCAAGCCGACGGACCGCTCCCTGATGGTGTAACCACCGTCACCCCCCGCCCCTCGGGGCGGGACCCCTCATACGGTCCGTACAACGAAGTGCGGAACTCCGACACGGCGCCCGTCATGTCCCCGACCAGGGATGACGGGCGCCGTGGCGTGCGGGGGCGGTCATTCGGGACCGAACTCGTACCGCAGCTCGTAGAGGTGCCCAGCTTTGACCATCACCGTGACCTCGATGGTTCGCTGGCCGTCCCCGTACACCGTACGAAGGGTGCGGAGGACCGGGAGATCACCGGGCAGCCGGAGGGCGGTGTACTGCTCCTGCGTGGCGACCCTGGCGGAGATCCGGTCGACGCTGTGACGGGGTGGGAACCCCAGTTCTGCGAGGAGCGTCGGCGTGCCTCCTCGGATCCTGCGCGGTTCGGCCAGCGGAGTGCCGTGGGCGATGTCCGGCGGATAGTACGAGCTCACCAGCTCCGCAGGTTCGCCGTCGATGCGGATCAGCTGGTGGCGACACACGGCCGGACTCCCCTCAGCGCATCCGAGTGCGGCGGCGACGTCACCAGTGGTGCGCACCTCTTCGACGGCGAGCAGTGTGCTGCGCGCGGCCGAAGGTTGCTCGGAGAGCTCGGCGAGCCACGGGTACGTTTCTCCGTCCGCCGCCGGCGTGAGGGATTTCGCGGGGCGGAGCGTTCGCTGGCGGTTCTCCCGTACCGTCACGGCGGCTCCCGCGCGGCCGATCGCGAGTCCTTCGTCCTTCAGCAGGTGAACGGCCTTTTGGATCGTGGCGTTGGAAGCGTCGAACCGGGCCTTCAATTGTGCGGTCGAGGGCAGTTTGGCGCCTGGCGCGATACTGCCGCTCATGATCTCGTCGCGAAGATCGGCGGCGATGCGGGCGTGGAGCGGCCGTGGATCGAGTGCTTCGGCTTCGGAGTGGGGCACAGGTCAACCGATCCTGATCTCGTACCGCAGCTGTTGACGGGAGGCCGGCATGACCATCACGTCCGCTTGGACAGGTCGGTCCGCCGTGTCATAGGTGGTGCGCGTGAGTTGCAGCACCGGTTCGCCGGACCCGAGGCGGAGCTGCTCACGCTCCTCGGCGCGCGGCATCCTCGCCGTCACGTCCTCCACGACCCGTACGCCTACATGTCCGAGGGTGGCGAGGAGGGTCACGGCGCCGCCACGGATCTTTTCCTTGGCAGCCAGAGGAGTGTCCGACGCGATGTCCGCCGGATAGTACGTGTCCGTCAACTCGTTCGGCTCATCGTCGAGTTCGATGATCCGGCGACGCACCACGACGGGGTCGCCCTCGGGCAGGCGGAGGAGGAGCGCTACGGCTGCGGGCGCCGGAACCTTGCCGGCGTGGACGATGCGCTGACTCCCGGAACGGCCCGCAGCCCTGGCCTCTTCGGACCACGCGTCGGTGGTGCCGGACGCTCGCGGAGTCAGGTACGGCATCGATGTGCTGGTCCACTCATTGCCGCTCACGATGCCTCCTGGATGTGGTGCGTGCTCCAACCCCCCACGGTATGCGACGGGATGGAGTGAACCCACCCTTGCAAACCTTGCTGCTTTTCGCGAATACCGATACGTTCGGTGTTGCACTGGAAGCACAGAGTGAAAGTGGTGGGGGCTGTGTCCTTGTCCCGGCAGCAGCGCTTCCCTCGTGCGCGCACCTCGGTGCGTGCGGCCCGGCAGTTCGTCGGTGACACGCTCGCCGAGTGGGGTGTGTCCGAGCGGCGGGACGACATGCGGCTCTGCGTTTCGGAGCTTGCTTCGAACGCCGTGGTGCACGGAGTTCCGTGGGGGCGTGAGTTCTCCGTCTGCGTCGCCCGAGAGGCGGGGATTCTGTGGCTCGAAGTGCGCGACAGTGGGCCGGGTCGCCCGACTGTGCAACACGCGGAACCCGACGCCGAGCGTGGCCGGGGACTCTGGCTGGTGACCGCCCTCGCGGACGAATTCGAGATCCGTGACGATCGGGTCGGTAAGTCGGCCTGGGCCGGGTTCAAGTCGGCGGAAGCCTGAGTCGAGTGGTTGAGTGGTTGAGTGGTCGAGTGGCCCGGTTGCCCGCCGCCTCCGCGCAGCGAGGGGGCGGGCACCTTCCGGGTCGGCTATTCGGGCTGGACGACCGTGGCGGCCCAGCGGGTGGATGGGGACGAGGCCGTCACCGTGGCGACGAAGCCGCCCTTCAGGCCGGTGCCGAGGGGGACGGTGATGCGCGCCGGGGTGCCGGACGGGCAGTCCAGGGTGAAGGGCGCGGGGTCCCGGTCCGGGTGGTTCTCCAGGTGGAAGACCACCTCGATGCTGCCGCCGCCCTCGCAGGCGAAGGTGGTGAAGCTGTCCAGCCAGGGCGCCAGCCCGCCCGAGACGAAGCCGCCGTTGCCGGTCTGCTCCTGTACCCAGATCAGGCCGTCCGGCCCCGGGTAGCCGATGAGTTCCTCGTCCGCGGCGGACTGGCCCGCCCCCACCGTCATCGCCAGCGCCGCGCCCACGGCTGCCAGGGTGACGGCCTTGCGGCCCTTGTTCGTGCGCGTGCGCGTGCGCTTCATGGTTCCCCCGTTGGTTCGCAGATCCGTTCGATCTCCGCCACGCTACTCCAACCCACCGACAGCGCCCCGGGGTTCGGGCGCGCCATCGGCCGGACCGCGTCGTGACGCCCGTCTTGCGGTAGATGTGCGGCAGGTGGGTGCCGACGGTGTGCGAAGGCCGGGGTGGTGGGGCCCTCCGTCACCCGGAATCCTGCTGACCGGGGCCGGCGGGCGGCGTGCCACGGGGGTGCGCGCCGCCCGTCGTCAGCCCGACTCCGACGCGGCCGGGACCGGTTCGCTCGTGCGGGTGAAGTGGCGCGGACCCTTGACCGACGCCCCGTCAGAAGCGGCGGGACCCGCTGGGCCGGACGGACCAGCCGTCGGATCCGAGGGCCCCGGAAGCGGGCCCGCGGACTCTGGACACTGGCCCCATGGCCTCCCGAACGCTGCTGCGCTGCCTGTTGGGCGCCGCCCTGCTGCTGCCCGTCGCGTCCCTGTCGCCCGCCGTCGCCGCCGACGGGCGGACCGTCGACTACCAGGGGCTGCGCCTGACCGTCCCCGCGGACTGGCGGATCCTCGACCTCGACCGCCACCCCGAGACCTGTCTGCGCCTGGACCTGCCCACGCTCTACCTCGGGCACGCCGGCACCCAGAGCGAGTGCGGCGGCCGGGCCGTCGCCCCCCGCGCCGACACCCTGCACCTGGAGCCGATCGACGACGCCCCGCCGCGCGCCGACATCCCCACCCTCGCGGTGGACGGCGGCCGGGCCCTGCCCCCGGCCGAGGGCGACAGCAACGAGGTGCGGTACGCCCTGCGCCGCTCCGGGGTGATGGCCACGCTCTCGTACGGGGCCGCGCCGGACACCGTACGGGGCCTCCTGGCGCGGGCCGTCGAAGCCGGCCGGGCCCCGGGCGGGGGCGAGGGGGCTCCCGCCCGGCCGGGCCCCGCCGCCCCCGCCGCCCCCGCCGTACCCGCGGTGGCGGCGGCGCCCCGCTCCGCCCAGGAGGCCTTCACCGGGCTGGGCTTCGACGCCTGCACCGCCCCGACCCAGCGTGCGATGGACAGCTGGCGGTCCGGATCCCCCTTCGGCGCGGTCGGCATCTACATCGGCGGCAAGGCCCGGGCCTGCGCCCAGCCGCAGCTGACGGCCGGCTGGATCCGGCGGCAGACCGCGGCGGGCTGGCACCTGATGCCGATCTGGGTGGGTCCCCAGCCCTGGCACAGCCCGAGCACCGGACTGTCGCCCGACCCCTCCGAGGCGAACGAGCAGGGCAAGGCCGCCGCCGACGGGGCGGCGGACGCGGCGCGCTCCCTCGGGCTGGCCCCCGGCACGATTCTGTACAACGACCTGGAGAACTACTCGGACCGCGCGACCTGGGACGCGCCGGCCGTCGCCTACCTCACCGCCTGGACGGTGCGGCTGCACGAGCGGGGCTTCCGCTCGGGGGCGTACGTGGCGGCCAGCTCCGGGGTGAAGGCGCTCAGCGCCCACTACCACCAGGCCCCGCAGGCCATGCCCGACGTGCTGTGGGGCGCCCAGTGGAACGGCGCGGCCTCCGTCGCCGACAAGGACCTGGGGCTGCCCGCGCGCACCGCGCAGTGGGCCGGGCCGCGCCGCGCCCACCAGTTCCGGGGCGACCACGACGCCTCGTACGGCGGGGTGACCCTCAACATCGACCGGAACTGGCTGGACGTCGACCCCGCCGCCCTCGGCCCGGCCGGCGGTCTCCCGCCGCTCAGCTAGCGGGCTGCCCGCCGGGCTGTTCGCCGGAGGGGCCGCCGCCGCCCGGCGGGTCCTCGCGCGGCGGTTCGTCGTCGTTGCCCCGGCGCAGGGTGCGGACGCCGCGCGCCGGGGTCCAGGACCGGACGACCAGGTCGTCGCCCTCCACGCCGATGTGGACGACCTCGGTCAGGTCGGCGTGGAAGAGGTGGAAGGGGTGGGGGCTCTCGGTCTCCTCCGCGTACCGGTGCAGTTCGGGCGGGTCGACCACCTCCACCGCCCGCCCGGAGATCCGTACGTCCCCGTCCGGCATCGTCTCCCCCTCGCCCGGGTTCGTGTGCAGGGCGAAACGCGGGTCGCGCTGGAGGTCCTTGGCCTTCAGGGAGCCGGGCATCATGCCGAGCCACAGCTCGCCGCCGCGGAAGTCGACGTTGAGCCCGGCCACCCGGGGGGAGCCGTCCTTGCGCAGGGTGGCGAGCACGTGGTGCGGGAACTGCGCGAAGCGGGCCCGGACGGCCGCCGCGAACTCCGGTTGGGCCTTTTCGAAGGCGGCCCAGTTGTTCGTCGTCATCCCTCCATCAAAGCGCCGCCCCCGACACCCGCCGGTCAGGCGCGCACGACGCCCGCGGACCGGGCCGCCGCCAGCCAGGAGGGGAACTCCCCGAGGAGCCGGTCGTACAGGTCGTCGTCGGCCACCGCGCGGGGATCGGCTCCGGCGTGGAAGTAGCCCGCGTTGTCCACGACCCGCCGGGCCGGCACGGGCAGTTCGTCGAGCCGGCGCAGGAAGTCGAACTGGGTGCTGCGGGTGTTGCCGAAGCCGACGAACTGCCAGAACAGCGGGAGGCGGGCCGCCTTGCACAGGTACTCCTCCGCCGCCGGCTTGCTGGTCGGTCCGCCGTCGGTCTGGAAGACGACCAGGGCCGGATCCGTCGCCCCCGAGTCCAGGTAGTGGTCGATGACCGCCTCCATCGCCGCGTGGTAGGCCGTCCTCCCCATGTGCCCGAGGCCTTCGGCGATCGCGGTGACCCGCCCCTCGTGCGCGCCGAGGGTGATCTCCTCGATCGCGTCGACCTCGGTGGAGAAGAACACCACCGGCACCCGACCGTCGTCGTCCAGGTGCGCGGACAGGCCCAGCACCCGGTCCGCGAGGGCCTGGACGCTGCCGTCCCGGTAGTACGGGCGCATGGAGCCGGAGTAGTCCAGGACCAGGTAGACCGCGGCCCGCCCGCCTTCCAGGCCGTGCTTGCGGAGCGAGATCCCGGCGCTCTTGTACAGGTTCACGAGCGCCGGAGCGGTCCTTGCGACCGTGCGGAGGTCCATCGCGCTGCCCGTCATGTGCCGAGCGTACGTCAGGGGGCCGGGGTGAAACCCAGGGTTGCGGCAAGGCGGGAGCGGTGGGCAGAGGGGGTGCCGAACAGTTGGGCGGAGCCGTGGGAACGCTTGAAGAAGGCGTGGGCCTCGTGCTCCCAGGTGATGCCGATGCCGCCGTGCAGCTGGATCATCTCGCCCGCGACGTACGCGTACGCCTGCGAGCAGGCCGACCGGGCGGCCGCGGCGAGTTCCGGCGGGGCTCCGGCGGCGGCCGCCGCGAGGGCGAGGGAACGGGAGGTCTCGACGGCGGTGTGCATGTCGGCGAGGCGGTGCTTGACCGCCTGGAAGGAGCCGATGGGGCGGCCGAACTGGCAGCGGTCCTTCGCGTGGCGGACCGTGACCTCCAGCGCCCGCCCGGCGGCGCCCGCCTGTTCGGCGGCCAGCGCGGTGCACGCCACGTCGCGGACCCGGGCGAGCACCGCGTCGCCGTGGGCGGCGAGCAGCCGGGCCGGGGTGCGGTCCAGGAGCACCTCCGCGAGGGGGCGGCTCGGATCCATGGTGGACCGTACGGTGAACCCGCCCGGCGGGGCGGTGAGTTCGTACAGGCCGAGTCGCCCTGTGTCCCGGTCCCGGGCGAACGCCAGCAGCAGGGAGGGCTCCACCGGGCCGGCCAGGACGTACCGCTTGGTCCCCGTGAGCAGCCAGTGGCCGCCGTCCGGCTCGGCCCGGGCGTGCAGGGCATCCGCCTCCCAGCTGCCGCGCCCGCCGCCCCCGGCCGGTTCCTCGGCCCACGCCAGCGCCCCCACCGCGGACCCTTCCGCCAGCCCCGGCAGGTGCTCCGCGCAGGCCCGCCGGTCCCCGGCCGCGAGGAGGGCCCCCACGGTCAGCACCGCCGAACCCAGGTACGGTACGGGGCTCAGCGCGCGGCCCAGCTCCGCCATCACCACGGCGACCTCGGCGGCCCCGCAGCCCAGTCCGCCGTACTCCTGCGGCACCGCCAGCGCGGCCGCGCCGACCTGAGCCGTCAGCGGGACCCAGGCCGCGTGGCCGGGGTGCCGCGCGAGGACCGCCCGTACGGCGTCCCGCAGTTCCCGCTGCTCGGCGGTGGGCTCCAGGGTGATCACGCCGACTCCCCTCGCGCCGCGCGGCGCAGCCCGTTCTTCAGGAGCTTGCCGCCGGCGTTGCGCGGCAGCTCCGCCAGCACCGTGAACCGCCGGGGGACCTTGAAGTTGGCCAGCCGCTCCCGGGCCCAGGCGGTCAGCTCCTCGGCCGTGACCGGGGCGGTGGTGACGAGGAAGGCCACCCCGACCTCGCCGAGGCGTTCGTCCGGGGCGCCGACGACGGCGGCGTCGGCGACGGCGGGATGGGTCAGGAGCACGTTCTCCACCTCGGCCGGATAGGCGTTGAAGCCGCCGACCACGTACATGTCCTTCAGCCGGTCGGTGATGGCGAGGTAGCCGCGCCCGTCCAGGACCCCGACGTCCCCGGTGCGCAGCCAGCCGCCGGGCAGGATCGCCTCGGCGGTGGCCGCCGGGTCGTCCAGGTAGCCCGGGGTGACGTGGTAGCCGCGGACCTGCACCTCGCCGGGCTCCCCGGCGGGCAGCACCTCGCCGAGGGGGCCCGCGATGCGGACCTCGGTGCCGGGCAGGGGCCGGCCGACGGTGTGCGCGACGGTCAGGGCGTCGGCGTCGGTGGGGCAGACGGAGACGACGCCGCCGGACTCGGTCAGCCCGTACGCGGTGAACACCTCGGGCGCGCCCAGTTCGCCGCGGATCTCCTCGACGAGGGAGGCGGGCACGGAGGCGGCGCCGGTACCGGCGAGGCGCAGCGCGGAGAGGTCGTGGGCGGCCCGGGCGGGGTGGCGGACCAGGCCGTGGAAGACGGTCGGCGGGCCCATCAGGCAGGTGACCCGCTCGGCGGCCATGCGGGCCAGGACGCGGTCGGTGTCGTAACGGGCCTCGGGGAGCATGGTGGCCCCGCGCAGCAGGCAGGCGAGGACCCCGGCCTTGTATCCGAAGGTGTGGAAGAAGGGGTTGACCAGCAGGCAGCGGTCGCCGGGGCGCAGCGTGACCAGCTCCGACCAGGAGGCGTAGAGGCGGACGCCCTGGCCGTGGGTGGCCATCACGCCCTTGGGGCGGCCGGTGGTGCCGGAGGTGTACAGGAGGTCGCTGAGGTCTTCGGGGCGTACGAGAGAGGCGCGGGCGGCCCGTTCGGTTTCGGGGACGGCCTCCCCGGCGGCGAGGTAGGCCTCGTAGGACTCGGGTCCGCTGCCGCCGCGCAGGAGCACGGTGGAGGCGAGCGCGCCGAGGTCCTCGCCGGAGGCGTGCAGGTCGCGGGCGTAGTCGGTGCCGAGGAAGCCGCGTTCGGTGAACAGCACGCGGGCGCCGCTGCGGCGGATGACGTCGGCGGCCTCGGCGGGCTTGTAGCGGGTGTTGACCGGTACGAGGACGGCGCCGACGCCGACCGCGCCGAGGGCGGCGGTGATCCACTGGCGGCTGTTGGGGGCCCAGACGGCGACCCGGTCGCCGGGGCGGATGCCGTGGGCGAGGGCGGCCCGGGAGGCGGCGGCGATCTCGGCGGCCAGCCGGGCGAAGCTCCAGCGGACCTCCCCGTCGGCCAGTGCCTCGCGGTCCCCGTACGCGGCGGCGGCGTACGCGGGGAGCAGGGCGAGGGTGGCGGGCAGCGGGGGCGCCTGGGGCGTCAACCACGGTGCGGGCGGGGGCACTTGCGGGGTCTGGCGGGGGCTGGTCACGAACCCTCCCTACTTGACGAGCGAGCGTGGGCGGTATCCAATCACAAGTGTTTCGGTTAGGCATATACCTAGTAGGAATAACCTTCTCTGGAGGCCCCTCGTGTCGACCCCCGCCACCCCTTCCATCCCGCCTGCCGCGCCCGTCCCGCCCGGGGCGGACCTGAAGGCGGTGCTGTCCAGCTTCTGCACGGGCGTCGCCGTCATCACGGCGTGCGGAAGCGACGGCCGTCCCGCCGGGATGGCCGTGCAGTCCTTCTCCTCGGTGTCACTCGATCCGCCGCTGGTCTGCTTCTGCCCGGCCCGTACCTCGGCCACCTGGCCGCGGATCCGCGCCGCGGGCGCCTTCGCCGTCAACATCCTGGCGGCGGACCAGGAGGAGCTGTGCCGCCGGTTCGCGGTCACGGGTGGCGACAAGTTCGCCGGCGTGCCCTGGCGGCCGGGCGCGGGCGGCGCACCCCTGCTCGACGGGGTCCTCGCGACCGTGGAATGCGCCCTGGAGGACGTACTGGACGGCGGCGACCACCTCATCGCCCTCGGCCGGGTCACCGCGCCGGCGGCGCGCCGCGACGGCGCGCCGCTGCTCTACTTCCGGCGCTCCTACGGCTGCTTGCCGCGCTCCGCCGACAGGGCCTCGATGTCCTCCAGCATGGCCGCCGCGAGGTCGCGCTCGGAGGCGTAGTACCGCTCGGCCCACTTGAGGGTGAGCGCGGGGTACGCCCACGCCGCCTCGTCCTTCGCGCCCTCGGTGTCGGCCACCGCCCGGCGGCGCATCTTCTCCGCGAACTCCTGGTGCCCGGCCAGCACTTCGCGCATCTGCTCCGGCTCCAGCAGGTGGCCCAGCCACAGTCGCAGCATCGGCCCGTGCTTGAGCACCGGCGGGTCGACCGGCGCCTCGCGCGCCCATTCCCGTACGGCCGCCGTGCCCTCGTCGGTGATCCGGTAGACGCGCTTGTCGCGGGTTCCGGTGTCCTGGGCGATCATCCGCGAGGTGGCGTAGCCGGCCTTCTCCAGGCGCTTGAGCTCGCTGTAGATCTGGCTGAAGGACGGGCTCCAGTAGAAGAAGCGCAGGGACCAGTCCGACCACTTCTTCAGGTCGTAGCCGGACAGTTCCTCGCCGAAGGAGAGCAGGCCGAGCACCGCCCAGCTGGTCGCGGGGAGCGCTCGCTTGTTCGTCTCGTCTGCCACGCAGCGCAGTCTACGACCGCTCCCGCCGGCGCCCTTCCCTCCGAGGGGTATGACTGCTAGATGTATTCCTATTAGGAATACATCCTGGGAACGCCTGCCGCGGGAAGCACACGCGCGGGCAACCGGACGGAGGAACCTCACCGTGAAGTTCTCGATGATCTTCGAGGCGCAGCTCGTCGACCCCACCCCCGCACGCGAACGCCAGGTCATCCACGACTGCGTCGAACAGGCCGTCTTCGCCGAGGAGATGGGCTTCGACCGGATCTGGGCCGTCGAGCACCACGCGCTGACCCAGTACGCGCACATGAGCGCCTCCGAGATCTTCCTGACCTGGGTCGCCGCCCGCACGCACAAGATCCGCATCGGCCACGGCGTGGTCACCATGCCGTTCGGCTACCAGCACCCCGTGCGCGTCGCCGAGCGGGCCGCCATGCTCGACGTCCTCTCCGGGGGCCGCGTCGACATCGGCGCCGGGCGCGGGGCCACCCGCCAGGAGATGTCCATGTACGGGGTGCGCCCCGAGGACACCTACCCGCAGATGGAGGAGGCGCTGCGGATCTTCTCCGCCGCCTGGCGGGAGCCGGAGTTCGAGTGGCACGGCTCCCTCGACATCGGGCCCGGGGCGGTCCTGCCCCGGCCCGTGCAGGACCCGCACCCGCCCCTGTTCATGGCCTGCTCCAAGCACGACACCCTCAAGCTCGCCGCCGAACTGGGCATCGGAGCCCTGGTGATGGGCTTCGCCGGCGCCGACGACGTACGGGCCATGCGCAAGGTCTACGACGAGGCCGTCGCCGGCCGCAGCGGCGAGCGCCTCGTGTCGAGCGAGGTCAACGACCACCTCTCCGCCCTCTGCCCGACCATCGTCCTGGACGACGCCGAACGGGCCCTGCGCCTGGGCACCCGGGGGCAGCGCTTCTTCGCCGAGTCCATCGCGCACTGGTACGGCAACGCGCCCGCGCCGACCGGATACTCCGAGGACGAGGACGCCGCCTCCCACGTCGCCGCCCTCGCCCAGGGCCGCGAGGAACTCGTCGCCCGGCTGCACGAGGCGAACATCCCGGCCCGTCCCGTCGACACCGGCACCTACAACGCGGAGCACGCGTACGGCAGCGCCGACACGGCCATCGCCTACGTGGAACAGCTCCGCCAGATCGGCGTCGACGAGGTGATGTGCCTGATCCAGATGGGCACCGTGCCGCAGGAGGCCTGCATGGAGACCATCCGGCAGTGGGGCGAGAAGGTCATCCCGCACTTCCGCGCCCCGGAACTGGAGGGCTGAGCCGTGATCACCCTCGACGGGAAGGTCGTCGTCATCACCGGGGCCGGGCGCGGCCAGGGCGCGGCGGAAGCCCGGCTGTGCGCGGAGGCGGGGGCACGGGTCGTCGTCACCGACGTCCGGGAGGAGGAGGGCCGCGCGGTCGCCGCCGAGCTCGGCGCGCAGGGCCTCTACGTCCACCACGACGTGACCGAGGCCGCCGGCTGGGCCCGGGTGACCGAGGCGGCCGTCGCGGCCTTCGGCACCGTCTCGGCACTGGTCAACAACGCCGCCCTGTGGCGCACCGCGCACGTCGAGCAGCAGAGCGCGGAGGGCTTCGAGGCCCTGCTGCGGGTCAACCTGCTGGGCCCCTTCCTCGGCATCCAGGCGGTGGCCCCGCTGCTGCGGGCCGCCGGCGGCGGCTCGGTCGTCAACATCTCCTCCACGGCCGGGCTCGTCGGGATCCGCGGTCACGCCGCCTACGGATCCACCAAGTTCGCCCTGCGCGGGCTTACCCGCTCGGCGGCGCTCGACCTCGCCGGGGACGGGATCCGGGTCAATTCCGTGCACCCGGGCGCCATCGACACCCCGATGGTGGCCGAGGCCGTCGCCGGCCGGGACTGGTCGCACGTACCGCTGGGACGCATGGGCCGGCCGCGGGAGGTCGGCGAGCTGGTGGTGTTCCTGTGCTCGGACGCCTCCTCCTACGTGACCGGCACCGAGTTCGCGGTCGACGGGGGGATGACGGCCGGATGACCCGGGACTCCCTGTCGCCCGCCGCCCGGCTGCTGTGCGACGCGATGACGGCCGGCTTCCCCGGCCCCGGGGACGTGGCGGCCCTGCGGGCGGCGGCCGTACCCGGCCCGCCGGGCCCGGACGTGGCCTCCGTACGGGACACCCTCGCCGGGGGCGTCCCGGTCAGGGTCTACGACCCCGCGCCCGGAGCCGAGGGCCGGCCGCTGGCCGTGTACCTCCACGGCGGCGGCTGGGTGATGTGCGGGCTGGACACCCACGACCGGCTCTGCCGCGAACTGGCCGCCGCCTCCGGGGCGGTGATCGTCTCCGCCGGCTACCGGCTGGCCCCGGAACACCCCTGGCCGGCGGCCCCCGACGACGCGCTGAACGTGCTGCTCTGGGCGCGCGCCCAGGCGGCGTCCCTCGGCTGCGACCCGGGACGGGTGGTGGTCGCGGGGGACTCCAGCGGCGCCAACCTCGCGGCCGTCACCGCGCTGCGGGCACCGGAACTCGTCGCCGGACAGCTGCTGGTGTACCCGCCGCTGGACGCCTCGATGGGCTCCGAGTCCGTGACCGCGTACGGGCGCGGCCACTTCCACACCGCCGCGCACATGGCCTGGTACTGGGACCAGTACGGCGGCGACCCCGCCCACCCGCACGTCTCCCCGCTGCGCGCCCCCGACCTGTCCCGGCTGCCGCGCACGCTGATCGTCCTCGCCGACTGCGACCTGCTGCGGGACGAGGGGCTGGCGTACGGGCGCCGGCTGGGGGAGGCGGGCGTGGACTGCGAGGTCCGGCTCTACCCGGGGGTCTTCCACGGCTTCCTGGGCCTGCCGCTGCCGGCCGGCGCGGCGGCGCGGACGGGGGCGGCGGCCTGGCTCGCGGCGACACCGTAGCGGGGACGGCCGGGCGGGGGCGGGCGCAGGCCGGCGGAGCTGCGGCGGGACGGCTCCGGCATGATGTGTCCATGCCTGGTTTCCTCCTGCGCACCTGCCTGCTCCTCGCCGTGGAGACCGGGGCCGCCCTGCTGCTGGCCGAAGCCGGGGCGCCCTGGATCCCCGTCCTGCTGGCGGTGTTCGTCGCCGGGTCCGCCGTACCGCACGGAACCCGGGGGGAGTTCACCGCCCGCTTCCTGGTGGCCCTGATCGCGGTGGGGGCGGCCCGCCTCGGCGCCGACGCGTGGGAGGGCCACGGCGGCCCGGGCGAACCGGTGGCCGCCTGGGCCGGGCTCGGGGCGCTGCTGCTGCTCCAGACCGTGACCCTGCTGCGGCTCACGGCCCGGGCGGACCGCCGACCGCGCCGCTGAGGGCCCGTGCGGACCGGTGCCCCCGCCGCGACGAGCCGGCCCCGGTCGCCGCCCCCGCCGCCGAAACCCGCTCGCGGCCCGCGCCCGTGACCGCGTAGGTTCGCCGGCATGTCCGTCCCCACCGCACCCACCACCACCCTCTGGCGCCCCACCGGCCCGACCGAGCTCGACCTGGTCCGCGCCCTCGACTGGCGCGCCTGGCCGCCCCGGCTGCCGGAGCAGCCGATCTTCTACCCGGTGCTGAACGAGGACTACGCGAACCGCATCGCCCGCGACTGGAACGTCAAGCACAGCGGCGTCGGCTACGTGACCCGCTTCGAGGTGGACTCCGCCTTCCTGGAGCGCTACCCGGTCCGGCAGGCGGGCGGCGAGACGATCCTG
Source organism: Streptomyces sp. NPDC006512 (assembly GCF_040611935.1). Classification (NCBI taxonomy): domain Bacteria; kingdom Bacillati; phylum Actinomycetota; class Actinomycetes; order Kitasatosporales; family Streptomycetaceae; genus Streptomyces; species Streptomyces sp. NPDC006512. Next base: position 18,101 of record NZ_JBEXPG010000078.1, on the reverse strand, counting down.
GAACTGTGGGTCCCGGCCGGGGAACTCCCCGAGTTCAACGCGCACATCGTCGGCCGCATCGAGGTCGTCGGCGAGTTCCGCTGAACCGCCGTCCCGCCGAACCGGCCGCCCGGGCGAAATGGGCTGGTCGGGGGGCGGGGCATCGCCCACCATGGGCGCATGACCACACGCGCCCGCTCGTTCGACAGCGCCGCCGCCCTGTACGCGGCGCACCGCCCCGGCTACCCCGACGCGCTGTACGACGCCGTCGAGGAGCTGTCCGGCAGACCGCTCGCCGGGGCCCGCGTGGCCGACGTGGGCGCGGGGACCGGCCTGGGGACCGGGCCGATGCGGGCGCGCGGGGCGCGGGTGGTCGCCGTGGAGCCCGGCGACGGGATGGCCGCCGAGTTCCGGCGGGCCCATCCGGCGGTCCCGGTCGTCCGCGGGGACGGCGACCGGCTGCCCCTGGCCGCCGGCGCCTTCGACCTCGTCACCTACGCGCAGGCCTGGCACTGGACCGACCCCGCCCGCGCCGTCCCCGAGGCCCGGCGCGTGCTGCGCCCCGGCGGCGCGCTCGCGATCTGGTGGAACGACAGCGACGCGGCCGTCCCCTGGGTCGCCGAACAGGGCGCCCGCATCCACGCGTTCTTCGCCGCCGACGGCGTCACCCACTTCCGCACCCTCCCGCAGGGCATCGCGTCCGGGTTCGCCACCCGGACGGTCGCCTGGTCGCGGCGCATCCCCCTCGACGCGCACCTCGCCAACCTCTCCAGCCACTCCGCCTTCCTCCTCCTCGGCGAGGAGGGCACGCGCGCCTTCATGGACGACGAACGCGCCCGTTTGCAGCACCTCTTCCCGGACGGCACGGTCGAGGAGCCCTACGTGGTCTCCCTCCATGTGGCCCTCCTCTGACGCGGAGCCGGGACCGCGGCGGGGCCGCGCAGGCTCCCGTACGCGGGCCCGGCCCGCCGCGCGGGCCACGGCCCCGGACGCCGCCAGTCCCGCCGGCGGCACCGTTGTTCGGAGCTACCGCGCCCCCGCCCGGAGCACCTCCGCCCGGCACGCCGACGGGGTTCCCCACGCGTCGCGCAGCGGGCGGGCCTTGCGCAGCCACAGCGACAGGTCCAGCTCCTGCGTGTAGCCGACCGCGCCGTGCACCTGGAGCGCCGTCAGCGCCGCCCCGTACGCCGCCTCCCCGGCCGTCAGCTTCGCCGCCGCGACCTCGCCCGGCGCCAGGGACAGCGCCGCCGCCCACAGCAGCGGCCGGGCGAACTCCAGTGCCAGCAGGGTGTCCGCCAGCCGGTGCTTCACCGCCTGGAAGCCGCCGATCGGCGTCCCGAACTGGCTGCGCCGCTTCGCGTACTCCACCGTGCTCGCCAGCAGGGCCTCGCCGAGACCCAGGCACTGGGCGGCCGTCAGCAGCCGCGCCCAGCGCAGCGCCTCCCCGGCCGCCGCGGTCACGGCCGGGCCCGCCGCGAGGAGTTCGCCCCCGCCCGCCGGGGCGGAGAGCCGGCGGGCCGGATCGAGGGAGGCCAGCGGCTCGCCTGGGCCGTCCGCGAGGCGCAGTTCGCCGCCCTCGGACACGGTGAAGCGGTGGGCGGCCGCGTCCGCGTCCAGGGCGTACGGGGACCCGCCCGGCAGGGTCAGCGTGGCCAGGTCCCCGCCCGAGAGCAGCCCCGGCAGGAAGCGCTTCGCCGGGCCCTCGTCACCCAGGTGCGCGAGCAGCACCGACGCGGCGGCCGTCTCCACGACCGGCCCCGCCACCCCGGCCCGCCCCAGCTCGACGAAACCCAGGGCCAGTTCCACCGGCAGCGGACCCAGCCCCTCGTACGCCTCCCCCGCGGCCAGCGCGAACAGGCCGGTGTCCGCGAGCCGCGACCACAGGGCCCGGCCCGGCGCGTGGTCCCCGGCCGCCCAGGCCCGTACCGTCCCCGGGACGGCGGCGGCGCCGAGCAGGGAACGCAGCGTACGGGCGAAGTCCGACTGCTCGTCGGTCGGCAGGAAGCGCATCAGCGGCGGCCCTTCGGGAGGCCGAGCAGCCGCTCGGCGATGATGTCGCGCTGGATCTCGTTCGTGCCCGCGTAGATCGGCCCGGCCAGCGAGAACAGCCACGGCTCGGCCCACGCGCCGTCCGCCAGCTCCGCGTCCGCCCCCAGCAGGTCCAGGGCGCACTCGTGCAGGGCGATGTCGTACTGGGACCAGAACACCTTGTTCAGGCTGGACTCGGCGCCGATCGCGTGGCCCTGCGCGAACCGGGAGGCGTGGGTCCAGGTGAACAGCTCGTAGGCGCGCGCCCCGATCACCGCGTCCGCGACCCGGTCGCGCAGCGCCGTGTCGGCGGGGTCTCCCGCCTCCTCCCACAGGGCCACCAGCCGTCCGGCCGCCGCGAGGAACCGGCCGGGGGAGCGCAGGGTCAGCCCGCGCTCGTTGCCGGTGGTCGACATCGCGATCCGCCAGCCCTGCCCCGGCTCCCCGATGACGTCCTCGTCCGGTACGAAGACCCGGTCGAGGAAGAGCTCCGCGAAGGCGGGCTTCCCGTCGAGCCGTCCGATGGGCCGCACCGTCACGCCCGGCGCCCGCAGGTCGAACATCAGGTACGTCAGCCCCTGGTGCGGCTTCGGGGCGTCCGGGTCCGTACGGAAGATCCCGAAGGCCCGGTCCGCGAACGCGGCCCGCGAGGACCAGGTCTTCTGCCCGGACAGCAGCCAGCCGCCCTCCGTGCGCTCGGCGCGCGAGCGCAGCGAGGCCAGGTCGGAACCGGACTCCGGCTCCGACCAGGCCTGCGCCCAGATCACCTCGCCGCTCGCCATGGACGGCAGCACCCGGGCCCGCTGCGCGGGGCTCGCGTGGTCGAAGAGGGTCGGGGCCAGCAGGCTGATGCCGTTCTGCGAGACCCGGCCGGGCGCGCCGGCCGCCCAGTACTCCTCCTCGAAGACCAGCCACCGCTCGATGTCCGCGCCCCGGCCCCCGTACTCCTCGGGCCAGGACACCACCGACCAGCGGTCCGCGTGCAGGAGCGCCTCCCATTCCCGGTGCGCCGCGAAGCCCTCCTCCGTCTCCAGGGAGGGCAGGGGCCGGGCGGGCACGTGCGCGCGGAGCCAGGAGCGGGCCCCGGCCCGGAAGGCCGCCACGTCCGCCGAGTGGTCGAGGTCCATCAGCCGTTCGCCTCCTTCATGGCGGCCACGTTCATGCCGCCGAGCGAGTCCGCCGCCGTCTCGGCGTTGTGGGAGTGCGCCAGGTGGTGCAGCCCGAACACCGAGTCCATGCCGGCGTGCAGGCCCTGGAGGTCCTCGGCCTGGTTGACGGCCCGTTTCGTCAGGGCCAGTCCGAAGGCGGGCATCTGCGCGATCCGCAGGGCCAGCCGGCCGGTCTCGGCCTCCAGCTCCGTCCGGTCGACGACCCGGTTGACCATGCCGATCTCGTACGCTCGCCGGGCGGGCATCCGGTCGCCGGTGTACAGGAACTCCTTCGCGATCCGCGGCGGCATCGCCCACGGGTGCGCGAAGTACTCGACGCCGGGGATGCCCATGCGCACCACCGGGTCCGCGAAGAAGGCGTCCTCGCTCGCCACGATCAGGTCGCACACCCAGGCCAGCATCAGCCCGCCCGCCACGCAGGCCCCCTGGACGGAGGCGATCACCGGTTTGGGCAGTTCCCGCCAGCGCCGGCACATCCCCAGGTACACCTCCGACTCCCGGGCGAAGCGGGACTCCGCGCCGGGCCGGGTGCTGTGGTCCCACCACAGTCCGGCCCGCCGCTCGAAGGGCAGGTGGGCGTCGCGGCCGGGGGTGCCGATGTCGTGGCCCGCGGAGAAGTGCCCGCCCGCCCCGGCCAGGACGACGGCCTTGACGGCGGGGTCGTCGGCGGCCCGGTAGAAGGCGTCGTCCAGGGCGTAGGTCATCGCGCTGTTCTGGGCGTTGCGGTAGCGGGGGCGGTTCATGGTCACGTACGCGACCGGGCCGCGGCGCTCGTAGAGCACCGGCGTTCCGGAGTCGTCAGCGGGCATACCGGCATCCTTCCCTAACAAGTGTTTGGTAGGTTAACGTACGGCCATGAGCAGCGTCGAGGAGTTCCGCACCGAGGTGCGGAGTTGGCTCCGCACCCACCTCACCGGGGAGTTCGCCGCCCTCAAGGGGCGCGGCGGACCCGGCCGCGAGCACGAGGCCTTCGCCGAACGCCTCGCCTGGGAACGGCACATGGCCGCCCACGGCTGGACCTGCCTCGGCTGGCCCACCGCCCACGGCGGCCGCGGCGCGAGCACCGGCGAGCAGCTCGCCTTCCACGAGGAGTACGCCCTCGCCGACGCCCCCGCCCGCGTCAACCACATCGGCGAACAGCTCCTCGGCCCGACCCTCATCGCCCACGGCACCGACGAGCAGCGCCGCCGCTTCCTGCCGCCGATCCGCGCCGTGGAGGAACTGTGGTGCCAGGGCTACAGCGAACCCGGCGCCGGCTCCGACCTCGCGGGCGTCCGCACCCGCGCCGCGCTCCGGGACGGCTCGTGGGTCGTGGACGGGCAGAAGACCTGGACCTCCCTCGCCCACCAGGCCCAGTGGTGCTTCGTCCTCGCCCGCACCGAACCGGGCTCCCGCCGCCACGCCGGCCTGTCCTACCTCCTGGTCCCCATGGACCAGCCCGGCGTCGAGGTGCGGCCCATCACCCAGCTCACCGGCACCTCCGAGTTCAACGAGGTCTTCTTCGACGGCGCCCGCACCGACGCCTCCCACGTCGTCGGCGCCCCCGGCGAGGGCTGGGCGGTCGCCATGGCCACCCTCGGCTACGAACGCGGCGTCTCCACCCTCGGCCAGCAGGTCGGCTTCCGCCGCGAACTCGAAGCCCTCGCCGACCTCGCCCGGCGCAACGGAGCCCTCACCGACCCGCTGATCCGCGACCGCCTCGTCCAGGCCTGGATCGGACTGGAAACCATGCGCGCCACCGCCCTGCGGCCCGGCACCGCCCCCTCCACCGCCAAGCTGTTCCGGGCCCGCTGGCACCGCGACCTCGGCGAGCTCGCCATGGACGTCTGCGGAGCCGCCTCGCTCGTCGCCGCCGGCGCGCACGGGGACCCGTACGACCTCGACGACCACCAGCGGCTCTTCCTCTTCTCCCGCGCCGACACCATCTACGCCGGCTCCGACGAGATCCAGCGCAACCTCATCGCCGAGCGGATCCTCGGCCTTCCCAAGGAGGTACGGGCATGACCGCTCCCCGGTACGAGGCCCCCCACGCGCTGCTGCGAGAGCGCACCGCCGTCATCACCGCCGCCGCCGGAGCCGGCATCGGCGGCGCCACCGCCCGCCGCTTCCTGGAGGAGGGCGCCCGCGTCCTCGTCAGCGACGCCCACGCCCGCCGCCTGAAGGAGACCGAGGACGCGCTCGCCGCCGAGTTCGGACCCGGACGCGTCACCTCCCTCCCCTGCGACGTCACCGACGAGGACCAGGTCCGCGCCCTGTTCGCCCTCGCCGAGGAGACCCACGGCGGCCTCGACGTCGTCGTCAACAACGCCGGCCTCGGCGGCACCGCCGACCTCGTCGACATGACCGACGACCAGTGGGGCCGCGTCCTCGACGTCACCCTGAACGGCACCTTCCGCTGCACCCGCGCCGCCCTGCGCTCCTTCAGGGCCGCCGGCCGCGGCGGCGTCGTCGTCAACAACGCCTCCGTCATCGGCTGGCGCGCCCAGCGCGGCCAGGCCCACTACGCCGCCGCCAAGGCCGGGGTGATGGCCCTGACCCGCTGCGCCGCCCTGGAGGCCGCCGAGTACGGCGTACGGATCAACGCGGTCGCCCCCAGCCTGGCCATGCACCCGCACCTGGTGAAGGTCACCAGTGAGGAACTGCTCACCGAGCTCACCGCCCGCGAGGCCTTCGGCCGGTACGCCGAGCCCTGGGAGATCGCCAACGTCATCGTCTTCCTGGCCAGCGGCTACTCGTCGTACATGACGGGCGAGACGGTGTCGGTCAGCAGCCAGCACGCGTAGGCCGAGAATGGGCCCGTGCCAACGAACAAGAAGAAGACGCAGGTGACGGCGTCCCCCGAACGCCGCCGCGAACTCCTCGACACCGCCGCCGAGGTCTTCGCCGCGCAGGGCTACAACGCCACCACCGTCCGGAAGATCGCCGACGCCGCCGGCATGCTCGCCGGCAGCCTCTACTACCACTTCGATTCCAAGGAATCGATGCTCGACGAGATCCTCTCGGCCTTCCTGAACGAACTGTGGCAGGGCTACGACACCGTCCTCGCCGCGGGCCTCGGCCCCAGGGAGACCATCGAAGCCCTCGTCACCGAGTCCTTCCGCGAGATCGACCGGCACCGCGCCGCCGTCGCCATCTACCAGAAGGAATCGCGCACCCTCTCCGCCCAGCCCCGCTTCCACTACCTCTCCGACTCGCAGCAGAAGTTCGAGAAGGCCTGGCTCGGGACGCTGGAGCGCGGGGTCGCGGACCGGGTCTTCCGCGCCGACCTCGACATCCGCCTCACCTACCGCTTCGTCCGCGACACGGTGTGGGTCGCGGCGTCCTGGTACCGGCCCGGAGGACAGCACAGCCCCGAGGAGATCGCCCGCCAGTACCTGTCGATGGTGCTCGACGGGATCGCCCTGCGTACCTGACCCCAACAGAGGAGTTCCGATGCCCGAGGCCTACGTAGTCGAAGCCGTGCGCACCCCCGTGGGGCGGCGCGGCGGCGGCCTGTCCGCGGTCCACCCGGCCGACCTCGGCGCCCACGTGCTGAAGGCGCTGGTCGAACGCTCCGGGATCGACCCGGCCGCCGTGGAGGACGTCGTGTTCGGCTGCCTCGACGCGGTCGGACCCCAGGCCGGGGACATCGCCCGTACGGCGTGGCTGGCGGCCGGGCTGCCCGAGGAGGTCCCCGGGGTGACCGTCGACCGCCAGTGCGGCTCCTCGCAGCAGGCCGTGCACTTCGCGGCCCAGGGCGTCCTGTCCGGCACCCAGGACCTGGTGGTCGCGGGCGGCACCCAGAACATGTCGATGATCCCGATCGCCTTCGCCTCCCGGCAGGCGGCCGAGCCGCTCGGACTCACCGAGGGCCCCTACGCCGGCTCGGCCGGCTGGCGCGCCCGCTACGGCGACGCCCCCGTCAACCAGTTCCACGGCGCCCAGCTCATCGCCGCGAAATGGGGCATCACGCGCCGGGACATGGAGGCGTTCGCCCTGCGCTCCCACCAGCGGGCCCTGCGGGCGATCGACGAGGGCCGCTTCGAGCGGGAGACCGTCCCGTACGGGGACGTGCGCACCGACGAGGGCCCGCGCCGCGACACCACCCTGGAGAAGATGGCCGGACTCAAGCCCGTCGTCGAGGGCGGCACCATCACGGCGGCCGTCTCCTCCCAGGTCTCCGACGGCGCGGCGGCGATGCTGATCGCCTCCGAACGGGCGGTCCGCGAACACGGCCTGCGGCCGCGCGCCCGCATCCACCATCTGTCCGTGCGCGGTGAGGACCCGATCCGCATGCTGTCGGCCCCCATCCCGGCCACCGCGCACGCCCTGAAGAAGACCGGTCTGTCCCTGGCCGACATCGACCTGGTCGAGATCAACGAGGCCTTCGCCCCCGTGGTCCTGGCCTGGCTGAAGGAGACGGGAGCCGATCCCGCACGGGTCAACGTCAACGGCGGCGCGATCGCGCTCGGCCACCCGCTGGGCGCCACCGGCGTCAAGCTGATGACCACCCTCCTGCACGAGCTGGAACGCACCGGGGGCCGCTACGGCCTCCAGACCATGTGCGAGGGCGGCGGCCAGGCGAACGTGACGATCATCGAGCGGCTGTAGCGGGCCGTGCCCCGCTCCTGACCTGCTCCTGACCTGCTCCGGAGGCGATGCGGAGCAGGTCACACCCTCGGGGCAGCGCTCCCGGATGGACGTGTGCTAGCTTAGAGCTCGTTGCAGTTGTGGTACCCATGAACTTTATGTGCGCCTGACGGGAATGCTCCGACAGGCGCTTTAATTGTTTTTACCGGAGTCTCCGGATGGGGCCCTTGCCGCCTATTCAGGAGATTTAAAATGGCACAAGGCACCGTGAAGTGGTTCAACTCGGAAAAGGGCTTCGGCTTCATCGAGCAGGACGGTGGCGGTCCGGACGTGTTCGCCCACTACTCGAACATCGCCACCCAGGGCTTCCGTGAGCTCCAGGAGGGCCAGCGCGTGTCCTTCGACGTCACCCAGGGCCAGAAGGGCCCCCAGGCGGAGAACATCGTTCCCGCCTAATTCCTTCAGCATGCCGGGGTCCGCGCCGCGAGGTGCGGGCCCCGGCTTGTCTGCTGTCTCGACGGCGTTCGGCACGGCAGCGTTCGGCACGACAGTGTTTGGCACGACGCACGACCGCGTTTTACCTGCCGGTATCAGGAGGGCATTTTCCGCATGACCAGCACCAGCTCCGCACGACCCAGCCGCCGCCCCACCCGGGGTCGAGGTGCGGCCCAGGGGCGTCCGAAGGCTGGCGCGGGACGGCAGAAGTCCGCCCCCGTAGCCCGGCCCCAAGAGTTCACCATGCCCGAACCGCTGACCCCGGCCCTGCCGCCGGTCGCCGCGTTCGAGGACATGGACATGCCCGAGGCGCTGCTGAAGACCCTCGCCGCCCAGGGCGTGACCGAACCCTTCCCCATCCAGGCCGCGACGCTGCCGAACTCCCTCGTCGGCCGTGACCTGCTCGGCCGCGGCCGCACCGGCTCCGGCAAGACGCTGGCCTTCGGCCTGGCCCTGCTGTCCCGCACCGCCGGCCGCCGCGCGCAGCCGAAGCAGCCGCTCGCCCTGGTCCTCGTACCGACCCGTGAGCTCGCGCAGCAGGTCACCGACGCCCTCGCGCCGTACGCCACGTCCGTCAACCTGCGCATCGCCACTGTCGTCGGCGGCATGTCGATCAACCGGCAGTCCGGCGCCCTGCGCCGCGGCGCCGAGGTCCTCGTCGCCACCCCCGGCCGTCTGAAGGACCTCATCGACCGCGGTGACGCCGACCTCTCGCAGGTCGCCATCACGGTCCTCGACGAGGCCGACCAGATGACCGACATGGGCTTCATGCCGCAGGTCACCGCGCTGCTCAAGCAGGTCGAGCCCGAGGGCCAGACCATGCTGTTCTCGGCGACGCTCGACAAGAACATCGACAAGCTCGTCAAGATGTTCCTGCACGACCCGGTCGCCTTCTCCGTCGACCCGTCCGCCGGCGCGGTCAGCACGATGGAGCACCACGTCCTGTACGTCATGGACGAGACCGACAAGAAGGCCGTGGCCACGCGCATAGCCGCTCGCGACGGCCGGGTGATCATGTTCGTCGACACCAAGCGCGGCGTCGACCGCATGGTCAAGAAGCTCCTCGCGGACGGCGTCCGCGCCTCCGGCCTGCACGGCGGCCGTTCCCAGCCGCAGCGCAACCGCACCCTGGACTGGTTCAAGACGGGCGAGGTCACCGCGCTGGTCGCCACCAACGTGGCCGCGCGCGGCATCCACATCGACGACCTCGACCTCGTCGTCAACGTGGACCCGCCCACCGACCACAAGGACTACCTGCACCGCGGCGGCCGTACCGCCCGTGCCGGCGAGTCCGGCAGCGTGGTCACCCTCGTGCTCCCCGACCAGAAGCGGGACATGACCCGCCTGATGTCGGACGCCGGGATCTCCCCGCGCACCGCGCAGATCAAGTCCTCCGACGAGGAACTGTCCCGCCTCACCGGCGCCAAGGAGCCCTCGGGCATCCCCGTGGTGCTGGAGGTGCCGCAGGCGACCCCGCCGAAGCCCCGCAACGGCTCCGGTTCGGGCTCCGGTTCGGGCTCGCGCCGCCGCTCCGGCGGTCCGCGCACCGGTGCCGCCACGGGCGGCGCACCGGCGGCCGGCGGCCGTGGCCGCCGCTCCGGCGCCGGTTCGGGCGCGTCCGGCCAGGCCCCCGCGGCCGGGTCGGGCCAGGCCCGCCGCGGCCAGGGCGGTCAGGGCGGCGCAGCCGCCGGCTCCGCCGGTCAGGGCCGGCGCAGCGGGGGCGGCGCCTCCGGTGGCGCGGCCGCGGCGTCCGCGCGCAGCCGGGTCGGTTCCGCCGGCCAGGGCCGCCGCCGGGCGGTCTGACCCGCCGACGGCGTACGACGTACCACCGGGCCGGGCAGCGCATCACGCGCCGCCCGGCCCGGTGGCGTATTCCGCCGCGGCCCCTACCGGACCATCTTGCTCTGGAGCTTCGCCAGCGTCCGCAGGTCCAGGCCGAGGCCCCGCGTCAGGTAGCCGTAGAAGTCGCCGTAGTCGGCCTCCATCTGTGCGGTCGCGGAGTCCAGGTAGTCCTGGCGGACCTCCTGGAGCGGGATCAGCAGGTCGGGGTTCTGCATCCGGCCGGACTGCTTGAGACCCGCGCGGACCTGGGCGTCGTAGGCACCCCGGAAGGTGTTCGACGCCAGGTAGTCGCGCTCGGCCGTCCCCTCCGGAACGGCCAGGGCGCGCAGCAGCACGTAACTCATCCAGCCCGTACGGTCCTTGCCGGACGTGCAGTGGTACAGCAGCGGGCCCTGGCCGCCGTTCGCGATCTCGCGCAGGGTGGTCGCGAACTGCGCCCGGTTCTCGGGGCTCGTCACGAACGTGCGGTAGATGTCGCGCATGTAGGCCTCGGCGCGGCCGCCGCCGAGCATCTGTTCCTGCTTGACCGGATCGCCGCTGCCGATCGCGCCGACGAGGGTTCCGTAGAGACCGAGGTCGCTGACCGGGCGGGCGGTGGGGGAGAGGCCGGGCGGCAGCTTGTCGGCGCCGTCGTACTGGACCTCCATCGGGATGCGGAAGTCGACGGCCTTCGTGAGGCCGAGACCGGCGACGGTGGTGATGTCCGCCGCGGTCAGCTTGCTCAGGGCGTCGGAGCGGTAGACCAGCCCCTGGCGGACCCGGCCGCCGGTGTAGGTGAGGTAGCCGCCGAGGTCCCGGACGTTGACGGCGCCCTGGAGAGGGATCTGGCGAATCGTTTCAGCTTGCTGCCCGTACGACGGCTGGTGGTGCCGGGCGCTGACCCCGGCACCGGGCGCCGCCTGCGCGTTCGCGGAGGCGGGCAGGGTTCCGACGGCGAGCGCGGCGGCGGCCGCCGCGATCGCCAGACGGATTCGGGCACGGCTCATGTGGACGACTCCTGTGACGGAGAAGGGGGATCACCCTGGTGGTGGCAGGGTGCCGAGCGCGTGCGGACCGCCGTGTCCGTACAGGCGGTCCAGCACGGTGTGTGCCTCGGCCATGACGCGGTCGACGAGTTCCGCGCAGGACGGCAGATCCTCGATCACCCCCGCGACCTGGCCGGATGCCATGACTCCGAGGTCCGTACGGCCCTCGACCATGGACGCCTTGAGGAGCATGGGGGTGTTCGCGGCGAGCAGGACCTGGCTCCAGGACAGGTCCTTGCCGTGTTTCATCGCCAGGCCGTCGCGCACCATCGCCGGCCACGACAGCCCCGACAGCTTCCGGAAGCCCGCCGCGTGCCGGACCGCCCGCGCCAGCGCCCTCGCGCGGCCCGACCGCTCCAGGGCGTCGACCAGTTCCGTCCGCAGCATCCGGTGCGGCATCCCGTCGACGGCCGTGGTGACGGTGACGTCCTTGACGGTGGCCTTCAGGTACTCGGCCTTCACGGCGTCGGGGACGGTGGAGTCGGAGGTCAGCAGGAACCGGGTGCCCATGGCGATGCCCGCCGCCCCGTAGGCGAGCGCCGCGACCAGCCCCCGCCCGTCGTGGAAGCCGCCCGCCGCGACCACCGGTACGTCCACCGCGTCGACCACCTGTGGCAGCAGCACCGTCGTCGCCACGTCCCCGGTGTGCCCGCCGCCCTCCCCGCCCTGCACGATCACCGCGTCCGCGCCCCAGGCGGCGACCTTCTCGGCGTGCCGGCGCGCACCGACCGAGGGGATCACGACCACTCCCGCGTCCTTCAGCCGGGCGATCAGCTCCCGGGACGGGGCGAGGGCGAAGGAGGCCACCCGGACGCCCTCTTCGACGATCAGTTCCACCCGCTCGGCGGCGTCCCCGGCGTCCGCCCGCAGGTTGACCCCGAACGGAGCCCGCGTACGGGACCTGACCTCCCGGACCGCCGCCCGCAGCTGCTCCACCGTCATCGTCGCCGAGGCCAGGATCCCGAGGGCCCCCGCGTTCGCCGCCCCCGACACCAGACGCGGCCCGGCCACCCAGCCCATGCCCGTCTGCACGATCGGGTGGCGGACCCCGACCAGCTTCGTGAATGCCGTCTCCACCGGGTCAGCCCCGCACTTCGCGCTCGCGCAGCCCCTGGGGGTCGATCACCTCGCGGATCAGCCGCAGTTCCCGCGGCGACGGCTCCCGCGTGTACGGGACCTCGCCGTCCACCGCGAGCTCGAAGCCGGTCGCCCCGCGGACCTGGTCGAGGGTCACCCCCGGATGGACGGAGGCCAGGCGCATCGAGCGGTCCGGGCCGGCGAAGTCGAAGACGCCGAGGTCGCTGACGACGCGGGGCAGGCGGTGGAAACGGGTCACCCCGGCCGCCTCGGCCCGGTCGTGGCCGACCCCGCTCACCATGTCCACGCGCTCGACGAACACCCGGGTCGAATGCCGGGGGATCCAGTAGCTCACCGGGTTGTTGAGGGTGTTGACGGGCGCCCCCCGCACTCCCAGGAGCTGGCGGGCCGGCCGCTCCCAGTCGCCGATGCAGGAGATGTTCTGGTTGCCGAACCGGTCGATCTGGCTCGCGCCCATCATCACGTGCCGCTTGCCGCCCGTGACCATCGTCAGGTGGCGGCGGTAGGGGAGCCAGCCCTCGGGCGTGCCGTCGAGGCCGACCAGCATCGCCTCCCCGTCGGTCAGCAGCAGGTCGGGGGAGAAGGTCCGCTTGGCGAGCCGGGCCCCGAACGAGGGGATCAGGCCCATCGGGCTCGCGAGGACCTCGCCGTTGTCGCGCCAGGCCTCGGCGCAGGCGATCACGCAGTACTCGGCCCGGCTGACGGCCGGGGTGCTCCCGCTCTCGCTGCTCAACTCTGCTCCTCGTGCCAGGTCCGGACGGCGGACTGGTAGTCGTGCTCGCCCGCGCCGGAGAGGAAGCGGGCGGCGAACTCGGGCCAGGGGGTGGACGCGTAGAGCTTCTGGAAGGCCTCGTCGCGGTCGTAGTCGGGGGCGCAGGAGGTGAAGTGCGCGCCGTTCGGGGTCTCCACGACGCCGGTGACCGCGTGCCGGCTGACGAGGAGGGACTGCGGCGGGCCGGACTTGGCGAGCTCGGCGGTCTCCACGAGCTGTTCGCAGGAGACGTACGCGGCGTCCGCCGCCTCGCAGAACAGGTCGTCGAAGTACGGGTCCGGGCCCAGGTACTGGGCGTTGCCGAGGCGGTCCGCGCGGTTGAGGTGGACCAGGGCGGCGTCCAGGCGCAGGGCGGGGACGGCGACGAACTCCTCGCCGTCGGCGTAGGGCGAGGTCACCGTGCGCAGCTCGGGGTTGACCCGCATCACGTCGGAGCCGAGGCCGGCCCGGACGGGCAGGAAGGGCAGCCGGTTCGCGGCGGCGTGCAGGCCCCACATGAACATGGCCTCGTCGTACTCGGTGAGGGCGAGGGCGCCGCTCTCGCGGGCGGCCCGGAAGTGCGGTTCCAGCGGGATGGAGTCGAGGGTGGCGAAGGGGGCGACCAGCCGGCGGATCCGGCCGGCGGCGGCGAGCAGGCCCACGTCGGGGCCCCCGTAGGAGACCACGGTGAGATCGGTGACCTCGGACCGGAGCAGTGCTCTCACCAGGGCCATCGGCTTGCGCCGGGAGCCCCAGCCGCCGATGCCGAGGGTCATGCCGCTGCTCAGCCGGCCGACCACCTCCTCGGGGGTCATCGTCTTGTCGGTCACGGGGTCCCTTCCTTCCCGAAGGTGTCGCGGACCCGGTCGGCGACGCCGCTGAGGTTGGCCTCGAAGGTGAAGCCCTGCTCGAAGCGGTAGCTGCGGCGCACGTCCACGGGGTCGATGCCGTTGATGGCGGCCTTGGCCAGCCGGATCAGGTAGCCGTCCTTCTTCGCGATCTCGGCCGCCAGTTCCAGGGCGGCGGCCCGCAGCTCCGCCCGGGGCACCACCTTCCAGACCGAGCCGTGCGCGTGCAGTTCGGCGGCGGTCGCGGTGCGGGAGGTGTAGTAGAGGGCGCGCATCAGGTGCTGGGGGACGAGGCGGGCCAGGTGGGTGGCGGCGCCGAGGGCGCCCCGGTCCAGTTCGGGCAGGCCGAAGGTGGCGTCGTCGGAGGCGACGATCGCGTCGGCGTTGCCCGCCAGGCCGATGCCGCCGCCGAGGCAGAAGCCGTGCACGGCCGCGACGACCGGGACCTCGCACTCGTAGACGGCGGCGAAGGCCTCGGCGCAGCCGCGGTTGGCCCCGATGAGGGAGGCGTGCCCGGCGTCGCGCTGCATCTCCTTGATGTCGACCCCGGCGTTGAAGCCGCGCCCCCCGGCGGCCAGGACGACGCAGCGCACCTCCGGGTCGCGGCCGGCGGCGCGCAGGGCGTCGGCGAGGTCGTACCAGCCCCGTACGGGCAGCGCGTTGACGGGCGGGAAGTCGACTGTGACGAGTGCGATGCCCTTGTCCGGGCTGGAGGTGGAGACACCCATGAGCGGATCAGCTACCTTTCCACCAAACATTTGTTAGGTGAGGAAGGTAGCAGCCGATGGAGCTCAAGGGGAGGGTCGCGGTCGTCACGGGCGGAACCCGCGGCGTCGGCGCCGGGATCGCCCGCTCGTTCCTCGCGGCGGGCGCCGAGGTGGTGCTCTGCGCGCGGCGCCCGCCCGAGCGGCCGGTGCGGGCGGGCGGCCGGCAGGCCGCCTTCACCGCCCTCGACCTGCGCGACCCGGACGCCGTACGGGAGTCCTTCGCGGCCGTCGCCGACCGGTACGGGCGGCTCGACTGCCTGGTGAACAACGCGGGCGGCACCCCGTACCGGCTGCTGGGCGAGGGGGAGGCCGAACGGCACGCGCGGGTCGTCGAGCTCAACCTGGTGGCCCCGCTGACGGCCTCGCTGGCCGCGCACCCGTGGCTGCGCGCGGCGCGCGGCTCGGTCGTGATGATCGGCAGCGTCAGCGGCACCCGGCCCTCGCCCGGGACGGCGGCCTACGGGGCGGCGAAGGCGGGCCTGGAGAACCTGGCCCGGTCGATGGCCGTGGAGTGGGCGCCCGAGGTGCGGGTCAACTCGCTGGTCCTCGGCATGGTGCGGACCGAGCTGTCGCACCTGCACTACGGGGACGAGGCGGGCGTCGCCGCGGTCGGCGCGACGGTGCCCCTGGGGCGGCTGGCGGAGCCCTCGGACGTGGGGGAGGCGGCGGTGTTCCTGGCCTCGGACCGGGCGGCGTACGTGAGCGGGGCGAGCCTGCTGGTGCACGGCGGCGGGGAGCGCCCGGCTTTTTTGGATGCGGCAACTGTCAACAAGGAGGCCTGAAATGGGCATGGCGGACGGACGCGTGGTCATCGTGACGGGCGCGGGGCGGGGGCTGGGCCGGGCCCACGCGCTGGCCTTCGCGGCGGAAGGGGCGCGGGTCGTGGTCAACGACCTGGGCGTCGGGCTCGACGGCAGGCCGGAGGCGGACGGGCCCGCCGCGCGGGTCGTGGCGGAGATCCGCGAGCGCGGCGGGGAGGCGGTGGCGCACGGCGGGGACATCGCGACGGGCGAGGGCGCGGCCGCCCTGGTGGAGTGCGCGGTGTCCGCCTTCGGCCGGCTGGACACCCTCGTCAACAACGCCGGGTTCCTGCGCGACCGGATGCTCGTGAACCTCGGCGAGGACGACTGGGACGCGGTCGTACGGGTCCACCTCAAGGGCCACTTCCTGCCGCTCAGGCACGCCGCCGCCTGGTGGCGGGCGGAGGCGAAGGCCGGCCGGCCGGTCGCGGCGCGGGTGGTCAACACCTCTTCCGGCGCCGGACTGCTCGGCTCGGTGGGTCAGGGCAACTACAGCGCGGCCAAGGCGGGCATCCTCGGCATGACCCTGGTCGCGGCGGCCGAGATGGGCCGGTACGGGGTCCAGGTCAACGCGATCGCGCCCGCCGCCCGGACCCGGATGACCGAGCGGACCTTCGCCCGGGAGATGGCCGCCCCCGCCGCCGGGGCCTTCGACGCGATGGCCCCCGAGAACGTGTCCCCGCTGGTGGTGTGGCTGGGCTCCGACGCCTCGGCCGGGGTCACGGGCCGGGTCTTCGAGACCGAGGGCGGCCGGATCACGGTGATGGAGGGCTGGCGTCCCGGCCCCACGGCGGACCGCGGCGCCCGCTGGACCCCGGCCGAGGCGGGGGAGGCGGCGGCGAAACTCCTGGCCGCCTCCGAGCCGCCGCAGCCGGTGTACGGGGCGTCGTAGCGGGGCGTCGTAGCGGGGCCGGCGGCGAGAGCGGCGGCGAGCGGCGGGGGCACGGTCCGGTGGGGGCCGTGCCCCCGCTGCGTGCTTCTGGACATCTTCGGCGCCGGGCCCGCCCCTTCCCGTTCCGCCGGTGCGGGGCGGCGGGGCTGATGGGCGGGGTGCGGCGGGCCTTTCGGCCCTCGCGGAATCCGGCCAGGAAATGCGGGCGCGGACCGTTGGCCATATCGGGTCCTTCCCAGTCCCCTCACCGTTGTGGTGGCATGTCCACGCCGAATTCCCGTGGAAGTCCGACCGGATGGAGAAAAGAGAATGCAGCTCCGCAGACTCAGCGTCGGCGCGGCGGCCCTGGCCCTCGCGGCCGTGGCCGTACCCGTTCAAGCCGACTCCCCGGAGACACCGCCGCCCGGCAGAATCACCGTCGACGTCGTCGGAGTGAACGGCTCGGGCTGCCCGCAGGGCACCGCGGACGTCGCCGCCGCCTCCGACAACACCGCCTTCACCGTCACGTACAGCAACTACCTCGCCCAGTCGGGCGCCGGCTCCGGCGGCACCGAGTTCCGCAAGAACTGTCAGCTCGCCCTGCGGATCCACGTGCCCCAGGGGTTCACGTACGCCATCGCCCGCGCCGACTACCGCGGCTTCGCGCACCTCCAGCGCGGCGCCTACGGCCAGGAGCGCGCGAACTACTACTTCCAGGGCCAGGCCCAGACCGCCCGCACCACCCACCAGTTCAACGGCCCCTTCAGCGACAACTGGCAGGCGAGCGACCGCACCGAGTACGCCGACCTGGTCTGGGCGCCCTGCGGCGAGGAACGCAACCTCAACGTCAACACCGAACTGCGCGTCTACCCCGGGACGTCGAACCCGCAGGCCCTGAGCTTCATGAGCATGGACTCCACCGACGGCAGCGTCAGCACGGTCTACCACTTCGAGTGGAAGGAATGCACCGCGGCCTGACCCGGCGCGAGAACGGCAAACCCCCGACTCAAGGTCAGGAGTGACAACGATGACCCCCTCGCTGTCCCGCACCCTGCTCGCCGGCGGCGCGGTCGCCGCCCTGATCGCCACGGCGACACCGGCCGGCGCCGCCGGCCCCGTACCCGGCCCGATCACGGCACCGCCCGACAAGATCGTCATCGAACTCGCCACCGTGAACGGATCCGGCTGCCGCGAGGGCACGGCCGAAGTCGCC
The DNA here is from genome assembly GCF_040611935.1 of Streptomyces sp. NPDC006512. NCBI lineage: Bacteria > Bacillati > Actinomycetota > Actinomycetes > Kitasatosporales > Streptomycetaceae > Streptomyces > Streptomyces sp. NPDC006512. The sequence goes on along the minus strand of NZ_JBEXPG010000078.1, from coordinate 646 downwards.
GTCGCCCCGGACAACACCGCCTTCACCGTCACGTACAGCGAGTACCTCGCCCAGGTCGGCCCCGGCGCCCCGCCGACGGCCTTCCGCAAGAACTGTCAGCTGAACCTGCGCGTCCACGTGCCCAACGGCTTCACCTACGCGATCGTCCAGGCGGACTACCGCGGATTCGCATTCCTCCAGCCCGGCGCGTGGGGCCAGGAAAGGGCGAACTACTACTTCCAGGGAATGCCCCAGACATCCCAGCGGACCCATCAGTTCAACGGGCCGTTCAACGACAACTGGCAGGCGACCGACAAGACGGAATACGCCGACCTGGTATGGGCCCCCTGCGGGGAAAAACGCAATTTCAACATCAATACCGAACTGCGCGTGAATGCGGGCACGTCCAACCCGCAGACCGCGACCAGTTTCATGGCGATGGACTCCACCGACGCCAGCGTCAACACCCTCTACCACCTCGCCTGGGCGGTGTGCCCTCCCCGATAGGGCCCGCCGTCACGGCCGGAGCGAGGTGAGGCGGGGGGCGGGGCCGGGGCGGGCCCGCCCCCCCCCCCCCCCAGCCCCCCGCCCCCCCCCCCCCTTTCCCCCGCACGGGGCCCCCCCCCAAGTTACCCGAAACCGGGCAGGTAAAACCCCCCCCCGCCCC
>NZ_JBEXPG010000077.1:0-41760 GCF_040611935.1 Streptomyces sp. NPDC006512 | reverse complement strand
GCGGCCTTGTCGAACAGCCCGTTGACCTCGGGGTCGTTCAGCTCGGTGTAGTTGTTGTTGCCGTTCGGCAGGATGAACGAGCCGTCGACCAGCGGGCCCGCCCCGCCCCGGCCGGAGCCGCGCTCCTCACCTCCGACGCCGCCGGTACGGCCCCGCCCGGGGGCCGGGTCGCCGAACGCCTCCGCCCCGCCGCCGAGCCGCCCGCCCGGGAGGCCGGACCCGCCGGCGGAGGAACGCGTACGGCCGGGGTCCGGGTCGTCGGACGACCGGCCGCCGCCGATCCGCCCGACGCCGATCCGCCCGACGGGGACCCGCGCCCCGGGACCGCCGGACCCCGCACCCCGCCGGAGGCGCCCCGGCGGATCGAGGGGCTGCTCCTCGGGCTCGCCGCCGGCGACGCGGCCGGCTGGCCCGCCGCCCGGCACCGGGCCAGCCGGATGCCCGAGTGGACCCGCCGCCTCACCCGCGAGCTCGACACCTTCGCCGAGCACAACGCCACCACCACCCTCCCCGTCCCCATCGCCCTGAACCAGCCCCCCGAGCCGCTGCGCCTCGGCCCGTCCGACGACGCCGAATGGGCGGCCTTCGCCGCCGAGTCCGTGCTCACCGCCGCCGGGGTGCTGCTCAGCGACCTCTCCCGGTCCCGCCGCATGCGCGCCGCCATCGACCTGGCCTGGAACGCCCTGGCCTCCGAGGTCGCCGCGGCGGCGGAACGCGCGCCCGAGGTCGAGTCGGCCGTCCTGCCGCTGCGCGCCCGGATCTCCGTCCGCGCCGGCCTCGGCAACCTCGCCGCAGGACTGCGCCCGCCCGCCACCGGCCACGACAACCCGCACTACTTCGACGACGCCGCCTGCGTCCGCGCCTGCGTCCTCGCCGTCGTCCACCCCGGCGACCCCCGGGCCGCCGCCGACCTCGCCGAGTTCGACGCCCGCTACACCCAGGACGGCGACGGAGTCCACGGTGCCCGCGCCATGGCGGCCGCCCTCGCCACCGCGCTCGGCGGCGCGGACACGGACGCCGCCGTCGACGCCGCCCTGCACCAGCTCCCCGGGTCCACCGAGATCGGCCGCAACGCCCGGCACGCCGTCGCCCTCGCCCGCGCCGAACCGGACGGCGGCGCCTTCGCCCTCGTACCGCTGCTGGAACACCAGATCGTCGACCACGTCTACAGCTACGGCATCGCCGCCGCCGAGACCGTCCCCGTCGCCCTCGCCCTGGCCACCGCCGCCCGCGGCCGGGTCTCCGAGGCCGTACCCGCCGCCGCCTGCCTCTCCCGCGTCGCGGACTCCGCCCCCGCCCTCGCGGGCGCCCTCACCGGAGCCCTCGGAGGCGGGGACTCCCTCCCCCCGTCCTGGCGCGAGGCCTGCCGCGTCCTGTCCGGCTGCGCCCTGCCCCGGCTCGCCGGAACGGACCTCGTCGAACTCGCCGCGCTCCTCACCCGCACGGAACTCACCTCACCCAAGGGATGATTCGGACATGACCCACACCCCCCTCACGCTCGACGACCGGGTGGCCGGCTGCCTGGTCGGGGCCGCCGTGGGAGACGCGCTCGGCGGCCCCGTGGAGGGCTGGTCCCCGGAGCAGATCGCCGAACGGCACGGCGGCCGCGTGCACGGCATCGTCGGCCCCTGGTACGAGGACTGGCGCACCGCCCGGCCCATCGCGCCGTACCACAAGGGCGACGGACACGTCACGGACGACACCCTCATGACGCACGCGCTGGTACGGGTCTACGCGGCCGTGCGCGACCACCTCGACGCCTACGCGATCGCCGAGCACCTCGTCCCCGACCTCATGTCCACCCCCCGCTGGATCCCCGAACTCGAAGCCGAGGCCCTCCCCCTCCAGCGGGTCTTCCTCGCCGAGAAGTGGATCGTGACCCGGATCCACTACGCCCACGCCGACCCGCGCGAAGCCGGCACCGGCAACATCGTCAACTGCGGCGCCGCGATGTACACGGCGCCGGTCGGGCTGGTCAACGCGGGCAACCCGGCGGCCGCGTACGCGGAGGCACTGGACGTCACCGGCGCGCACCAGTCCTCGTACGGACGGGAGGCCGCGGGCGTCTTCGCGGCGGCCGTCGCGGCCGCCTGCACCCCGGGCGCGACGGCGGCCTCGGTCGTGGAGACGGCCCTGTCCCTGGCCAAGGACGGCACCCGGTCCGCGATCGCCGCCGTCTGCGAAGTCGCCTCGCGGCACCGGGACTTCGAGTCGTCCCTCGTCCCGCTGCGCGCGGCGGTGGCCCCGTACGACTCGGTCGGCCCGGACTACCGCAACCCCTCCCTCGGCGCCCGCCGCCCGTCCCGCCTGCACTCGATCGAGGAACTCCCGGTCGCCCTCGGCATGCTGCTGATCGGGAACGGCTCCTACGAGACCTCCGTGCTCGGCGCGGTCAACTACGGCCGGGACTGCGACTCGACCGCGACGATGGCCGGGGCGATCGCCGGCGCGCTGGGCGGGGAGGGCGCGGTGCCGGCCGGCTGGGCGAAGCAGGTCGCCGAGGCCAGCCGCCTGGACCTGCACGCCCCGGCCGCGGAACTGGCCACCGTGGCGCGGGAGGTGTTCGCGCGGGACCGTGACCGGCGCCGCGCCCACGAGAGCGCCTTCACGGCGATGGCGTCCCCCCGGTGACGGGATCCCCCGCCGGGGATCCGGCGCCGCCGGCCGGCACCCGGCCCGCCCCCGGTGCGCCGGCGGGTCCGCCGGACGGGCCGGCCCCCGCCCACCTGGTACGGCTCACCTGGGCCCAGCCGGAGGACCTCCTCGGGCACGAGCTCCGCCAGGCCGCGGAGGACGGCCGCGATCCCGGCCCCGTCCTGCGCGCCTGGCTCGCGGCGGGCGGCCGCCCGGCCCCCGCCCGCGCCGGGGCCTCCCCCGCCCCGGCCCCGCCGGAACTGCGCGCCCTCGCCGCCCGCCTCCTGACGGACCTCGACGCCCTCCCCCTCCCCGCCCCCCACGACGAACCCGACACCTGGCCCGCCATCCAAGCCACCTGGCCCCCGGCCACGTCCCCGGCCGCCACCCCGCCCGGACGCGCGGCCTTCCCCGGCGGCTCGCCCGCCGCCCACCGCCCCGCACCCGCCCCGGGCCCGGTCGGGGCGCCCCCACCACCCGGGCCCGCCGACACGAACCGCACGCCCGGCCCCGGGCCCGGGGCCGGCCCGGGCGGCCGCGGCGTGGAGGGCGGGCTGCGGCGCAGGCTGGAGGCGGCGTGGGTCGGCCGCGCCGTCGGCTGCGTGCTCGGGAAGCCCGTCGAGAAGCTGCCGCTCGACGGGATCCGGGCCCTGGCCCGTGCCACCGGCAACTGGCCGCTGGACGACTGGTTCACCGCCCGCGGCGTCCCGGCGGAGCTCCTCGCCGCCCACCCGTGGAACCGCCGCTCCGCCGCCACCTCCCTCGCCGAGAACATCGACGGCGCGCCCGAGGACGACGACCTCAACTACCCCCTGCTCGGCCTGCTGCTGCTCCAACGGCACGGCAAGGGCTTCACCACCGCCGACGTCGGCCGGCTCTGGCTCGACGAACTCCCGGCGGGCCGGACCTTCACCGCCGAGCGGATCGCCTACCGCAACCTCCTCCAGGGCCTCGAACCCCCGCTCACGGCCCGCCACCACAACCCGTTCCGCGAGTGGATCGGCGCCCTCATCCGTGCCGACGTCCACGGCTGGACCAACCCCGGCGACCCGGCCGCCGCCGCCGCGCAGGCCCACCGTGACGCCGTGCTCACCCACACCGCCAACGGTGTCTACGCCGCCCTGTTCGTGGCCGCCGCGATCGCCGAGGCCGCCGGCGGCCGGGCCGACGTCCACGGGGCGCTCCGGGCCGGGCTGGCCGTCGTACCGCCCCGCTCGCGGCTCGCCGCGGCCGTGCGCTTCGGGATCCGTACCGCCCGCGACGAGGCGGACTTCGACCGGGTCGTGGACCGGCTCCACACCTGTTACGGCCACTACCACTGGGTACACGCCCTGCCGAACACCGCGCTGCTCGCGGCCGCCCTCACCCACGCGGACGGCGACTTCACCCACTCCGTGTGCCGGGCGGTGTCCGGCGGCTGGGACACCGACTCCAACGGCGCCACAGCCGGTTCGATCGCCGGGATCCTGGCGGGGTCCCCCGACCGGATCCCGGACCGGTGGACCGCCCCGCTGAAGAACCGGCTCGCCACGACCGTCCCCGGCTTCGACGGCATCGGCTTCGACACCCTCGCCCACCTCACCGCCCAGGAGGCAGCCCGCTCATGACGGCCATCGCCGTGCTCGGCAGTACGAACATGGACCTCGTCGCCTACGTGCCCAAGGCCCCCCGCCTCGGGGAGACCGTGACCGGCCGCGAGTTCCGCACCGTCCCCGGCGGAAAGGGCGCCAACCAGGCGGTCGCCGCCGCCCTCCTCGGCGGGGAGGTGGTGATGATCGGCGCGGTCGGGGCCGACGCGTTCGGGGTGCGGCTGCGCGCCGCGCTCTCCGCCTCCGGCGTCGACACGACCGCCCTGCGCACCGTCGAGGGCGCCAGCGGCACCGCCCACATCACCGTCGACGACGAGGGCGCGAACAGCATCATCGTCATCCCGGCCGCCAACGCCCTCGTCACCGGCCTGGAGGCGGGCGACGAGGCGCGGATCGGTTCCGCCGACTCCCTGCTCCTCCAGCTCGAACTCCCGCTGGAGGCCGTGGCCGCGGGCGCCCGGGCCGCCCGCGCCCACGGGGTCCGTACGGTCCTCACCCCGGCCCCCGCCCGCCCGCTGCCCCGCGACCTGCTGGAACTGGTCGACGTCCTGGTGCCCAACGAGCACGAGGCCGCCACCCTCACCGGTTTCACCGATCCCCTCGGGGCCGCCGAGGCGCTGCTGCGCGAGGTGCCGGAGGTGGTGGTCACGCTGGGCGCGGCCGGGGCCCTGTACGCGGCCCGGGGGCGGGAGCCGCTGACGGTGGCCGCGCCCCGGGTGCGGGCCGTGGACACCACCGCCGCCGGGGACACGTTCGTCGGCGCGCTCGCGGTGGCCCTGGGCGAAGGCCGTCCGATGCCGGAGGCCCTCGCCTGGGCCGCGTGCGGCGCCGCGCTGTCCGTGCAGCGGCCCGGCGCCCAGGACTCGATGCCCTCCCGTGCCGACCTCGTGGCGTTCGCCGCCGGACAGGGCATCCGCTGATGACCGCCCCCCTCGCGGCCGCCCGGCCCGGCTCCGGTCCCGGTCCCCTCGCCGGGCTCCGCGTCCTCGACCTGGCCACCCTCTTCGCCGGGCCGCTGGCCGCCACCCTGCTCGGCGACTTCGGTGCCGAGGTGGTCAAGGTGGAGCACCCCGGCCGCCCCGACCCGTCCCGCGGCCACGGTCCCGCCAAGGACGGGATCGGCCTGTGGTGGAAGCTGCTGGGCCGGAACAAGCGGACGATGACCCTCGACCTGTCCACGTCCGGCGGCCGGGACACCCTGCTGCGGCTCGCCGCCACCGCCGACGTCGTCATCGAGAACTTCCGCCCCGGCACCCTGGAGAAGTGGGGGCTGGGCTGGCCGGAGCTGTCGGCCGCCAACCCGCGCCTGGTCCTGGCCCGTGTCACGGCCTTCGGCCAGCACGGCCCGTACGCCCACCGTCCCGGGTTCGGGACCCTGGCCGAGGCCATGAGCGGCTTCGCGGCGATCACCGGGGAGCCGGACGGCCCGCCGACGCTGCCGCCCTTCGGGCTCGCGGACTCCATCGCCGCGCTGACCACCGCGTACGCGGTGATGACGGCCCTCGCCGGCCGCGACCGCACCGGGCACGGGCAGGTCGTGGACCTGGCCATCATCGAGCCGATGCTGGCCGTCCTCGGCCCGCACCCGCTCTGGTACGACCAGCTCGGCTACGTCCAGCCGCGCACCGGCAACCGGTCCACGAACAACGCCCCCCGCAACACCTACCGCAGCGCGGACGGCCGCTGGCTGGCGGTGTCCGCGTCCGCCCAGTCGGTCGCCGAGCGCGTCGTACGGCTGGTCGGGCGGCCCGAGCTGGCCGGCGAGCCCTGGTTCGCGACCGGCTCCGGCCGCGCCGCGCACGCGGACGTACTGGACGACGCGGTCGGCGGCTGGATCGCCCGGCACAAGGCGGACGAGGCGGTCGCGGCCTTCGAGGACGCCGAAGCGGCCGTCGCCCGGGTCTACGACGTACGGGACGTCATGGACGATCCGCAGTTCGCGGCCCTCGACACGGTCACCGAGGTCGAGGATCCCGAACTCGGTCCGATCCGCATGCAGAACGTCCTCTTCCGGCTCTCCGGGACCCCCGGCGGGATCCGCTGGGCGGGCCGCCCGCACGGAGCGGACACCGACGAGGTCCTCACCGGACTCGGCCTGACCGGGGACGAGATCGCCGCACTGCGCACCGAGGGGGCACTGTGATCCTGACCTGGCTCTACGCACCGGGCGACCGCCCGGAGGTGGTCGCGAAGGCGCTGCGCTGCGGGGCCGACGCCGTCATCGTGGACCTGGAGGACTCGGTGTCGGTCTCCCGCAAGGAGTACGCGCGCGCCGCCACCGCCGAGCTGCTCACCGAGCGGCCGCCGGTGCCCGTCCACGTCCGCGTCAACGCGCTGGGCTCGCCCTGGGCGGGCGCCGACATGACGGCGCTGGCCCGGCTGCACGGGCTCGCCGGGCTGCGCCTGCCCAAGATCGACGCCCCGGAGCAGATCACCCGCGTCGCCGACCGCACGGGCGGGGTGGCCCTGTACGCGCTGCTGGAGTCGGCGCTGGGCGTGGAGAGGGCGTACGAGATCGCCCGCGCCCACCCGTCGCTGCACGGGCTGACCCTCGGTGAGGCGGACCTGCGGGCCGACCTGGGGGTGAGCGCGGAGGCGGGGCTGGACTGGCCACGGTCCCGGGTGGTGGTCGCCGCCCGCGCGGCCGGGCTCGCGCCGCCGGCCCAGTCGGTGTTCCCCGACATCCGGGACCTGGAGGCGCTGGCCGCGTCCTGCGTGCGCGGCCGGTCGCTGGGTTTCCTGGGCCGGGCGGCGATCCATCCGCGCCAGCTCCCGGTCATCGAGCGGTCCTACCTGCCGGGGCCCGAGGAGGTCACCGCCGCCGAGGAGATCGTGTCGGCGGCCCGGGCGATGCCGGGGGCGCTGGCGCTGCCCGACGGCCGGTTCGTGGACCCGGCGGTGGTGGCGGCGGCGCACCGGACGCTGACCCTGTCGCGGCGGTCCGGGTAGCCGGAAGGGGGCGCCGCGACCCGCGACGCCCCCTTCCGGAGGAAACCCCTGGCGAAATCCCCGGCGAAGACCCCCGGGGAATCCGGTTCAGCTCTTGCCCGCCCCCGCGGCCTCGTCCTCGCCGCCCTTGGCGAGGTCGGTCTTGGCGAGGTCGGTCTTGGCGAGGTCGGTCTTGGCGAGGTCGGTCTTGGCGAGGTCGGTCTTGACGCCGCCCGCGGGCTTCGGGGCCTCGGCACCCGGCGTGCCCGGCTTGGCGCCCGGCTTGGCGGGCTCGGCCGGCTTGCGCGGTGCGTCCTTGACGGCCTTGGCACCGGCCACGGCGGCCTTCGGCGCGTCCTTCCCGCCCTCGGCCGGGGTGTCGCCCGCGGCCACCTGGGGCTCCACGACCTCCTCGCGGCCGGGCCGCAGCCTCGCCGACAGGACGAAGTAGGTCACGGCCAGGACGAAGACCACGATCGCGGTCCACACGTTCAGGCGCAGGCCCAGGATGTGGTGGGCCTCGTCGACGCGCATGTACTCGATCCAGGCGCGGCCCGCGCAGTACGAGGCGACGTACAGGGCGAAGGCGCGCCCGTGGCCGAGCTTGAAGCGCCGGTCGGCCCAGATCACCAGAAGGGCGACGCCGACGCACCACAGCGACTCGTACAGGAAGGTCGGGTGGTAGGTTCCGGCCTCCCGGTTCGGGCCCTCGGTGATCTTCACCGCCCACGGCAGGTCGGTGGCCCGGCCGTACAGCTCCTGGTTGAACCAGTTGCCCCAGCGGCCGAAGGCCTGGGCCAGGGCGATGCCGGGGGCCAGGGCGTCGGCCCAGGCCGGCAGCGGGATGCCGCGCAGCCGGCAGCCGATCCAGGCACCGACCGCACCGAGCGCGATCGCGCCCCAGATGCCGAGGCCGCCCTCCCAGATCTTGAAGGCGTCGACCCAGTTGCGGCCGGCGCCGAAGTACAGCTGGTAGTCGGTGATCACGTGGTAGAGGCGACCGCCGACAAGGCCGAAGGGCACCGCCCACACGGCGATGTCCGCGACCGTGCCCGGCTTTCCGCCGCGCGCGATCCAGCGCTTGTTGCCGAGCCAGACGGCGACGAAGACGCCGATGATGATGCAGAACGCGTAGCCGCGGAGCGGGATCGGTCCGAGATGGATCACGCCGGTCGACGGACTGGGGATATAGGCAAGGGTCATGGCAGACCTGACGCTACCCTGCCGGGCGGTACCGACCGCAACCCGCCCGGCAAGCTGACATCAAAACCACACACGGCCCGCACCCGCTCCGGGCCGCCTTCCCTCCCGCGGTCACCCGCCGCGGCCCCTCTCCGCGGCCCGTCTCCGCTCAGTCCCGCGCGGTGCCCCCGTCCACCGCCTTCGCCCCGGTCGCGGGGGACGTCTTCCCGGAGCCCGACGGGGACGCGGAGGCCGAGGGGGAACCCTTGCCGGAGGTCTTCGGGGCCCCGGACGCGCCGCCGGGGGCCTTCGCCGCCGCCTCGACCTTCGCCCTGAGCTTCTGCGGGGTCAGCGGGTCGGCCTGGTCGGCGAAGATGTCCTTGCCGTCGAGCAGCACGGTGGGGGTGCCCCGGAAGTTCCCGGCCCGGAAGGCCTCCTGTGACTTCCCGACCCAGCTGTTGTGCGTGCCGTCCTCCACGCAGCTGCGGAAGGCGGGGGTGTCGAGCCCGTCGACCTTCCCGGCCAGCTCCAGCAGCTTGGCGTTCTTGCCGTAGGCGTCGTCGACCTCCTCGGGCTGGTTCGCGAAGAGGACGTCGTGGTACTCGGCGAACTTGCCGGCGTCCTGCGCGCAGGCCGCGGCGTTCGCGGCCTTCAGCGAACCGCTGCCGCCCATGTTTCCGTCGATGAGGGTGACGATGTGGTAGTCGGTCTTGAGGAGCCCCTTGGCTTCGAGCTCGTGGATGGTGTCCTTGTAGTTGGTCTCGAAGGACTTGCAGGCGGGGCAGCGGAAGTCCTCCCAGACGGTCAGCTGCGAGGGGGCCTCGCCCTTGCCCGTCTGGATGGCGAGCGCGTCCTTGCCGGTGGCCCCCGACGGCGCGACCACCGGGCCGGCCTTCGCGGACTTGTCGCCGGATCCGGCATTGGCGGCGATCAGGCCGACGACGGCCGCCAGGCCGAGTACGCCGACCACCGCCGCCGACACGACGAGGGTCCGCCGGCGCTTGTCCCGGGTCTTCTGCCGCTCGCGCTCCACTTGGAGTCGCTCCCGGGCCGATCGTTTCGTCGCATCGCGGTTCGCACCGTCGTTCTTCTCGCTCACGTTCGGCCAAACGAAGCGGGGAGGCACTCGCGTGCCTCCCCGCTCCCACTTCCACCCGATCGGGCTACAGAACCCCCGATGGGGCCCGCCCGGCGTCAGGACCTGCGTACGCCTTCCGCAAGTTCGCCCGCCAGGGCCCGCACGGCGGTCAGGCCGGACGGCAGGTCCGGGGCGTCCAGCAGCAGCTTCACGAAGGCCGAGCCGACGATGACCCCGTCGGCGAAGCCCGCGACCTGCTTGGCCTGTACGGCGTTCGAGACGCCCAGGCCGACGCAGACGGGGAGCTCGGTCGTGGCGCGGGTGCGGCGCACCAGCTCCTGGGCCTCGTTGCCGACCGACTCGCGGGTGCCGGTGACGCCCATGAGGGAGGCGGCGTAGACGAAGCCGGAACCGGCCGCGGTGATGGTGGCCAGCCGCGCGTCCTGGCTGCTGGGGGCCACGACGAAGACGGTCGCCAGACCGTGCTTCTGGGCGTGCTCGCGCCACAGCGCGGACTCCTGGACCGGCAGGTCGGGCAGGATGCAGCCCGCGCCGCCGGCCGCCGCGAGCTCGGCGGTGAACCGCTCGACGCCGTAGCGGTCGATGGGGTTCCAGTACGTCATGACCAGGATCGGGACCCCGGTCGCCTCGAAGGCCTCGCGGACGGTGCGCATGACGTCGGCGATCTTCACGCCGCCGCGCAGGGCGATGTCGTCGGCGGTCTGGATGATCGCGCCGTCCAGGACCGGGTCGCTGTGCGGCAGGCCGATCTCGACGACGTCGGCGCCGCCCTCGATGACGGCCTTGACGGCCTCGATGGCGCCGTCGACGGTCGGGAAGCCGGCCGGGAGGTAGGCGACGAGGGCCGCCCGGTCCTCGGACTTGGCCTTCGCGAGGGTGCTGCTCAGCAGTTCGATGTTGCCGTTGCTCACTTCGACTCCCCCTCGGTGCCTTCGCCGTCGTACAGCCCGAAGTAGCGGGCCGCCGTGTCCATGTCCTTGTCGCCGCGGCCGGACAGGTTGACCACGATCAGGCCGTCCTCGCCCAGCTCCTTGCCCAGGTCGAGGGCGCCGGCGAGGGCGTGCGCCGACTCGATGGCCGGGATGATGCCCTCGGTGCGGGAGAGCAGGCGTAGGGCCTGCATGGCGGCGTCGTCGGTGACGGCGCGGTACTCGCCGCGGCCGGTGTCCTTGAGGTAGGAGTGCTCGGGGCCGATGCCCGGGTAGTCCAGACCGGCGGAGATCGAGTAGGGCTCGGTGATCTGGCCCTCCTCGTCCTGGAGGACGTAGGAGCGGGAGCCGTGCAGGATGCCGGGCTCGCCCGCGGTCAGCGTGGCGGCGTGCTCGCCCGACTCCACGCCGTGTCCGGCGGGCTCGAAGCCGACCAGGCGGACGCCGGCGTCCGGGATGAAGGCGTGGAAGAGGCCGATGGCGTTGGAGCCGCCGCCGACGCAGGCCGCGACGGCGTCGGGGAGCCGGCCGGTGCGCTCCAGGATCTGGCGGCGGGCCTCGACGCCGATGACGCGGTGGAAGTCGCGGACCATCGCGGGGAAGGGGTGCGGGCCGGCGACGGTGCCGAAGAGGTAGTGGGTCTCGTCCACGTTGGCGACCCAGTCGCGGAACGCCTCGTTGATGGCGTCCTTGAGGGTCCGGGAGCCGGACTTCACGGCGATGACCTCGGCGCCGAGCATCCGCATGCGGGCCACGTTGAGGGCCTGGCGCTGGGTGTCGATCTCGCCCATGTAGATGGTGCAGTCGAGGCCGAAGAGGGCGCAGGCGGTGGCGGTGGCCACGCCGTGCTGGCCGGCTCCGGTCTCGGCGATGACGCGGGTCTTGCCCATGCGCTTGGTGAGCAGCGCCTGGCCCAGCACGTTGTTGATCTTGTGCGAGCCGGTGTGGTTCAGGTCCTCGCGCTTGAGGAAGATCCGCGCGCCGCCCGCGTGCCCGGCGAAGCGGGGCACCTCGGTGAGGGAGCTGGGCCGGCCCGTGTAGTTGACCATGAGCTCGTCGAGCTCGGCCGCGAAGGCCGGGTCGTTCTTGGCCTTCTCGTACTCGACGGCGACCTCGTCCACGGCGGCGACGAGGGCCTCCGGGATGAACTTGCCGCCGAAGTCGCCGAAGTAGCCCTCGGCGTTGGGGACGTGACCCTCGGGGTCCGGGATGAAGAACGAGCTGGTGGGCATGGCCACTACTCCTACGTGATGCGGAAGCGGTACCGACGGCTGGCTGGCGAGCACCGTATTGCGCCCCCGGTCCACGGCCCGTGCGCCCCGCCGGGGGCTCTGGGCGTACGGACGGGCCGGTCCGCGCCGGGAGCCTGGGGCTGCGGGCGAGGGACCGTACGCGGCCGCCGGCCGGTCACCCCTCGGGGGGTACCGGGCCGGGAACGGCCGTCGTCAGGGCGCGGTTCAGCCGCGCCATCGCATGCCGTTGACCTGACCGGGCTCGGAGCCGATCACGTAGCGCACCCGCCGGCCGTGCACGCGCCGGGCCGGGGCGCGGCAGCCGCGGGGGCGGCAGCCGCGCGCCAGGGGCGCGTGCGTCGTCGGCACACCGGCCGGGCCGTTGCCGGGCCGGGTGCGGACGCAGGAGCGGGGGGCGGCCACGGAGGGGTCAGCTCCGGCCGTGGCGCAGGGCGGGGTGGGCGCCGGCGGCGACGAGGTCGGCCACGGCCGCCTTCGGGTCGCGGCCGGTGACCAGGGATTCGCCGACGAGCACGGCGTCCGCACCCTCGTTGGCGTAGGCGATCAGGTCGTGCGGTCCGCGGATGCCGGACTCGGCGATCTTCACGATGTGGTCGGGGATCTCCGGGGCGACGCGCTCGAAGGTGGAGCGGTCGACCTTGAGGTCCTTCAGGTTGCGCGCGTTGACGCCGATGATCTTGGCGCCCGCGGCCACCGCGCGTTCGACCTCGTCCTCGTCGTGGACCTCGACGAGCGGGGTCAGGCCGATGGATTCGGCCCGCTCGATGAGGGAGACCAGGGCCTCCTGCTCCAGGGCCGCGACGATCAGCAGCGCGAGGTCGGCGCCGTAGGCGCGGGCCTCCCACAGCTGGTAGGCCGTGACGATGAAGTCCTTGCGCAGGATCGGGATGTCCACGCGGGCGCGGACGGCCTCCAGGTCGGCCAGCGAACCGCCGAAACGACGCTGCTCGGTGAGGACGGAGATGACCGCCGCACCGCCCGCCTCGTAGTCGGCGGCGAGCCCGGCCGGATCTGCGATCGCGGCCAGCGCGCCCTTGGACGGGCTGGACCGCTTGACCTCGCAGATCACCTTGACGCTGTCGCCACGCAGCGCGGCGACACCGTCCTTGGCCTGGGGCGCCTTGGCGGCACGCTCCTTGAGCTCGTCGAGGCTCACGCGGGCCTGCCGTTCGGCAAGGTCTTCGCGGACCCCTTCGATGATCTCGTCGAGCACACTCACGCGAGCGGCCCCCTTCCGGGTTGATGACGGTCGGCCGCCTTGCGGAACAGGTATCACTGCAAGGTCGACACTCAAATGGTATCCGCAGGTCGCCGCGGCCTCCGCACGGACTTCGACGTTTCCCATTGACTGGACAGTCGGAATATGGCCTTCCCCTAGGCCACGCCTAGGCCCCGCCCGGGTTCAGGGCGCCAGAGCGGAGCCGAACGGGAAATTCCGGACAACGGCGAAAGCCGTCGTCAGCGCGGCGACCGTCCACCAGGCGACCGGACCCAGCGCGAGCCGGGGCGCCGGCCGGCCCCGGAAGGCCCGGACGAGCCACAGGGCCGCGAAAGCGGCGAAGACGAGGTAGCCGGCCACCGCGAGGGCGTTCGCCCCGAGGGCGGTCACCAGGTCGCCGTGGGCGAAGGCGTGCGCACTGCGCAGGCCGCCACAGCCGGGACACAGGACACCGGTCAGGCGGAACAGCGGGCAGACCGGATAGTGCCCGGGCTCGTTGGGATCCACGGCGCCCACGTACGCGAAGGCGGCCGCGGCCCCGGCCACGGCGAGCACGGGCACGGCCAGCCGCCGGGCCCGGCAGGCCGGTACGGGCCCAGCCGGCGGCCGGGGCGCCGCGGGCACCGGGGGCGGCGGAGCGGAGGGGGTGCGAGGGGCGTCCACCCGCAGATTCTCTCCGCTCATGACAAAAGGCGCAGCCCGACGGGCCGCGCCTTCCGCATCTGCGGGCCCTGCCGGACCACGGTCCGCGCTCAGACCTTGGCGGGAACCCGGTTCGCGGCGATGACCTCGGCGAGGTCGCGGTGGGTGGCCTTCGGCGCGCCCATGCCCGCGGCCCGCATCGCGAGACCGACGACGCCGCCGAGCGCGACGACGACGAGGCCCGCCCAGAACCCGAGCGGGTTCGCCAGCACCATGAAGGCGCCGGAGACGCAGAAACCGATGAAGGCGATGATGACACCGGTCCAGGCGGCCGGGGTGTGTCCGTGGCTCGTGCCCGCCATGAGTTGCTCCTCGTTGCTCTGTCTCACGTGCTGTGCCGCACGCTCGCTGTCATTGTCCCGCACGGGACGAGGTGATCCTTCAGCGGGTCGGGTCCTCGCCGCGGTCCAGAGCCTTCCACAAGTCCTCCGGCCGGTCCGGGTCCACCACCGCCGGTTTGCGCGTGCGCGGGCTGCCGTCCCGCTCGTAGCGGCCCCCCATGGCGGGCCAGCTCCGGCCGAAGCGCAGCGCGAGCAGCCCCGCGAGGAGGATCAGCACCGCTCCGCCGGCCGTGATGTACGGCCACGCCGTATGGGTCACCTCCGCCACCCGCGCGGCCGTGTCCGCCGTCGCGGTGGCGGCCCGGTCGTCCAGCGTGCGGCGGTCGTCGGCGGCGGCCAGCGCGGACAGGGCGGCGCCGAGGCCGCTCAGCGCGAGCAGCCCGGACACCAGCAGCCGGCTCCGGCCGCGCACGGCGAACACCGCGACCAGGGCCGCGAGGCCGACGATGGCCAGCGCCGCCGGCAGGCCGGTCACGGCCCGGCCGTCCGCGCTCAGCGGGAGCAGGCCACCGCCGACGGCGGCACTGCCCCGCGCCCAGACGCGGCCGGAGGCGAGCAGGACGACGGTGGCACCGAGCGCGCCGAGCAGCAGGGCGACAGCCACACTGCGGCGGCCTGCGGAGCTCTCGGGGGCCTCGGCTTCGTTCCGGGGGTGGGGTACGGCACTCACATACCCCACTATCCCCTACGGCCTCAGGCCCGGTGGAGGCGGTTCGCCGCTCCCACCGCGCGGAGCACGGCCGCCGCCTTGTTGCGGCACTCGTTGTCCTCCAGCTCGGGCACCGAATCCGCGACGACACCCGCGCCGGCCTGCACGTACGCCGTCCCGTCGCGCAGCAGCGCGGTACGGATGGCGATAGCCGTGTCGGAGTCCCCGGCGAAGTCCAGGTAGCCGACGCAGCCGCCGTACAGGCCGCGGCGGGAGGGCTCCAGCTCCTCGATGATCTGCATCGCGCGCGGCTTGGGCGCGCCCGAGAGGGTGCCGGCCGGGAAGCAGGCGGTGAGCACGTCGAAGGCCGTCCGGCCCTCGGCGACCCGCCCGGTGACCGTGGACACGATGTGCATGACGTGCGAGTACCGCTCGATGCTCATGAAGTCGACGACCTCGACGGAGCCCGGCTCGCAGACCCGGCCCAGGTCGTTGCGCCCCAGGTCGACGAGCATCAGGTGCTCGGCGCGCTCCTTGGGGTCGGCCAGCAGCTCCTCGGCGAGGTCGTTGTCCTCCTGCGGGGTCGCGCCGCGGTGGCGGGTGCCGGCGATCGGGTGGACCATCGCCCGCCCGTCCTCGACCTTGACCAGCGCCTCGGGGCTGGAGCCGACCACGTCGAAGCCGTTCTCGAAGCGGAAGAGGTACATGTACGGCGACGGGTTCGTGGCCCGCAGCACCCGGTACACGTCCAGCGCGGACGCCTCGCAGGGGGTCTCGAACCGCTGCGAGGGCACCACCTGGAAGGCCTCGCCGGCCCGGATCCGCTCCTTGACGTCCTCGACGGCCGCCTGGTACTGCTCGCCGCCCCACAGGGCGGAGAACTCGGGCAGCTCGGAGGCCGGCAGTGGGGTCGGGACGTACGGGGCGGGCCGCGCGAGGTCCGCCTCCATGGCGTCGAGGCGGGCCACGGCGTCCGCGTAC
Organism: Streptomyces sp. NPDC006512; assembly: GCF_040611935.1. Lineage (NCBI taxonomy): Bacteria > Bacillati > Actinomycetota > Actinomycetes > Kitasatosporales > Streptomycetaceae > Streptomyces > Streptomyces sp. NPDC006512. The sequence goes on along the minus strand of NZ_JBEXPG010000077.1, from coordinate 26,254 downwards.
GCCTCGTCCACGCCCGTGTCCAGGTCGTTGTGGTTGATCGCGTTGGCGATCAGCTGGACCGTCCCGTCCCAGTGGTCCAGGACCGCCAGGTCGGAGGTCAGCAGCATGGTGAGCTCGGGCAGCTCCAGGTCGTCGCGGGTGTGCTCCCCGATGCGCTCCAGGCGGCGCACGATGTCGTAGCCGAGGTAGCCGACCATCCCTCCCGTGAAGGGGGGCGTGCCGCCCGCGAGGTCGCGGGGGGTGTGCAGGGCCTCGACGGTGGCGCGCAGCGCGTCGAGGGGGTCGCCGTCCGTGGGGACGCCGACGGGCGGGGTGCCGATCCAGTGCGCCTGCCCGTCCCGGACGGTCAGGGTGGAGTCGCTGCGCACGCCGATGAAGGAGTACCGGGACCAGGAGCGGCCGTTCTCGGCGGACTCCAGCAGGAACGTCCCGGGGCGCTCCCCGGCCAGCTTGCGGTAGAGCCCCACCGGGGTGTCCCCGTCGGCGAGCAGCTTGCGGCTGACGGGGATGACGCGGCGGTCCACCGCGAGTTTGCGGAACGTCTCGAGATCCATGGCGTGGGAACCTACCTATTCGGCGTCGGCGAGCAGGACATCGGCGTCGAAGCACGTGCGGGCGCCGGTGTGGCAGGCGGCCCCTACCTGGTCGACCTTGACGAGCACGGTGTCCGCGTCGCAGTCCAGGGCGACGGACTTCACGTGCTGGAAGTGGCCGGAAGTATCCCCCTTGACCCAGTACTCGCCGCGGCTGCGGGACCAGTAGGTGCAGCGGCCCGTGGTCAGGGTGCGGTGCAGGGCCTCGTCGTCCATCCAGCCGAGCATGAGCACCTCACCGGTGTCGTACTGCTGGGCGATGGCCGGTACCAGGCCGTCCGCGGAGCGCTTGAGGCGCGCGGCGATGGCGGGGTCGAGGGAGGACGTACTCATGTGGGACATTGTGCCGGGTCACCGGGGCCGGGATGGATCACTGTCCACGTGATGGGCGGGCGGGGGGCTGCTTCCGGCCGTAGGCTTGCCGCCATGTCTACCCATGCGAAGCGTGAACGACTGCTGCTGGCCGACCTGTTGGAAGCGGCGGGCCCGGAGGCGCCGACGCTGTGCGAGGGCTGGCGGGCGCGGGAACTGGCCGCGCACGTGGTGGTGCGGGAGCGGCGGCCGGACGCGGCGGGGGGTCTGCTGCTGAACGTGCTCAAGGCGCGGCTGGACAAGGCCATGGAGGAGTACACCGCCAAGCCGTACGAGGAGCTGCTTCAGCTGATCCGGACCGGGCCGCCGAAGATGTCGCTGTACGCGCTGAAGCAGATCGACGAGGCGGCGAACGCGGTGGAGTTCTACGTCCACGCCGAGGACGTGCGGCGGGCCCAGCCGGACTGGTCGCCGCGGGAGCTGGACCCGGTGTTCTCGGACGTCCTGTGGTCCCGCCTGGACCGGCTGGCCCGCCTCACGGGGCGCCGCTCGCCGGTGGGCCTCGTCCTGCGGCGGCCGAACGGCCAGACCACGGTCGCCCACAAGGGCACCCCGGTGGTGACGGTCACCGGGGAACCGGGGGAGCTGACGCTGTTCTGCTTCGGCCGCCAGGCCGCTGCCGCGGTGGAACTGGACGGCCCGAAGGAAGCGGTGGCGACCCTGACGACTACCCGCCTGGGCCTCTGACCTGGCCGGTCGGAGGTCACGACCCCGGGCCGCGGGCTGCGGGTGGGGTCGGGGCCGGGGCCGGGGTGGGGTGTCGTCCGGGACGGGCATGATTTATGGCGCCTGGTCCGGGCCCCCTTTGCCGGTCGGCACAGGGCGCCAACAAATCACGTTTTAGTCCCGGACGACACCCCACCCCGGCCCCGGCCCCTACCGCTCGCCCCCGGACAAGTCCAGCCGCACCGGGCATGGTGGGCAGAGGGGCCGGGGGGCGGGTCAGGTGAGGGAGAGTTCGGCGCGGCGGACCGCTGGGGCGGAGGTGCCGATGGCCGCGCCGGCCATGCTCAGCGCGCCGCCGGCGAGGAACACCGGGGTGATCCCCCACAGGTCGGCCGCGACCCCGAAGACGGGGTACGCCAGCGGCGCCAGCCCCACGGCGGTGAAGGCCATGACCGAGCTGACCCGGCCCAGGTAGGAGGGGTCGGTCGCGGTCTGGATCAGGGCCACCGCCAGCCCCCCGCAGATCCCGCACACCAGCCCCGTGACCAGCGCGAGCGCCACCGCCGAGGCGAGGGTCGGGGCCAGTGCCAGGGCCCCGATCCCGGCCGAGCCGACGATCAGGGTGGCGTTCTGCCAGGCCCCCGCGTGCGGGAAGCGCGGTACCAGGGTGAGGAGCAGCGCACTGGCGGCCGCCCCCGCCCCGAGCGCGCCGACGATCCAGCCGACCCCGCCGGGCCCCCAGCCGCGTTCCCCGGCGAGCAGGATCAGCCCGAGGGTGAGCGGCGCCGAGGTGCCGAGGTGGCTCAGCGCGCCGGAGAGCACGAGGGGCCCGATCAGCCCGTGGCGGCGTATGTAGGCGAGCCCCGAGCGCAGCTGCCGCCAGGGGCTCTCCCCGGGCCCGGAACCCGGACCGGAGCCGGAGCCGGATCCCGGGTCGGCGGTCGGCGCCGGCAGTGGGGAGATCCGTACCGTGAGGAGGAGCAGCAGCGACAGCCCGAACAGGCCCGCCGCCACCCCGAACGCCGCCCCCGGACCGCCCAGCCCCATGGCGAGTCCCGCGGCCGGCGGCCCGGCGGTGTGCCCGACGCGCTCGGCGAGGCTGCGCAGCCCCTGGACGCGTACGAGCTGGCCGGGCGCGGCGATCCGCGGCGGCAGGGCCCCGACGGCCGGCAGGAACAGGGCGTCGACGAGCCCGAACACGAGGGCCACCAGGACCAGCACCCACAGGCCCGGGGAGGTGAGGCCGACGGCCGCCGCGAGGGCCAGGACCACCGCGCACCGCACGGCGTCGGAGGAGAGGACCACCAGGCGGGGTCCGAAGCGGTCGGCGACCACGCCGCCGCCCAGCATCAGCAGGGCCCGGGGCACGGCTCCGGCGGCCATGACCAGGCCGACCTCTCCGGGGCCGGCGGTCTGCGCGGCGGCCCACCCGAGGGCGAGGAAGTAGATGCCGTCCCCGATGAGGGAGGCGGCGTACGCCCCGAGCCACCGCAGGACGTTCCCGTCACGCAACACGGCTGCCGCGCCCACCGCACCCCCCTCGACTGGTCTGGACCAGACTAGGCGGGGCGGGCGGGACGCGGCAGGTGATTTACGGCGCGCGGGCCGGGCGGGGTCAGCGGACGGGGTGTCCGGCCTCGCGCAGCGCCGACTTGACCTCGGAGATCCGCAGGTCGCCGAAGTGGAACACCGAGGCGGCGAGCACCGCGTCGGCCCCGGCCCCGATGGCCGGCGGGAAGTGCGCGAGGGTGCCCGCGCCGCCGGAGGCGATCACGGGGACGCTGACGTGCTTGCGGACGGCGGCGATCATCTCGGTGTCGTAGCCGTCCTTGGTGCCGTCGGCGTCCATCGAGTTGAGGAGGATCTCCCCGGCGCCGAGTTCGGCGGCGCGGTGGGCCCATTCGACGGCGTCGATGCCGGTGCCCCGGCGGCCGCCGTGGGTGGTGACCTCGAAGGAGCCGGTGGCGGTGCGGCGGGCGTCGACGGACAGGACGAGCACCTGGCGGCCGAAGCGCTCGGCGATCTCCTGGATGAGCTCGGGGCGGGCGATGGCGGCGGTGTTGACGCCGACCTTGTCCGCTCCGGCGCGCAGCAGCTTGTCGACGTCGTCGGCGGTGCGGACGCCGCCGCCCACCGTCAGCGGGATGAATACCTGTTCGGCGGTGCGGCGCACCACGTCGTAGGTGGTCTCGCGGTTGCCGGAGGAGGCGGTGATGTCGAGGAAGGTCAGCTCGTCGGCGCCTTCGGCGTCGTAGAGCTTGGCCATCTCGACGGGGTCGCCGGCGTCGCGCAGGTTCTGGAAGTTGACGCCCTTGACGACGCGGCCGTTGTCCACGTCGAGGCAGGGGATCACGCGTACGGCGAGGCTCATGCGGTCCCTCCCGCGGGGGTGCCGGGCGCCCTGTACGCCTCCACCTCCACCTCGACGACCATCGACGGGTCGACGAAGCCGGACACGATGAGCATCGTCGCGGCCGGGCGGACCGCGTCGAAGAGCTCCTTGTGGGCGCGGCCCACCTCCTCGACGTCGCGCGCGTGCGTCAGGTACATGCGGGTGCGGACGACGTCCTCGGGGCCGAGGCCGGCCTGGGCGAGCGCCTTGAAGGCGACGCCGAACGCGGCGACGCTCTGGTCGTACGGGCCGCCCGCATCGGCGGCGGTGCAGCCGGAGACGAGGACGAGCCCGTTGGGGAGCTGCACCGCGCGGGAGTACGCGATGACGTCCTCGTAGGCGCCGCCGGAGGAGATGCGCCGTACGGCGGCCGAGGAGTCGGGGGAGCTGCTCATGCGGAGACCACCTTCAGGGCTTCTTCCAGGGTGAAGGCCTTGGCGTACAGGGCCTTGCCGACGATCGCGCCCTCGACGCCGAGCGGCACGAGCTCGGACAGCGCGCGCAGGTCGTCCAGGGAGGAGATGCCGCCGGAGGCCACGACGGGCCGGTCGGTGGCGGCGCAGACGTTCTTCAGCAGCTCCAGGTTGGGGCCGGTGAGGGTGCCGTCCTTGCCGATGTCGGTGACGACGTAGCGGGCGCAGCCTTCGGAGTCCAGGCGGGCGAGGGTCTCGTAGAGGTCGCCGCCCTCGCTGGTCCAGCCGCGGCCCTTGAGGGTGGTGCCGCGGACGTCGAGGCCGACGGCGATGCGGTCGCCGTGCTCGGCGATGGCCCTGGCGGCCCACTCGGGGGTCTCCAGGGCGGCGGTGCCGAGGTTGACGCGGGTGCAGCCGGTGGCGAGGGCCGCGGCGAGCGAGGCGTCGTCGCGGATGCCGCCGGACAGCTCGACCTTGATGTCCATGGCGCCGGTGATCTCGGCGACCAGGGCGCGGTTGTCACCGGTGCCGAAGGCGGCGTCCAGGTCGACGAGGTGGAGCCACTCGGCGCCGGCGCGCTGCCAGGCGAGGGCCGCCTCCAGCGGGGACCCGTAGGAGGTCTCGCTGCCGGAGACGCCGTGCACGAGGCGTACGGCCTGGCCGTCGCGGACGTCGACCGCGGGGAGGAGTTCGAGGAGGGGTGCGGTCATCACAGGGTCTCGATCCAGTTGGTGAGGAGCTGGGCACCGGTGTCGCCGGACTTCTCGGGGTGGAACTGGGTGGCCCACAGTGCCCCGTTCTCCACGGCCGCGACGAAGGGCTCGCCGTGGGTGGCCCAGGTGACCTTGGGGGCGCGGATGGCCGGGTTGGTGACTTCCAGGCTCCAGTCGTGCGCCGCGTAGGAGTGCACGAAGTAGAAGCGGGCGTCGGCGTCGAGGCCGGCGAAGGCCTGGCTGTCCGCCGGGGCCCGGACGGTGTTCCAGCCCATGTGCGGGACGACGGGGGCCTTGAGCGGGCCGACCGTGCCGGGCCACTCGTCGAGTCCCTCGGTCTCCACGCCGTGCTCGATGCCGCGTTCGAAGAGGATCTGCATGCCGACGCAGATGCCCATGACGGGCCGGCCGCCGGAGAGCCGGCGGCCGATGATCCAGTCGCCGCGGACGTCCTTGAGGCCCTGCATGCAGGCGGAGAAGGCGCCGACGCCGGGGACGAGGAGGCCGTCGGCGTCCATGGCCTTGTCGTAGTCGCGGGTGATCTCCACGTCCGCGCCGACGCGCGCGAGGGCGCGCTCGGCGGAGCGGACGTTGCCGAAGCCGTAGTCGAAGACGACGACCTTCTTGGTGGGACGGGTAGCGCTCATTCCCAGATTCCTCGGATCCGCAGGACTCCGGCGACGAGGCACATCACGGAGCCGATGGCGAGCAGGACGACGACCGACAGGGGCATCTTCTGCTTCTGGAAGGAGTAGACGCCGCCGGCCAGGAAGAGGCCGACGACGATCAGGATGGTGTTGAGGCCGTTCACGGCTAGAGGGCGCCCTTCGTGGAGGGCAGGATCCCGGCGGCGCGGGGGTCGAACTCGGCGGCGTAGCGCAGGGCCCGGGCGAGGGCCTTGAACTGGCACTCCACGATGTGGTGGGCGTTGCGGCCGTACGGGACGTGGATGTGCAGGGCGATCTGGGCCTGCGCGACGAAGGACTCGAAGATGTGCCGGGTCATCGTCGTGTCGTACGAGCCGATCATCGGCGCCATGTTCTCGGGCTCGGTGTGCACGAGGTACGGGCGGCCGGACAGGTCGACGGTCACCTGGGCGAGGGACTCGTCCAGGGGGACGGTGCAGTTGCCGAAGCGGTAGATGCCCACCTTGTCGCCGAGGGCCTGCTTGAAGGCGGCGCCGAGCGCGAGGGCGGTGTCCTCGATGGTGTGGTGGGTGTCGATGTGCAGGTCGCCGTCGGTCTTGACCGTGAGGTCGAAGAGGCCGTGGCGGCCGAGCTGGTCGAGCATGTGGTCGTAGAAGCCCACGCCGGTCGACACGTCGACCTTGCCCGTGCCGTCGAGGTTTATCTCGACGAGGACCGAGGTCTCCTTCGTGGTGCGTTCGACCCGTCCGATGCGGCTCATGCCTGCTGCTCCTTCTTCAGTGCGCGAACCGCTTCCAGGAACGCGTCGTTCTCGGCCGGGGTGCCGGCGGTGACCCGCAGCCAGCCCGGTACGCCGTTGTCCCGGACCAGGACGCCCCGGTCGAGGATCTTCTGCCAGGCGGTGTGGGAGTCGTCGAACCTGCCGAACTGGATGAAGTTCGCGTCGGACTCGGTGACCTCGAAGCCGATGGCCCGCAGTTCGGTGACGAGGCGGTCCCGTTCGGCCTTGAGCTGCTCGACGTAGCCGAGCAGGGTGTCGGTGTGTTCCAGGGCGGCCAGCGCGGTCGCCTGGGTGACGGCCGACAGGTGGTACGGCAGGCGCACCAGCTGGACGGCGTCGACGACGGCGGGGTGCGCGGCCAGGTAGCCCAGGCGCAGGCCCGCGGCGCCGAAGGCCTTGGACATGGTCCGGGAGACCACCAGGTTCGGGCGGCCCTCGATGAGGGGCAGCAGCGAGTCCCGGTGGCTGAACTCCACGTAGGCCTCGTCGACGACGACGAGGGAGGGCTTGGCGGCCTGGGCGGCCTCGTACAGCGCGAGGACCGTCTCCGCCCCGACCGCGGTGCCCGTGGGGTTGTTGGGCGAGGTGATGAAGACGACGTCGGGGGCGTGTTCGGCGATCGCCCGCTCAGCCGCTTCGAGGTCGATCGTGAAGTCCTCGCGGCGCGGGCCGGAGATCCAGCCGGTGCCGGTGCCGCGGGCGATCAGGGCGTGCATCGAGTACGAGGGCTCGAAGCCGATCGCGGTGCGGCCGGGCCCGCCGAAGGTCTGGAGCAGCTGCTGGAGGACCTCGTTGGAGCCGTTGGCGGCCCAGACGTTCTCCCGCGCCACCGGGTGCTTGCCGGTACGGGTGAGGTAGGCGGCCAGCTCGGTGCGCAGCTCGACGGCGTCCCGGTCCGGGTAGCGGTTGAGGGTGCGGGCGGCGTCGGCGACGCGTTCGGCGATCCGTGCGACGAGTTCCTCGGGGAGCTCGTACGGGTTCTCGTTGGTGTTCAGCTGGACGGGCACGTCGAGCTGGGGGGCGCCGTACGGGGTCTTGCCGCGGAGCTCGTCCCGGATGGGGAGGTCGTCGATCCCGATGTCCGCGGTCACTGCTGGGGGACCTTCCATCCGAAGCGCGCCTTCAGGGCGGCGCCGTGCGCGGGCAGGTCCTCGGCCTCGGCCAGCGTCACCACGTGGTGGGTGACCTCGGCGAGGGCGTCGCGCGTGTAGTCGACGATGTGGATGCCGCGCAGGAAGGACTGCACGGACAGGCCGGAGGAGTGGCAGGCGCAGCCGCCGGTGGGCAGCACGTGGTTGGAGCCGGCGCAGTAGTCGCCGAGGGAGACCGGGGCCCACGGGCCGACGAAGATCGCGCCGGCGTTGCGCACGCGGGCGGCCCAGGCGGCGGCGTCTGCGGCCTGGATCTCCAGGTGCTCGGCGCCGTACGCGTCGACGACCTTGAGGCCGTCCTCCAGGCTGTCGACGAGGACGATCGCGGACTGCTTGCCCGCGAGGGCGGGCTTGATCCGGTCCTCGACGTGCTTGGTGGCCGCGACCTGGGGTTCCAGCTCCTTCTCGACGGCGTCCGCGAGCTCCGCGGAGTCCGTGACGAGGACGGCGGCGGCCAGCGGGTCGTGTTCGGCCTGGCTGATCAGGTCGGCGGCGACGTGGACCGGGTCGGCCGTGGAGTCCGCGAGGACCGCGATCTCGGTGGGGCCGGCCTCGGTGTCGATGCCGATCCTGCCGGTGAAGTAGCGCTTGGCGGCGGCGACCCAGATGTTGCCGGGGCCGGTCACCATGTTCGCCGGCGGGCAGCCGTCCGGTCCGGTGGTTCCGTACGCGAACATCGCGACGGCCTGGGCGCCGCCGACCGCGTACACCTCGTCCACGCCGAGCAGCGCGCACGCCGCCAGGATGGTGGGGTGCGGCAGGCCGCCGAACTCCTTCTGCGGCGGGGAGGCCAGCGCGATCGACTCGACGCCCGCCTCCTGGGCCGGGACGACGTTCATGACGACCGACGACGGGTACACGGAGCGGCCGCCCGGGGCGTACAGGCCCACGCGCTCGACCGGAACCCACTTCTCGGTCACCGTGCCGCCGGGGACCACCTGGGTGGTGTGCTCGGTGCGGCGCTGGTTGCGGTGCACGATCCGGGCGCGCCGGATCGACTCCTCCAGGGCGGCGCGGACGGCCGGATCCAGCTGCTCCAGGGCGGCCTTGACGGCCTCCGCGGGCACCCGGACCTGCGCGAGCTCGACCCCGTCGAACTTCTGCGCGTACTCGATCAACGCCGCCGTGCCACGATGATGGACGTCCTCGCAGATGGGCCGCACCTTCTCCAGGGCAGCTTCTACGTCGAACTCGGCACGGGGCAGCAGATCGCGCAGGGCGCCGCCCTCGGGGAGGGCGTCACCGCGCAGGTCGATACGAGAGATCACGTCCCAATTCTCTCAGACCGTCTCCCGCGACCGTTCGCCCGTATCACTGGCTGATACACACCCCGGATGTCACAGCCGCCCCTTAGCGTTCCCCTACACGTACGTGACAGCAGGGGGGCTGCCATGACCGAGGTGACGACGGGCGCGCCGCCGGGGGACCTGAGCGACGCCGAACGGCTGATGTGGGAGACCTTCCGGAACGGGACCGTCTGTGACTTCCGCTCCGCGCCGGCGGATCACGACGAACCGTTCGACGGCCGGGAGTGGGGTCCCGAGCGGACCGTGCGGGCCGAGGTGGTGGCCCTGCTGCTGCTGGCCGGTCCGGTGCCGGTGCCGGGCCGGGTGGGCTGCCTGAAGCTGCGCGGGGCGCGGATCACCGGGCGGCTGGACCTGTCCGGCGGCACGGTGGCCCCGTACGTGGAGATCCGCTCGTGCCGCTTCGACGACGAGGTCCAGCTGTCCGAGACGCGCTGCGGCACGCTCCGGCTGCACAACTGCGCGATACCCCGGGTGGAGGCGGCCCGGCTGCACACCGAGGGCGACCTGCACCTGGTGTCGTCCCGGGTGGCGCGCGGGATCCGGCTCACCGACGCGCAGATCGGCACGGACCTGCTGATCAGCCGCGCGGTGCTGCGGGGCGACGCGCGCGGCCGGGCGGTCGCGGCCGACGGGATCTCGGTCGCGCAGGACTTCCACGCCGACATGCTGGAGACGTACGGGGAGGTCAGCCTGCGCGGGGCGAAGGTCGGGGCCTCGATGAGCCTGCGCGGGGCCCGGCTGTCCCACCCGGGCGGCGGGCGCGCCCTGAACGCCCCCACGCTGACCGTCGAGCGGACCTTGTACCTGACGTCGATCGCCCTCGCCCCGGGCGGCGCCGATCCGGCCCCCCTGACGGGCGACTGGAGCCGGACGCCCGCGCGGGGCGGGCCCGGGCGGGCCTTCGAGTGCCGGGGCGGTCTGCGGCTGGACGACGGCCGCTTCGGCGACTCGGTCGACTTCTACGGGGCCCTCTTCGACCTCGGCCCGGACCAGGAGGTCTCGCTGCGCCGGATCCAGACCCCGGAGTTCCGGTTCGTCGGTGAGGCTCCCGAGCGGGGCAGGGTGGTGGTGTCCGGAGCGAAGGTGGTCAAACTGGTCGACCGGCACACGAGCTGGCCGGGCCCGGGCCGGCTGTCGATGGAGGGGTTCGTCTACGAGGCGCTGGCTCCCCGCGGCGACTTCACCCTGGCCCGCCGCCTCGCCTGGGTCGAGGCGGCCACCCCCGAGTACTCCCCCGAGCCGTACGAGCGGCTGGCGGCCGTGCTGCGGGCCGGCGGTGAGGACGCGGAGGCCCGCGAGGTGCTGGTGGCCAAGCAGCGCCGGCGCCGGACCACCCTGCCCCCGGCCGCCCAGGCCTGGGGGCACCTCCAGGACTGGACGGTGGTCTACGGCTACCGGCCGGGCCGGGCCGCGCTGTGGATGGCGGTGCTGTGGGCGGCGGGCACCCTGATGTTCCTCGGCCACGCCCCGGAGCCGGTCAAGGCGGACGAGCACCCGCACTGGAACGCGGCCCTGTACGCCCTGGATCTGCTGCTGCCCGTGGTCGATCTCGGCCAGGAGGGCCACTGGAAGACGGCCGGCGGCTGGCAGTGGGGCGCGGCGGCCCTGGTGGTCCTGGGCTGGATCCTGGCCACGACGGTGGCGGCGGGCGCGTCGCGGCTGCTGAGGCGGGGGTGACGGCTCTGGCCGTCCGGCCACTACCCTGTGCCTCGTGACCACCGTTCGCCTGCCCCTCTTCCCGCTGAACTCGGTGCTGTTCCCGGGCCTCGTGCTGCCGCTGAACATCTTCGAGGAGCGCTATCGCGCCATGATGCGCGAGCTGCTGAAGACGGGCGAGGAAGAGCCGCGGCGCTTCGCGGTCGTCGCGATCCGCGACGGCCGGGAGGTCGCCCCGACCGCGCCCGGCCTGCCCGACCAGACGGCCCTGCCCGAGCGGGGCCCGGCGGCGGGCTTCGGCGCGGACCCGATCCAGGCCTTCCACCGGGTCGGCTGCGTCGCCGACGCGGCGACGATCCGGGAGCGCGAGGACGGCAGCTTCGAGGTCCTCGCCACCGGCACCACCCGGGTCCGGCTGCTGTCGGTCGACGCCTCGGGGCCCTTCCTCGTCGCGGAGCTGGAGGAACTCGCCGAGGACGCGGGCGACGGCGCGGGCGCGCTGTCCGAGGGGGTGCTGCGGGCGTTCCGCAGCTACCAGAAGCGGCTGGCGGGCGCCCGGGAGCGGTCCCTGACCTCAGCGCCCGAGCTGCCGGACGAACCGTCGGTGGTGTCGTACCTCGTGGCGGCCGCGGCCGTGCTGGACATCCCCGCGAAGCAGCGCCTGCTCCAGGCCCCGGACACCGCGACGCGGCTGGCGGAGGAGCTGAAGCTGCTCCGCGCGGAGACGGCCGTGATCCGCCACCTGCCGTCGCTCCCGGCGGTGGAGCTGACCCGTTCCCCGACGAACCCGAACTGACGACTGCGAACCGACGACGACCGCGAACCGACGGTGAAGGCGAACTGATGGCGAAGAAGAAGCCGGCGGGCCCGGCCGGCACCCCGGCGATCGTCGCGCTCACCGCGGCCGGGGTGGAGTTCACCACCCACGCCTACGAGCACGACCCGGCCCACTCCTCCTACGGCGAGGAGGCCGCCCAGGCCCTGGGCGTGGGCCCGGACCGCGTCTTCAAGACCCTCGTCGCGGACGTGGACGGGACCCTCACGGTGGCCGTGGTGCCTGTCTCGGGGTCGCTGGACCTGAAGGCCCTGGCCGCGGCCGCGGGCGGCAAGCGCGCCGCGATGGCCGACCCGGCGCTGGCGGAACGCACCACGGGCTACGTCCGGGGCGGGATCTCCCCGCTGGGGCAGCGCAAGCGGCTGCGTACGGTCGTGGACGCCTCGGCCACCGCGCACCCGACCATCTGCGTCTCGGCGGGCCGCCGGGGCCTGGAGGTCGAGCTGGCCCCGGCGGACCTGGCGGCCCTCACGGGCGCGGTGGTGGCCGCGATCGCCCGGTCCTAGGGCGCGGGCACGGCCCGGAGCGGCGCGTCAGTCGCGCGGGTCGTCCTGCGGCGGGTCGGCGTGGACGTGCGGCGGCGGGTACGTCCCGTACCACTCGGCGGACGGGGAGGTTTCGCGGGGCGACCACAGCGCGGTCAGGCCCAGGTGCAGGGCGACGGCCGTCATCGGCCACACCAGCAGGACCCCGTGGGCCAGCAGCTGGAGCGGCGCGTCGAACGGGACGCCCTTGCCCGCCTCGGCGGCGGCCGCCGGCAGGTTCCCGCCCGGCCCGAGCAGCAGACCGAGCCGCCAGCCGGCGAGGGAGGCGAAGCAGGCTCCGACGGTCAGCCCGATCACCAGGGGCACTCCGCCGCGCCGGCGCCACAGGAAGACGGCCACCGCGCTGAGCACGCCGAAGCCGAGGGCCAGCAGGAAGAAGGTGCCGTCGGCGCCGATCCGCGCCTCGCTCTCGGTGTCGCGCAGGAAGACGGCCTCCCCGTTGGAGACGTACTGCACCCGAGGGGCGAGCCACGCCCACAGCAGCCCGAGGACCACACCGGCCACGCCGACCACGAGGGTGACGGCGGCCCCGTCACGGACGTCCGCGGGGGTGATGCCCGCGGACGCCGCGCCCGGCTTCGAGGGCGCCTCGGCGTCCAGCGGCTCCGGCAGGTCCGTACGGTCCTGCCGGTCATGCGGCCCGGGCTGGTCCGCCCGCTCCGCCGCGGGCGGGTGCGTCGGCGGGTCGTACGGGGACGGCGGCGGGGTCACGGCTTCGGTCACCCCCACATCGTGCCAGGTACGCCCGGCACCGGCTTCAGCGGACCGCCGCCCGGCGGTACGCCCACGTCGCCAGGGCCAGGGACAGTACTCCGACGGCGCCGCACACCCCGAGGTCGAGGACGACGGCCGCCCAGTCGGGGTGCGGGGCGAAGGTCTCCGCGAAGGCCTCGACCCCGTACGTGGACGGCAGCAGGTCCCGCGCCCACACGATCACGTCCGGCATCCGCTCGGGCGGCAGCACCCCCAGCAGCAGCGCGGCCGACATGCCCAGCTGCCCGGCCAGGGTGGCCAGCTCCTGGCGCGGCGCGAGCAGCCCCAGCGCCGCCCCCAGCCCGGCGAGGGCGGCCCCGGCCAGCGGCACCACCGCCGCGAGGATCCACAGGCCGCCCATCGGCAGCCCGAACAGCAGGCTCCCGAAGACGGCCGTGACCAGGGTCCCCGGCAGGGTGAAGGAGGCGTACGCGCCGGCGGCGCCGAGCACCACGGAGGCGGGCGGCACGGGCAGGGTGGCGTAGTGGTCGAGGCCGCCGCCGGCCCGCAGCTGCCCGAAGTACTGCGCGAGCAGGTTCAGGGCGACGAAGGCGACGACGAGCACCGAGGATCCGGCGACGACGGCCCGCGCCTCGGAGCCCCCGTCCACCACGCCCCGCATCAGGATCATGATGCCGACGGACTGGAAGGTGGCCACGAACAGCAGCGGGATCCGCGCGACCCGCGCCCGGGACAGCTGGGCCCGGTAGACGGCGGCGAGCGCGGGGAAGAACCGGGCGCGGGGTGCGAGGACCCCGGGAACGACAGCGGTGGTCACGACTTGACCAGACCCTTCATCCGTCCACCCAGCGCGAGGTAGACGTCCTCCAGGCTCGGCGTGGCCAACGTGAAATCGTCGAGGGCGGCGAAGGCCGGGCCGCCGGTCACGGCGGCCACCGCGGCGCGCGCCTCGTCCTGCGGCAGCCGCAGCACCCAGCGGCGGCCCGATTCGGCGGCCGTCGGGGCGAGCGCCGCGACTTCGGGGACGTCCAGCGGCGGGGCGGTGCGCCACACCAGTTCGAGGCGGACCTCGTCGGAGACCATGGCCTTGAGTCCGGCCGGCGTGTCGCAGGCGATGACCTTGCCCTGGTCGATGACGGCGACCCGGTCGAGGACCGTCTCGGCCTCGATGACGTTGTGGGTGACGAGCAGGACGGTGGCGCCGTGGCGGGCGCGGCGCCGGTCCACGGCCGCCCACACGGCCCGCCGGGCCACGGGGTCCATGCCGGTCGTGGGTTCGTCGAGGACCAGCAGCGGCCGCTCCCCGACCAGGGCCGTGGCGAAGCAGGCGAGGCGCCGCTGGCCGCCGGAGAGCTTCTTCAGGGCCCGTCCGGCGATCTCGGTCAGCCCGAGTTCCTCCAGTACCTCGTCCCGTGCGGCCCGCGCGTCCCGCAGTCCGAGCCCGCGGAGGCGGCCGGTGGTCTCGGCCGCGAGGGAGACGGTGAGCTCGTCGAGGGCGGTGGACTCCTGCCCCAGGTAGGCGAGCAGCCGGGCGGCCCGCTCGGGGTGGCGCACGAGGTCGTGGCCGAGCAGGGTCACGGAGCCGGTGTCGGGCCTGAGCAGGCCGGTGAGCTGGCGGACCAGGGTGGACTTGCCGGCGCCGTTGGGGCCGAGCAGGCCGAACACCTCGCCGCGGCGGACCTCCAGGGAGATCCCGTCGGTGGCACGGGTCTCGGGCAGCGCGGGGGCCCCTCGCCGGCCCCGGACCGCGGGGTAGGTCTTGACCAGGTCACGCACCGCGCAGACCACGTCGGAGGCCGCTCCCGCGGCTGCCGCCTCGGTGTGCCCTGCCTGTGCTGTGCCCGTACTCACGAGGGAGCAGCCTACGCGGCTTTCGCCCCTACCCGGCCGCCGGGGTCGCCGGGCCCGGGGGCGGCGGGGCGCTCCCGGCGCCCGGGACGCCGCTCACGTGCTCGGCGGCCGCGCGGACGTCGATCTCCCGCCAGAAGCCGGCCCGGATGGCGTACCGGTCGTGCTCGTCGATCTGGTCGTCCTTGTGCGCGAGCAGTCCGAAGCGGGCGGCGTAGCGCAGCAGCTCCCCGTCGATGCGGTGCGGGACGCGCGGGTACATGGTGGCGAGCTTCTGGAGGTGGACGGTCTCGGGGAGGCGTTCCATCCAGCGGCGGGCGAAGACCTGGCCCACCTCGAAGGGGTCTCCGCCGACGGTGGTGATGTCCTCCTCGCGGTCGGCCCAGCGCTGTTCGGCGCTGGTGAGCTGGGCGAGGGTGGGCAGCGAGGCGGTCTCGGCGGGCTCGCCGAGGGGGCCTGCGCGGTCGATCCAGCCCTTGTCGGAGGACCAGCGCAGGGCGCTGGAGGGGGCGGGCGCGTTCTGCGCGGGGGTTCCCGCGGCCGGCTGGGCCGGGCCGGGGGCGCGCAGCGAGGCGAGGTCCTTGGGGGTGGGTACGGGTTTGGCGCCTTCGGCGGCGGGGGCGGGTACGGGCGTCCCGTTGGCGGCGGTCCCGGTGGCGGGCGGGGCGCCGTTGCGTGCGGCCTCGGCGAGGGCGGCCTCGGGCAGGGGCGCGGAGAGGATCGCGGCGATCTCGGGGCGCGGTGCGGGGGCCGGGGCGCACAGGCCGGTGAGGTCGCGGGCACGGACGGCGCGGGTGATCCAGGCGCGGTCGAGGACGCGGCGTTCGTCGGCCTCGGCGACGAGGTCCTCGGACTGGTTGTAGTCCCCGTCGGCGGCCTGGACGGCCCACAGGTGGACGGCGACGCCGTGTTCCTTGGCGGACATCAGGCCGGGCAGGAGGTCGCCGTCGCCGGTCACCAGGACGACGTCGGAGCAGGCTCGGTTGCGGGCCAGTTCGGTGAGCTCGGCGTGCATGGCGGCGTCGACGCCCTTCTGTGCCCAGCGGCCGTCGCTGCGGGTCAGGGCGCCGAGGCGGACGGTGACGCGGGGCATGACGCGCAGCCGGCGGTGTTCGGGCTGCGGCACCCGGTCGGGTGCGCCGTCGAACCAGTAGATCCGCAGCAGCGGCTGTTCGGTGTCGGCCTCGGCCCGCTCGCGCAGGCCCTGGATGAGGGCGGCGTGGTCGACGGTGATGCGGGAGCGGGAGGGTTCCCCCGCGAGGAGGCTCGCGGCGGCGCCGAGCAGGTACCCGGCGTCCACCAGGACGACGCAGCGGTCCACGCGTTCCACCCTCTTCCCTGGGGGTCCTCGATTGGGTTTCCCCGAGTCTGCCCGACCGCAAGGGCGTTGAAGGCCGGAACTCGATCATCGGCGTGGCGGATCTCCCGGGGCGGCCGGGAGATCCGCCACTACGCGCAGTAATGATCCAAAATGCGCGGGTTGTGGTGCTGTGTGAGTGTGAAGGCGGCCCTGGCCCCTACACCCCCACGGAGGCATCCCATGGCCAAGAACAAGAACCAGAAGCAGCCCGCGAAGTCGCAGGAGCGCACGGCGGCGCAGGATCCGGGCAAGAGCTCGGCGCAGCCGCAGGGCGAGTCGGTCTCGCCGTCCCCGAGCCCGCTGGACATGGCGCGCAAGGGCAAGCAGAAGAAGTTCGGCCACAACTGACGCCTCCGCGTGCGGTGTGGGAAGGGGCTCGACCGGCGGTGCCGGCCGAGCCCCTTCCTTTGCGCGCTGACGCCCGTACGGCGAGGTGACGCCCGTACGGCGCGCTGACGTCCGTTAGCCGGCCAGGCAGGACGGGCCGAGCAGCACCTTGAGGTCGCCGAAGAGCGCCGGGTCGGGCTGGACGCGGTGCTTGTCGAGGCGGAGCACGGTGGTGGTCCGCGGCCCCTGGAGCTTGATCCGGACCTCGGTGTTGCCCCGGTGGTGGCGCAGGATCTCCCCGAGGCGGGTGACCATCGGCGGGGTGACCTTGACGGTGGGGATGGTGAGGACGACGGGGGCGTTGGTGCCGGCCGAGGTCAGGTCGGGGACCATCAGCTCCATGGCGACCAGCCGGGGGACGTCCTCGCGCTTGTCCAGGCGGCCCTTGACGAAGACGACGGTGTCCTCGACCAGCTGGGTGGAGACGAGCTGGTAGGTCGCGGGGAAGAACATGCATTCGATGGAGCCGGCGAGGTCCTCGACGGTGGCGATGGCCCAGGCGTTGCCCTGCTTGGTCATCTTGCGCTGGAGGCCGGAGATGATGCCGCCGATGGTGACGACCGCGCCGTCGGAGTGCTCTCCGCCGGTCAGCTGGGAGATGCCGGCGTCGGTCTTGTCGGAGAGGACGTGCTCCAGGCCGAAGAGCGGGTGGTCGGAGACGTAGAGGCCGAGCATCTCGCGCTCCTGGGCGAGCAGGTAGGACTTCTCCCACTCGACGTCGGAGAACTCGACGTCCAGGCCGAAGCCGGGTTCGTCGCCGCCGCTCTCGTCACCCATTCCGCCGAAGAGGTCGAACTGTCCCTCGGCCTCCTTGCGCTTGACCGCGACCACGTTGTCGATCATCGGTTCGTGGTGGGCGACGAGTCCCTTGCGGGTGTGGCCCATCTCGTCGTACGCGCCGGCCTTGATCAGCGATTCGACGGTCCGCTTGTTGCAGACGACGGCCTCGACCTTGTCCAGGAAGTCGGGGAAGGAGGAGAACTTCCCCTTGGCCTTCCTCGTCTTGATGATCGACTCGACGACGTTCTGGCCGACGTTGCGCACGGCGGTGAGCCCGAAGAGGATCACGTCGTCGCCCTGGGCGGCGAAGTTCGGCTCGGACTCGTTCACGTTCGGCGGGAGCACCTTGATGCCCATGCGGCGGCACTCGTTCAGGTAGATCGCGGACTTGTCCTTGTCGTCCTTGACCGAGGTGAGCAGGCCCGCCATGTACTCGGCCGGGAAGTTCGCCTTCAGGTAGGCGGTCCAGTAGGAGACCAGGCCGTAGGCGGCCGAGTGGGCCTTGTTGAAGGCGTAGCCGGCGAAGGGGACCAGGACGTCCCACAGCGCCTTGATCGCCTGGTCGCTGAAGCCCTTCTTCTTGGCCCCCTCCTCGAAGATGACGAAGTTCTTCGCCAGCTCCTCGGGCTTCTTCTTGCCCATCACGCGGCGCAGGATGTCGGCCTCGCCGAGCGAGTACCCGGCGATGATCTGGGCGGCCTTCTGGACCTGCTCCTGGTAGACGATCAGGCCGTAGGTGACCGCGAGGACCTCTTCGAGGGGGCCCTCCAGCTCCGGGTGGATCGGGGTGATCTCCTGCTGCTTGTTCTTGCGCAGGGCGTAGTTCGTGTGCGAGTTCATGCCCATCGGGCCCGGCCGGTACAGGGCCGAGACGGCGGAGATGTCCTCGAAGTTGTCGGGCTTCATCAGGCGCAGCAGGGAGCGCATGGGGCCGCCGTCGAACTGGAAGACGCCGAGGGTGTCACCGCGGCCGAGCAGTTCGAAGGTCTTGGGGTCGTCGAGCGGGAGGGCCAGGAGATCGATGTCGATCCCCTTGTTGGCCTTCACCATCTTGACGGCGTCGTCCATGATCGTGAGGTTGCGCAGGCCGAGGAAGTCCATCTTCAGCAGGCCGAGCGACTCGCAGCTCGGGTAGTCCCACTGGGTGATGGTGACGCCGTCGGAGTGCCGGACCCAGACGGGCACGTGGTCGGTGATCGTCTCGCTGGACATGATCACGCCGGCGGCGTGCACGCCCATCTGGCGGACCAGGCCCTCGACGCCGCGGGCGGTGTCGATGACCTTCTTCACGTCGGGTTCGTTCTCGTACATCCCGCGGATCTCGCCGGCCTCGCCGTAGCGGGGGTGCGTGGGGTCGAGGATGCCGGAGAGCGGGATGCCCTTGCCGAGGACGTCGGCGGGCATGGCCTTGGTGAGCCGGTCGCCCATGGCGTACGGGTAGCCGAGGACGCGCGCGGAGTCCTTGATCGCGTTCTTGGCCTTGATGGTGCCGTAGGTGCCGATCATGGCGACCTTGTCGGCGCCGTACTTCTCGGTGACGTACCGGATCACCTCGACGCGCCGACGCTCGTCGAAGTCGATGTCGACGTCGGGCATGGAGACGCGCTCGGGGTTCAGGAAGCGCTCGAAGATCAGGCCGTGGGTGAGCGGGTCGAGGTCGGTGATGCCCATGGCGTACGCGACGATCGAGCCGGCCGCGGAGCCTCGGCCCGGGCCGACCGCGATGCCCTGGTTCTTGGCCCACATGATGAAGTCGGCGACCACGAGGAAGTAGCCGGGGAAGCCCATCGAGATGATCGTGTCCATCTCGTACTCGGCCTGCTTCATCCGGTCGTCCGGGATGCCCGCCGGGTAGCGGCGGTGCATGCCCCGCATGGTCTCCTCGCGGAACCAGGTGACCTCGGTGTAGCCGTCCGGGATGTCGAACTTCGGCATCAGGTTCCGGAACTGGAACATGCCCTCGGTGTCGATCTGGTCCGCGACGAGCTTCGTGTTGGCGCAGCCCTCCTGCCAGGCGTCCGAGGAGTCGATGGCGTACATCTCGTCCGTGGACTTCAGGTAGTAGCCGGTGCCGTCGAAGCGGAAGCGGTCCGGGTCCGAGAGGTTCTTGCCGGTCTGGATGCACAGCAGGGCGTCGTGGGCGGTGGCCTCGCTCGCGTACGTGTAGTGCGAGTCGTTCGTCACCAGCGGCGGGATGCCGAGCTTCTTGCCGATCTCCAGCAGCCCGTCGCGGACCCGGCGCTCGATCTCGATGCCGTGGTCCATCAGCTCCAGGAAGTAGCGGTCCTTGCCGAAGATGTCCTGGTACTCGGAAGCCGACTTCAGGGCCTCGTCGAACTGGCCGAGGCGAAGGCGCGTCTGGAGCTCGCCGGAGGGACAGCCGGTGGAGGCGATCAGGCCCTCCGACCACTTGCTGATGGTCTCCTTGTCCATGCGCGGCCACTTCGTGAGCCAGCCCTCGGCGTACGCGTCGGAGGACAGCCGGAAGAGGTTGTTCAGCCCGGTGGCGTTCGCCGCCCAGATCGTCTTGTGGGTGTAACCGCCGGAACCGGAGACGTCGTCGCGCTTCTGGTGGGGCTGGCCCCACTGGATGCGCCGCTTGTTGCGCCGGGACTCGGGGGCCACGTAGGCCTCGATGCCGATGATCGGCGTGACCCCGGCCTTCTTGGCGGTGTGGAAGAAGTCGTAGGCCCCGTGCAGGTTGCCGTGGTCGGACATGGCGATGTGCGTCATGCCCATCTCGTTGCACGCGTTGAACATGTCCTTCAGCCGCGCGGCACCGTCCAGCAGCGAGTACTGGGTGTGGACGTGCAGGTGCGTGAACGGCGGCTTGGTCACGGTGGGAGTCCTCCGGGGGGAGAGAGGGGCGGCAGCTCTGAATCCTACGTCTCCCGGCTGACACATCCGGGGCACCGACGGGTACCTTCATCCGTTGCAGAGCCAAGGACACCTGTCCGGAATGCGATCGACCAGCGATCCACCCAGCGCCACCAGGAGGCATCCGCCATGGCGGTTCCCGAGACGACCGACGAGCAGCGCGCCGAGCAGATACTCGATGTGTTCGACACCGCGTTCGGCGAGCTGCTCGCCGCCGACCCCGCCGCCTTCCAGGTCAAATTCCGGAAGATGGCCGCCTCCGCGTTCGCCTTCTACCGGGGCACCGCCTGCCTGTTCTACGCCGACCTGGAGCGCGACCGGCACGGCGGCCCGTACCTGGACGAGCGGACCGGCCGGGTCTGGATCCACGGCGATCTGCACGCCGAGAACTTCGGCACGTACATGAACTCCGAAGGCCGGCTGATCTTCAATGTGAACGACTTCGACGAGGCGTACGTCGGCCCCTTCACCTGGGACCTCAAGCGCTTCGCCGCCTCCGTCGCCCTGATCGGCTACACCAAGGCCCTCAGCGACGAGCAGATCAGCGAGCTCGTCCGGATCTACGCCGGCGCCTACCGGGAGCGGATCCACCGCCTGGCCGCCGGCGCCAAGCACGAGGAGGTCCCCTCCTTCACCCTGGACACCGCCGAGGGCCCGCTGCTGTCGGCCCTGCGCGCGGCCCGCTCGCGCACGCGGTTCTCGCTGCTCGACTCGATGACGGAGATCCGCGACCACGAGCGCCGCTTCACGGCGGGCGGCGGCGCCATCGAGCTGGACGCGGCCACCCGCTACAAGGTGCTGGCCGCCTTCGACGGCTACCTGGAGACCCTGCCGGAGGAGTCCCTCGTACGCCCGGACTCCTACCGGGTCAAGGACGTGGTCGGCCGCCGGGGCGTGGGCATCGGCTCGGCCGGCCTGCCGTCCTACAACATCCTGCTGGAGGGCCACAGCGACGCCCTGGAGAACGACGTCGTGATCTACCTCAAGCAGGCGCAGACCCCCGCCGTGTCCCGGCACATCACCGACCGGGCCGTCCGGGAGTACTTCGAGCACGAGGGCCACCGCACGGTGATCTCCCAGCGGGCGCTCCAGGCGCACGCCGACCCCTGGCTTGGCTGGACGGAGCTGGACGGGGCCGGACAGCTGGTGGCGGAGGTCTCCCCGTACGCGGTGGACCTGGACTGGTCGGACCTGGACGACCCGGAGGAGATCGCGGCGGTCGTCGCCGACCTCGGGCGGGCGACGGCCACCATGCACGCGGCGGCCGACGCGGCGGAGAGCGGCCAGTCCCTGGTCCCGTTCTCCACGGAGCGCGCCATCGACGCGGCGATCGCCGCCGACGAGGAGGGCTTCGCCCGGCTGCTGGTGGACTTCGCGCACGCCTACGGGGCCCGGGCGCGCGCCGACCACCAGATCTTCGTGGACCTGTTCCGCAACGGCCGGATCACGTCGTAGGTCCCCACGGTGTCCGGGGCCCAGGGCCCGGCTTCACAGGGAGTCATGGCACACTCGCGACGATGGACGTATCAGGGGCAGGACTCCGGGGGCTGAGGGCCGCGCTGTTCAGCGCGCTCGTCGTGCTGCTCTCGGCCGGGTCCCACGTGCTGATGTCCCGGGTGCCGCTGCCGCCCGCGCTGGTGGCCGGCGCCTTCGCGGGCGTGTTCGTGATCGCCTTCGCCCTGGCGGGCCGGGAGCGCGGCTTCGGACCGATCGCCGCGCTGCTGGTACCGCTGGAGCTGGCGGCCGACACCGTCTTCACCGCCGGGCAGCACCTCTGCTACGGCCCGGCGGGCGGTCCGGTCTCCGGGCCGCTGCGCGCGATGGGCCTGGACGCGCTGTGCGGCGGGACTCCGGTGGGCGGGCCGCTGGCCGAGGTGGCCGCGCCCGGCAGCGACCCCGCCGCGCTGCTCGCCGCGCCCGGGCCGTGGACGCCCTGGCTGCTGCTGGGCGCCCACGTCACGGTCGGGGTGCTGGCCGCGGCCTGGCTGCGGGGCGGCGAGCGGGCCCTGGCCCGGCTGCTGCGCGCGGTGGCCGGCGCCGCGTTCCGGCCGCTGCTGCTGGCGGTGGCCGCGGTGTCGGTGGCCTCCGGCACGGCCCGGCGGGCGCTGCGTCCGCCGGTCGCGGGCACGGGGACCCGTACGCGATTCCCCGCACATTCCGTGGGACGGCGGGGACCTCCCGTACGCGCGGCGCTCGTGAGCGTCTGACGTACGTACGGCAGTCCCCCGACCCTTCACATCCCACGGAGATCATCATGAGTGCACGCAACAGCCAGGCGAACAAGGCGGCGGCCCGCGAGAAGCTGCGGATCGAGCGCGAGAAGCAGGCCAAGAAGGACCGGGCCCGCCGGCAGCTGGTCGTGGCCGGAGCCGTCGTCGGCGTCCTGGCGCTGGCGGGCGGCGTCGGCTACGCGGTCGTGCAGGCGAACGAGCCCGGCTACTGGGACAAGGCCGCCGAGGCCACCCTGGTGAAGCCCGCGAACACCACCGGCGAGGACGGCACCACGGTCGTCATCGGCAAGCCCGAGGCGAAGAAGACCCTGGAGCTCTACGAGGACTCGCGCTGCCCGGCGTGCGCCTCGTTCGAGCAGGCGGTCGGCGAGCAGGTCAAGAAGGACGTCGACGCGGGCAAGTACAAGCTCCAGTACTTCGGGGCCACCTTCATCGACAACGCCGTGAAGGGCGAGGGTTCGAAGAACGCGCTGAGCGCGCTCGGCGCCGCCCTGAACGTCAGCCCGCAGGCCTTCCTCGACTACAAGGGCGCGCTCTACTCGAAGGAGCAGCACCCGGAGGAGACCGTCGACAGCTTCGCCAAGGACGACTACCTGCTCAAGGTCGCGGACACGGTGCCCGCGCTCAAGGGCAACGCCGAGTTCAAGAAGGCCGTCGAGGACGGTACGTACGACCGGTGGGCGCTGGAGATGTCGAAGGCCTTCAACAAGTCCGAGGTGAAGGGCACCCCGACGCTGAAGATGGACGGCAAGAAGATCGAGACCCCGCAGACGCCCGAGGCATTCACGGCGGCGCTCGACAAGGCGCTCGCCGGCTGACCCTCCGCCGGCCGCACGACCGCTCACGGGCGGGCGAACTCCTGGAGTTCGCCCGCCCGTTGCCTTCCCAGGGCTGTTCCCACGGGTGTACCGATCAGTAATATGATTGTCCGTGACCAGTCATCTCACCCCCTCCGCCGGCTCCGCCGCGCGCCCGGCGCACCCGCGCCGCCGTTCGGTCGTCCTCGCCGCAGCGGCCACCGCCGCACTCGCGCCGATCACCGCCCTGGGCGCCCCGGCCGCCCACGCGGCGACGTCCGCACCCGCCTTCCTGCACGGCGTCGCCTCCGGCGACCCGCTGCCCGACGGGGTCCTGCTGTGGACCCGCGTCACCCCGGGCCCGGAGGCCGTCCCCGGCTCCGGACTCGGCCCGGCCCTGGCCGTGGGCTGGGAGGTGGCCGAGGACAAGGCCTTCTCCCGGATCGTGGCGAGCGGCACCGTCACCGCGAGCGCCGTCTCCGACCACACGGTCAAGGCGGACGTGCGCGGGCTGCGCCCCCACACCCCTTACTGGTACCGGTTCACCGCCGGCGCCACCGTCTCCCCCGTCGGCCGCACCCTGACCGCGCCGGGCCACGACGAGACCACGCCGGGGGTGCGCTTCGGCGTGGTCTCCTGCGCCAACTGGGAGTCCGGGTACTTCTCGGCGTACCGGCACCTCGCGGCCCGCGCCGACCTGGACGCGGTCCTGCACCTGGGCGACTACATCTACGAGTACCAGAGCGGCGGGTACCCGGAGGCGAAGTACACCGTCCGCGCGCACGAGCCGCGGCACGAGATCGTCAGCCTGGCCGACTACCGCGTCCGGCACGGCAAGTACAAGACCGACGCCGACCTCCAGGCGCTGCACGCGGCCCACGCGATCGTCGCGATATGGGACGACCACGAGTTCGCCAACGACGCCTGGGCGGGCGGCGCCGAGAACCACACCCCGGGGGCCGAGGGCGAGTGGGCGGCCCGTGCGGCCGCCGCCAAGCAGGCCTACTTCGAGTGGATGCCCGTACGCACCTCCGTCGCGGGCACCGTCTACCGCCGCCTGCGCTTCGGCACCCTCGCCGACCTGCACCTGCTGGACCTGCGGTCCTTCCGCTCGCAGCAGGTCAAGGTGGGCAGCGGTTCGGTGGACGACCCGGAGCGCACGCTCACCGGGCGGGCGCAGCTGGACTGGCTCAAGCAGGGGCTGGCGAGCTCGAACGCGACCTGGAAGCTGGTCGGCACGTCGGTGATGATCTCGCCGGTGGCCTTCGGCGCGCTGCCCGCGCACCTGCTGAAGCCGCTGACCAAGCTGCTCGGGCTGCCCGAGGGTGGAATCGCGGCCAACGTGGACCAGTGGGACGGCTACACCGACGATCGCAAGGAGCTCCTGGGCCACTTGAAGGACCGGAACATCAAGAACACGGTGTTCCTGACCGGCGACATCCACATGGCGTGGGCGAACGAGGTCCCGGTGCAGAAGGCGACGTACCCGGGATCGGGCAGCGCGGCGACCGAGTTCGTGGTGACCTCGGTGACCTCCGACAACGTGGACGACATCCTCCACGTGCTGCCGGACACGCTCTCGCTGGTCGCCGAATCGGCCATCAAGGCCGCGAACTGGCACGTCAAGTGGCTGGACATGGACGCTCACGGATACGGCGTCCTGGACGTCACGGCCGAGCGCGCGCAGATGGACTACCACGTGGTCTCGGACAAGCGCCGGCCGGACGCGACCTCCTCCTGGGCCCGCTCGTACCGCACGCTGAACGGCACGCAGAAGGTGGAGCGGACCGACCACCCGGTTAACTGACAGACCGTCAATTCTCTTGTCCGATGGGGCGCCTGGTGCATACCAGGCGCCCCATCCGCATCATTGGCAACAAGATTTTTACTTCCGGGTACTTGTCAATTGAATGACATGCACACGTAAGATTCCGGCCAGCGTGAGGAGATCCCTCACCCCCCACCACGCTTCGCGAGGAGTCAACGTGCGCGCTGTTGCCCGCATATCCCCCCTTCTCCGGCGCCGCCTCATGGGCACGGCCGTCCTGGCCGGAACCCTGGCGTTCGCCCCGCTCTCCGCCCCCACCACCCTGGCCGCCGCCCAGACCCCCGCCGAGGTCTGCGCCGAGGAGGGCGCGACGGCCGGGTCCGCGAACGCCCGCGTCGCCCGCCCGAAGGACGAGCACGCGGCCGACCCCAACGAGGTCACGGACGCGCAGGTCAAGGCCATGGACGCCGACCTGAAGAAGAAGCTCGGCCAGCTCGGCCCGCAGCAGCTCGACGGCATGCGGGCGGGCGCCGCCGCGGCGGCCACGAACATCCCGGTCTACTTCCACGTGATCCACAACGGCACCGCCGGGAAGCTCACCGCGACCGACATCGGCAAGCAGATCGCGGTCCTCAACGCGGCCTACGGCGGCCAGGGCACCGGCAACGTCAACTCCGGCTTCCAGTTCACCCTGGCCGGTACCGACTACACGGACAACGCCACCTGGTACAACGTCTCGGACGGCACCACCGCCGAGAAGAACATGAAGAACACCCTGCGCAAGGGCGGCAAGAACGCGCTGAACGTCTACACCGCCAACCTCGGCGGCGGCCTGCTCGGCTGGGCGACCTTCCCGAGCTCCTACGCCTCCCAGCCCAAGATGGACGGCGTGGTCCTGCTCAACAGCTCACTGCCCGGCGGCTCCTCCGCGAACTACAACGAGGGCGACACCGGCACCCACGAGGTCGGCCACTGGCTCGGGCTCTACCACACCTTCCAGGGCGGCTGCTCGGGCAGCGGCGACTCCGTCTCCGACACCCCGGCCGAGAAGAGCGCGGCCTTCGAGTGCCCCACGGGCCGTGACACCTGCACCGCGAGCGGCGCGGACCCGATCCACAACTTCATGGACTACACGTACGACTCCTGCATGTACCAGTTCACGGCCGGCCAGGTGTCGCGCATGAAGAGCATGTGGACGGCCTACCGGGCCTGATCACGTACGGAACGCGTCACGTACGGAACGCGTACGGATCACCCGCTGATCCCCGCATGACCGTGGGCACGGCTCCGGCGCTCGTCGCCGGGCCGTGCCCACCGGTCTTCCGCGCCTAGTGCCGTGACCGGAAAGGTCCACCGGGTCGCGACGCCCGGCACGGCACCTCTCCGCGTTGTCGGACCACGGAGGTACGTCCAGTACGAGC
>NZ_JBEXPG010000076.1:0-42245 GCF_040611935.1 Streptomyces sp. NPDC006512 | reverse complement strand
GCGTACTGGACGTACTTGGCTTTCGCCCGGTGCGGCGAGAGCGCGTGCCAGGCGTCGCGGGGCAGACGGGAGTTTGACGACAGGCCCTAGGGGCGGGCCGGGGCGGAGCGCTTGCCGTCCTGCGGCGGCGGGGTGCCCTCGTCGCCGCCGGACACGGCGAGCCAGCTGCCGAGGCCGACCGCCGCGACGAGCGCCACGGCGGAGGCGGACATCACCAGCCTCCGCTTCCGCGCGGCCTCGGCCCGGTGCCGGGCGGACCCGGGCCGGTGTCCCCCGGCGGGACGCGGGACGCGGGCGGTGCCCAGCGCGCCGCCCGCCAGCTCGTCGGGGCCGGGCACCCGCATGGAGGTGTGGGTGTCGCGGTTGGAGTCCGTCGCGGAGCCCGGGACCAGCGGGACCACGCCCCGCCGCCGGACCGGGTCGGCCGGCAGGTCCTCCGCCTCCGGTTCCTCCGGTTCGGCGTCGTCCGGTTCGTCCACGTCCAGCGGGGGCATGCCGGCCAGCATCGGCAGCAGGTCCCGCAGCCGGGCCGAGAGTTCCGAGGCGCGCAGCCGGGACGCGGGGGCCTTCGCCAGGCACTGGACCATCAGCTGCCACAGCTCGTCCGGGATCCCGGGCAGCGGGACCACGGTCTCCGTGACGTGCCGGCGCAGCACCGCGCCCGGGTGCCCGCCGCCGAAGGGGGTGAACCCGGCGAGGAGCTCGTACAGGACCGTGGCCAGGGCGTATATGTCGACGGCCGCCCGCGGGGGCAGGCCCTCGACGATCTCGGGGGCCAGGTAGTCGGGGGTACCGATGATCCGGGTCGTCGGGGCCGAGGCCCGGGTCCCGGGCCCGCCGGAAGCCCGCCGCGGGGAGTCGATGAGCTTGGCCACGCCGAAGTCGGTGAGCAGCGCCGGGTGCGCGCCGCCGGGGCCGAGCGGGCCCTGCATGTCGAGGAGGACGTTCTCGGGCTTGACGTCGCGGTGGACCACGCCCGCCGCGTGCGCGGCGGCCAGGGCGTCCGCGACGTCCGCGACGATGGCCACGGCCGCCTCGGGGGCGAGGCGCCGCTCGCGGTCGAGGCGG
Organism: Streptomyces sp. NPDC006512; assembly: GCF_040611935.1. Classification (NCBI taxonomy): domain Bacteria; kingdom Bacillati; phylum Actinomycetota; class Actinomycetes; order Kitasatosporales; family Streptomycetaceae; genus Streptomyces; species Streptomyces sp. NPDC006512. Next base: position 41,177 of record NZ_JBEXPG010000076.1, on the reverse strand, counting down.
GTGCGCAGGTCCGTGCCGCGGACGAGGTCCATGACGAGGGCGAGGTCGTTGCCGTCGACGACGAGGTCGCGGACGGAGACGACGTGCGGGTGTTCCAGGCCGAGCAGCGCGCTGCGCTCCTGTACGAACCGTCCGACGAGTTCCTGGTCGGACGCGAGGTCCTCGCGCAGCAGTTTGACGGCGACGGGCCCGTCAGGCCCCTCGCCCAGCCACACCGTGCCCGCGCTGCCGCGCCCCAGGATCTGGTGCGCGGTGTACCGGCTGCCGATCTTCCGTGCCACGACTGCTCCCTCAGCGGCTGGCGTACCGCACCAAAGCTACGCGGCCGAATGGGGGTTGGGCGCTCCGGATCGCGGCGACCTTCACTTCTGCGGGCGAAATCACGTCCCGGATGTCGACAAATCCATGAAGTCGGCGCTACGGGTGGCCGGCGGAGCGCCCGCGGGGCTCCGCCGGCCCGTCAGCTCCTGGTCGCCGTCAGGACCCGGATCCGCTTCCGGAGCCGCCGACGCTGGAGACCCAGTCGGCGGCGCCGGAGCCCCAGGTCCACACCTGGTCCCACCAGCCGCGGCCGGTGCCGACCCATTCCTGGAGCGGGGTGAGCTCCCAGACCAGCCAGCCCGCCACGAAGAACAGCAGGATCATGACGAGGCAGCCCTTGAGGCAGCCGAGTCCGGGGATCCGTACCGGGTTGGCGCTGCGGCGGCGCGGCTCCCGCGGTTCGCGCGGGGGACGCGGGGCCCGCTGCTGCGGCGGCGGGGCCTGCGGCGGCTGCTGCTGGGGCTGGTGCTGCTGCGGCGGGGCCTGGCGGTACTGGGGCTGCTGCGGCTGCTGGTACTGCCGAGGCGGCGGCTGCGGCTGGTACTGCTGGGGCTGGTGCTGCGGCGGCTGCTGGTACTGCTGCGGCGGCTGCGACTGCTGCTGGTAGTGCTGCGGCGGCGGGGCCTGCCGGTACTGGGGAGGCTGCTGCGGCTGCTGCGGCGGGCGGGGCTGGTGCTGCGGGGGCGGCGGGGCCTGGCGCTGCGGGCGGCGGCGCAGCGGGTCCTCGCTCGGGTCGAGGTAGTGCATCTGCGTCTGCTCGTTGCGGTCGCGGACGGCCCGCATCTGCGACTGCCACGGGTGCGGCGCGTCCGGCTGCTGCACGGGCGGCATGACCGAGGTCGCCTCGGCGGCGGGCGCCCCGGTGCTGGGCAGCACGGTGGTGGCCTCGGCCCCGCCGATCGGCGGCATCACGCTGGTCATGGCGTTCGGGTCGTACGCGCCCTGCGGCCCGGCCGGCGCCTGCCCGGGGCCGACGGCTCCGGGCGTCGCCGGGACCGGCGCGGGCGAGGGGTCGGGGGCGAGCAGGGCGCCGACGCCGAGGGCGGCCTCCACCTCGGCGGGCGAGGAGTGCACGCCGATGCCGGAGGCGACCACGCGCAGGCCACGGGCCAGGCTCTCGGCGCTGGGGCGCTCGTCGGGCTCCTTGCGCAGGCAGCGCTCGATGACGGTCCAGACCGGCTCGGGCAGGGTCGGGGGCCGCTGCGGCTCCTCGCTCAGGTGGCGGTGGAGCACTTCGAGCGCGGTGCCGCCCGCGAACGGCGGCCGGCCGGTGACCAGCTCGTACAGGAGGATGCCGGCGCCGTAGATGTCGACGGCGGAGGTCTGCGGACGCCCCTCGGCGGACTCGGGGGCCACGTAGGCGGGGGTGCCGACGAACTCGTGGGTGCGGGTCAGGCCCGGGGAGTCCGCGAGGCGCGCGATGCCGAAGTCGGTGAGCATCGGCCGCATCTGGCCGTTGCTCTCGTCGAGCAGCACGTTGGCCGGTTTCAGGTCGCGGTGGACGACTCCGTCGGCGTGGCTGGCGGCGAGCGCGTCCGCGATCTGGGCGGTCAGCAGGCTCGCGGCGACCGGGCTGAAGGGGCCGTTCGCGCGGAGGTACTTGTGCAGGTCGGGACCGTCGATCAGGTCCATGACCAGGGCCAGCAGGTCGCCCTCGACGACGAGGTCGCGCGTGCGCACGATGTTGGGGTGCGTCAGGCGCAGCAGGACGGAGCGCTCGCGCAGGAAGCGCATGACGATGTCCGCGTCCTGGGCCAGCTCCTCCTTGAGGACCTTGATGGCCACGGTCTCGCCGGGCTGCCCGGCGACGGCTGCCTCCGCACCGGCGGTCTCCCGCTGGCGGGCACGCCAGACAGTGCCCGTGGCGCCGCGTCCGAGCGGCTCCTCGAGCAGGTACTTGCTGCCGACTGGCCGCACGTCTCGCGCTCCCCTGCTGTCGTCTGTTCCGTCTGTTCCGGTGCTCCGGTTTTCAGGTCGCCCCGGAGTTCTCGGCTGATTCCGCTGTACGGGTTTCGGCCCCAACTCTAGGGGGTGTCCCCGGGGAAGACGCGGGGCGGCGAAGGTTGGTTGCCGCACATATGTACGAAGGGTGAGGTATACGGGGTATGCCGGGGGCGTTTTCCCTCGGATTTCCTCCGGCGGCCTGTCCGGATTTGTTCGCCGATCGCACCCCTGCGGACCGATCAAGATCATTTGTTGCCGGGTGCCGGGCGTGTTGTGTGTGACAGGTGCGAGGATGCACCCGTACGGAACGGCACGGGACGGGAGCCCTGCCTTCCGGCATACCTGACCGGACGACGCGTCCGTGCCGGGCGGGGGGTGATCGGGCAGGCATGTCCCGCCGTTCCCCCTGCCGGGCGCACGCACCGTGCACTGCGCTCCGCGCAGAAGGGACCGCTGACGGCGATGCAGATCCGGCTGACCGTCCTTGGGTCGCGCAGCGGCCACCAGAGCGCCACCGCGCCGGCCAGTGGTGACGTACTCGTCACCGCGCCCGCCGGTACCCCGCTGGCCGCGGTCGCCTCCGGGCTGGCCGCGACCGCGGGCGGCCCCGACACCGGCGGCACGGTCGTGCTGTACGCCGGTTCGCAGCGGCTCGACCCGCAACGGGCCGTCCTCGGCGAGCCCCCGCTGGTGGACGGGGCGGTACTGGCCCTGCACACGCCGCTGCCGGACTCCGACGCCCTGCCCGACGACGGCCCCGACGCCCCGCAGCTGCACGTGGTGGCCGGCCCGGACGCGGGCGGGGTACACCTGCTGCACCCCGGATCGGTACGGATCGGGCGCTCGGCGGACGCGGACGTGCCGCTGGACGACCCGGACGTGTCACGGCTGCACTGCACGGTGACCGTGCGGGCGGACGGGCGGGTGGCGGTGGCCGACCTCGGCTCCACGAACGGCACGACGCTGGACGGCACGCCCGTGGGGGCCCGGCCGGTCGCGCTGACGCCGGGCGCCCTGCTGCGGATCGGCGAGTCGACACTGCGGCTGGCCCCGGGCGGTACGGAGTCCCTGACCGTGGTCCCGGACCTGGAGGGCCACCTGTCCCTGCCGGACGCCTCCGGCGGGGTCGCGGGGGGCACGGGCGGGACCGGTACGGCCCCGCACGGCCGGGGCACGGGCGCGGGCGGGACCGGTACGAGCCCTTCCGGCGGGCACCCGGCACCGGGCACGGGCGAAGCCCGCAGACCCGGCACGGGCGACTCCGGCTGGAACACGGCCCCGGGCACGGGCGGCACGTCCGGCGGACCCGCGCCTGCGGGCTCGGGCGGGCGCGGGGACACGGGCACGGGTGCGTACGGCGACCGCGCGGCGCCGGGCACGGGCCGGGCCGGGGAGCCGGGTTCCGGCGACTCCGGCTGGAACGCCGCCCCGGGCGGGGTACGGGAGCGCGGTGCGGGTGTCTCCGGCCGGGAGCCGGTCCTGGGCAGGGGCGCGGCCCGCGAAGGCGACCCGGGCGCCTTCGGCCCCGGGCCGGGCGCGGGTTCCGGCCCGGGGCCGGATGCGGGATCCGGCGCGGGCGCGGGTTCCGGCCCGGGCAGTCTCCCCGCGGGCGCGGCGCCGCGTACGGCGGCGGCCCCCGGCGGGGGCACGTACCCCGCCCCGGGTGCGGCGGCCGGAACGGGCGCCCGCCCCGGCGCGGACCCCGGCTCCGGCGCCGCTCCCGGCCCCCACGAGGACCCCGACCGGCGGGCCGGCGGAGCCAGACGGCGCGGCATCGGCGCCTGGGCCCGCAAGTGGGTCCGCGGGGAGGAGGCCGAGCCGGAGCCGGTGGTGGAGCCGCAGGCCCCGGTGGCGGCGGTGCCCGACGCCGACGACCCTGCCGCGCTGCTGCTGGCCGCGCTCGGGCCGACCGGGCGGCTGTGGTCGCGCGGGGCCGGGCATCCCCGGCTACTGGAGGTGGGGCTCGGCGCCGGGAGCCGGATCGCGCTGCGCGACACCGGCTCGCTCGGCATCGCCGGGCCGCGGGCGCGGCTGACCGGGGTGGCGCGTTCGGTGGTGGCCCAGCTCGCCGCGCTGCACGCGCCGGGCCGGCTGGAGATCGTACTGATCGCGGCCGACCGCGCCCGCCCCGTCCAGGAACGCCGCCGCGACTGGGCCTGGCTGGGCTGGCTGCCCCACGTACGGCCCGCGCACGGGCAGGACTGCCGGCTGCTGCTGGCCTACGACCGCGACCAGGCCGCCGCCCGGACCGGTGAGCTGACCCGGCGGCTGGACGACAGCCCGCTCGGCACGAACTGGGCCGCCGCGGACCCGGCCACCGTCCGGGAGGCGGCGCGCGCGTACGAGGGGCCACGCACGGTCGTCGTGCTCGACGGCGATCCCGGCGCGGGCGCCCTGCGCGACGTCACCGGACGGCTGGCCTCGCACGGGCCGGCCGCCGGGATCCACCTCCTGGCCCTCGCGGACGCTCCGGCGGCGACGCCCGCCTCCCCGGTGGCCGCCACGTACGAGAGCGCCTGCGCGGCCACGCCCGCCTTCCGGGACTGCGCCGCGGCCGCCCTGCTCAGCGGGGACGTAGCCACCGCGGTACGGACCTTCGCGGTCAGCGGCGGTAGGCCGGTGGCGCCGGGCGCGGCCGCCGTCGCCGACGCCGTCTCCGCCGCGTGGGCGGAGCGGTTCGCCCGGGCCCTGGCCCCGCTGCGCGCGGACGCGCCGGGCGGCGACGGCGGGTACCGGCCGGCCGCCGCCACCCTGCCCGCGACCGCGCGGCTGCTGGACGAGCTGGGGCTGGCCCGGGCCACCCCGGCCTCCCTCATGGCCCGTTGGGCCGCCGCCACCGACCAGGGGCAGGGGGTCGGCGGGCTCGCCGAGATCGTCCTGGGCGCCGGCCGGCGCGGGCCGGTCGGCGCGGAGCTGGTCCACGACGGCCCGCACCTCCTCGTGGAGGGCCCCGCCGGGAGCGGCCGGACGGAGCTGCTGCGTTCCCTCGCCGCGTCCCTGTCGGCGGCCGCCCGCCCCGACCGGCTGGCCCTGCTCCTCCTCGACGGCGCCGGCGGCGAGCGCGGCGACGGCCTCCTGCCCTGTACGGAACTCCCGCACGTGTCGGCCCACTTGGTGGCGTCCGATCCGGTGCGCATGCGGGAGTTCGCGCAGGCCCTCGGCGCCGAGCTGAAGCGCCGCCACGAGCTGCTGGACGGCGTGCCCTTCGCGGAGTGGCACGCGCGCCTGGCGGTGTCCGAACGGATGGTGTCCCCGCGCCGGCCCGCGACGGGCGAGCAGCACGGCGACCTGGATCCCCCGCGCAGCGGCACGCTGCGGCTGCGGGCCTCGGCGCCGCGGACGGACCCGGCGGCCGGTCCGAGTCCGCTGCCGCGGCTGGTGGTGCTGGTCGACGACTTCGACGCGCTGGTGGCTCCCGGTCTGGGCAGTACGGGCCGTCCGGCGGCCGGTTCGGTGGTGCGGGTCCTGGAGGCGGTGGCCCGCGAAGGCGCCCGGCTCGGGGTGCACCTGATCGCGGCCAGTGCCCGCCCGGACCGTACGGCGGACACCGAGCCGGCCCGGGCGGCGACGCTGCGGGTCGAGCTCGGCGCGCCCGACCAGCCGGGCCCGGGGCGCGGCCTGCTCCGGTACGCCGACGGCCGGTCGGTGCCCTTCCAGGGCGGCCGGGTCACGGGCCGGATCCCGCGGACGGCGACCTTGAGGCCGACCGTGGTCCCGGTGGAGTGGGACCGGATGGGCGACCCGCCGGCCCGCCGGCCGGTGCGGGAGCTGGGCAACGGCCCGACCGACCTCGCGCTCCTGGCGAGCGCCCTGGAACGGGCCTCCCACCTGGTGTCGGCGGTGCCAGTGCTGTTCCCGCCGGCTCCCTGACGTCCGCCCCGGCCCGGGCGGCGCCCCCGTGACGCGGTATTGCGGGGGTGGGCGGGGCGGCGTAGACCTTGTGGCACGGGACACACCACCAAAGCCACACGGCATCGGGGGCGACACCATGCGAGGACAGCGGGGACGGCGGAGTCCGGAGCGGCCGAAAGGTCTTGCGTACGGCGGGACTTGGGCCGCGCTGGTAGCGGCGGGGGCGCTGGCCCTCACCGGCTGCGGGGACGGGAAGGATCCGGAGTCCGATCCCCCGCAGGGTTCGCGGCCGTCCGCCTACCGCGTGGAACTGCCGAAGCTGCCCGGCGAGAAGCTGGAGGTCGCGGCGGTGTGGACGGGCCCGGAACAGGCCAACTTCACCAAGGTGCTGAAGGAGTTCGAGAAGCGGACGGGCGCGACCGTCACCTTCGTCCCGGCCCAGGACCCGATCGTCACCTTCCTCGGTACGAAGATCGCGGGCGGTGCCCCGCCGGACGTGGCGCTGCTGCCGCAGGTCGGGGCGCTGACGGCGGCGGTGCAGAACAAGTGGGCGCAGCCGGTCGGTCCGGAGGCGAAGGCGCAGCTGGACGCGAACTACTCGGCGGGCTGGAAGGACCTCGGCGCGGTCGGCGGGACCCAGTACGGGGTCTACTACAAGGCGGCCAACAAGTCGCTGATCTGGTACAACGCGAAGGCGTTCGAGGCGGCGGGCGTCACCGCGCCCAAGACGTGGAAGGAGCTGATCGCGGCGGCGGACACCCTGTCCGCGTCCGGTACTCCGGCGGTCTCGGTGGCGGGGGCGGACGGCTGGACGCTGACGGACTGGTTCGAGAACGTCTACCTGTCCCAGGCGGGCCCGCAGAAGTACGACCAGCTCGCCAAGCACGAGCTGAAGTGGACGGACGACAGCGTGAAGCAGGCGCTGACGACGCTCGGCGAGCTGTTCGGGCGCAAGGACTTCCTGGCGGGCGGGCAGAGCGGGGCGCTGGCGACGGAGTTCCCGAAGTCGGTGACGCAGACGTTCACGGGTGGGGACCGGCCGGCGTCGGCGATGGTCTTCGAGGGCGACTTCGTGGCGGTGAACATCGGGCAGACGGAGGCGAAGGTCGGCGAGGACGCCCTCGTGTTCCCGTTCCCGGCGGTGGGCGCGAAGGCGCCGGTGGTGTCGGGCGGTGACGTGGCGGTGGCGCTGAAGCCGTCGAAGGGCGCGCAGGCGCTGCTGACGTTCCTGGCCTCGCCGGACGCGGCGGAGATCCAGGCCCGCGAGGGCGGTTTCGTGTCCCCGAACAAGGCCGTGGACCCGGCCGCGTATCCGAACGACATCCAGCGGGGCATCGCGAAGGCGCTGATCGCGGCGGGCGACGACTTCCGCTTCGACATGTCGGACCAGGCTCCGGCGGCCTTCGGCGGTACGCCGGGCTCGGGCGAGTGGAAGGCGCTCCAGGACTTCCTGGCGAACCCGTCGGACGTGGCGGGGGCCCAGGCGAAACTGGAGGCGGAAGCGGCCAGGGCCTACGGGAACTGATCCCGTGGCGGCCACGGCTTCGCGGAAGTCGGCCGAGGCCCGGCGCCGTCGCCTCGTGGCGGCGGCGTTCCTCCTGCCGGCCCTCGTCCTGCTGGGTGCGCTCGTCGTGCACCCCATCGGCTACTCCGTCTACCGCAGCTTCTTCGACCGCTCCGGCGACTCCTTCGTCGGCGGGGCGAACTTCCGGGAGATACTCGGCGACGACACGATCCGTACGGCGCTGACGAACACGGCGCTGTGGGTGGTGCTCGCTCCGACGACGGCCACCGCCCTCGGTCTGATCTTCGCGGTGCTGACCGAACGGGTGCGCTGGGGAACGGCGTTCAAGCTGCTGGTGTTCATGCCGATGGCGATCTCGATGCTGGCGGCGGGGATCATCTTCCGGCTGGTCTACGACCACGACCCGGACCGGGGGGTGGCCAACGCGGTCTGGGTGGGGGTGCACGACACCTTCGCGGAGTCCTCGGCGTTCCCGCGGGCCCGCCCGGGCCGGGACTCCCCGCTGGAGCCCGCCGAGGGGGGCGCCTTCGTGACGCGCGGTCCGGTACGGGCGGGGGTGCCGGTGCTGCTCCCGCTGGTCGGGGTGGCTCCGCAGGACCTGCCGGAGGGGACGCGCACGGCCGAGGCGGCCGGCTCCGCTCCGGGAAAGGTCACCGGCACGGTGTGGCAGGACTTCACCCGGGGCGGGGGCGGTACGACGAACACCGTGGACCCCTCCGAGTCGGCGTTCGCCGGGATGCGGGTCGAGGCGGTGAAGGACGGCAGGGTGGTGGAGTCGGCGACGACCCGCGCCGACGGCACGTTCGCGCTGTCCGCGAAGGCGGACGGGGCGCTGCTGCGGCTGCCCGCCGGGAACTTCCGGGAGGCGTACGCGGGGGTGGAGTGGCTGGGCCCGGCGCTGGTCACCCCGGCGGTGATCGGGGCGTACGTGTGGATGTGGGCGGGGTTCGCGATGGTGCTGATCGGGGCCGGGCTGGCCGCCGTGCCGCGCGAGCTGCTGGAGGCGGCCAGGGTGGACGGGGCGAGCGAGTGGCAGGTGTTCCGGCGGATCACGGTGCCGCTGCTGGGGCCGGTGCTGGCGGTGGTGCTGGTCACCTTGGTCATCAACGTCATGAAGGTGTTCGACCTGGTCTTCGTGATCGCTCCGGGTGCGGTCCAGGACGACGCGAACGTGCTCGCGCTCCAGCTGTACCGGACCTCGTTCGGGACGGATGCCGATCCGGGGCTGGGCAGCGCCATCGCCGTCCTGCTGCTGGTGCTGGTGGTGCCGGTGATGCTGGTGAACATCCGCAGGCTGCGGAAGGAGAGGTCCCGATGAGCGCCACGGCGGGTACGCGGGGTACGTCGTGGGGGCGGGCGGCCGCCGCGCGGGTGGCGTCGGGGGCGGTGCGGGTCTTCCTGGTCCTCGTCGGCCTGTTCTGGCTGCTGCCCACGCTGGGGCTGCTGCTGTCCTCGTTCCTGTCGCCGGGAGACCTGAACCGGGGCGGCTGGTGGCAGGTGCTGACCGAGCCGTCGCGGCTGACGGCGTCGAACTACGCGCGGCTGCTGGAGAACGACACGATCACGGGTTCGCTGCTGAGCACGGTGGCGATCGCGGTCCCGGCGACCCTGCTGGTCCTGGTGCTGGGCGCGTTCGCCGGATACGCCTTCGCCTGGCTGGAATTCCCGGGCCGGGACTGGCTGTTCCTGGTCGTCGTCGGCCTGCTGGTGGTTCCCGTGCAGGTGGCGCTGATTCCGGTGTCCGAACTCTTCGGGGCCGTGGGCCTGTTCGAGACGACGGCGGGCGTGGTGCTGTTCCACACCGCCTTCGGCCTGCCCTTCGCGGTCTTCCTGCTGCGGAACTTCTTCGCGGAGATCCCGCGCGAACTGCTGGAGGCGGCGCGGCTCGACGGCGCCGGCGAACTGCGTCTGTTCGCGCGGGTGGTGCTGCCGCTCGGCGGTCCGGCGCTCGCCTCGCTCGGCATCTTCCAGTTCCTGTGGGTGTGGAACGACATGCTGGTGGCGCTGGTCTTCGCGGACTCGGCGCACCCGCCGGTCACGGTGGCGCTCCAGCAGCAGGTACGGCAGTTCGGGAACAACATCGACGTCCTGGCTCCCGGGGCGTTCCTGTCGATGGTGGTGCCGCTCGTCGTGTTCTTCGCGTTCCAGCGGCAGTTCGTGACGGGGGTGATGGCCGGCGCGGTCAAGTGAGCACCGCTCGTGATCACGGTGTTGACGTGCGGCGTTGACGCTGGGTAACCCGAATGCCACACCCTGCGTAACCCGATCGCCGCGCGCGCGGTTCCTGGGCAACATGCCCACGCCGACCCCTGGATGTCCCGTGCCCCGGTTCAGCGTCATCGTGCCCGCGTACAAGGTTCAGGCGTACCTCCAGGAGAGTCTGGATTCGGTCCTGAGCCAGTCGTACGCGGATCTGGAACTGATCGCGGTCGACGACGCCTCCCCGGACGCCTGCGGTTCGATCATCGACGAGTACGCGGCCCGCGACCCCCGGGTCACGGCCGTGCACCTGGCGCACAACCTGGGCCTGGGCCCGGCCCGCAACGCGGGTCTGGCCCGGGCCACCGGCGACTACCTGGTCTTCCTCGACGGCGACGACACCCTGGCCCCCGGCGCCCTCCAGGCCGTCACCGACCGGCTGAAGGCCACCGGCTCCCCCGACGTCCTCGTCTACGACTACGCGCGCACCTTCTGGACGGGCGAGCTGGTGCGCAACCGGCTCGCGCACCGCCTCTCCGAGGAGGGCCCGGCCAGCTTCCGCCTCGCGGACCGCCCGGCCCTGCTCGGCATGCTGATGGTGGTGTGGAACAAGGCGTACCGCCGCGAGTACGTGGAGCGCGAGGGCCTCGCGTTCCCGCCCGGCTTCTACGAGGACACCCCGTGGACCTATCCGGCGCTCCTGGCCGCGGAGTCGGTGGCCGTCCTCGACCGGGTCTGCGTGCACTACCGCCAGCGCCGCACCGGCTCGATCCTCACCACCTCCAGCCGCCGCCACCTCGACATCTTCGACCAGTACGAGCGGGTCTTCGGCTACCTGGCCACCCGCCCCGAACTGGAGCGCTGGCGCCCCGCCGTGCAGCGGCGGATGGCCGAGCACTTCTGCGCCCTGTACGCCGATCCGCGCCGCCTCCCGCGCGCCGCCCGCGCCGAGTTCTTCGCGCGGGCCTCGGCCCTGTTGCGGCGCCACCGGACGCCGGCCGGCCCGGGCGGGCAGCCGCTGTCGCCGAGCCGCACCGACCGGCTGCGGCACTCCCTGATGCGACTGGGGGTCCGGCGCACGTACCGCGTCCTGTCGGTGCTGCGCTCGGCCGCCCTCGCCGCCGGCGGCGGGGCCCTCGTCCTGGGCCGGGGCCTGCGCGAGAGTGCCCTGCGGCTGCACTACCGCGTCCAGCGGCTGCTGCCGCTGCGCCCGGAGCTGGCCGTCTTCTCCGCGTACTGGCACGGCGGTTACGCCTGTAATCCGGCGGCGATCGAGGCGAAGCTGCGCGAACTGGCCCCGCGGATGCGCACGGCCTGGATCTGCGACCCCCGGCACGCGGCGACGCTCCCGCCCGAGACCACCGCGCTGCGTCCGGGCTCCGCCGCGTACTGGACGGCCCTGGCCCGGGCCACCTACCTGACCTCGAACGTGAACTTCGACCGCGCCCTGGTCAAGCGCCCGGGCCAGATCCTGGTGCAGACCCAGCACGGCACCCCGCTCAAGCGGGTCGGCCTGGACCTCCAGGACCGCCCGGCGGCGACCCCGACGACCGATTTCGCCGGGCTGCTGCGCGGCGCCGACCAGTGGGACTACCTGCTCTCCGCGAACCGGCACTCCACCCTCGTCTGGGAGAAGGCCCTGCCGTCCTCGTACACGACGCTGGAGTACGGCTACCCGCGCAACGACGCCTTCCACCACGCCACCCGGTCCGACGTCCTCGAACTGCGCGAGCGCCTGGGCATCCCCCCGGGTTCCACCGCGATCCTGTACGCGCCGACCCACCGGGACTACCGGCGCAGCCGCCCCGACCACCTGGACTTCGAGCGGGTCCTGCGCGATCTGGGCCCGCGCTTCACGCTGCTGACCCGCACCCACCTCACGTACGCGGACACCGACCCGGCGTGGGAGCCGCACCCCCGGCTGATCGACGTCTCCGCGCACCCCTCGGTGGAGGAGCTCTGCCTCGCCTCCGACGCGCTCGTCACCGACTACTCGTCCCTGATGTTCGACTACGCGGCCCTGGACCGGCCGATCGTCATCCACGCGGACGACTGGGAGGCGTACGAGGCCGCCCGCGGCACCTACTTCGACCTGCGGGCGTGCCCGCCGGGCGCGATCGCGCGCACCGAGGACGAGCTCGTGGACATCTTCGCCACCGGCCACTGGCAGGGCTCCCGCTCGGCCCAGCTGCGCGCGGCGTTCCGCTCGCGGTTCTGTTCCCACGACGACGGCCACGCGGCCGAGCGCGTCGTACGCCGCGTCTTCCTCGGGCAGTCCGCCCCGCTCCCGGCGGTCGTCCCGCTGGAGGAGCGCCGCCCGGCGCCCGCGGCCCCGTCCCCGACGCCGGCCCCGGAGCCGACCCTGGCGGCCCACCGGTACGCGTACTGAGCCGGCCGGCGGCCCGCCCGGACGGCCCGGCCCCGGCTCAGGCGGCCCGCAGGCCCGCGACCACCGACCGGGCCAGGCCGTCGAGGTAGGCCGCCGGCACCTCGTCCCGTACGACCACCTGCCGCCAGTACAGCGGCCCGATCGCCAGGTCCAGCGCCCGCTCGGGGCTCGCCGACTCCGGCAGCTCGCCCCGCGCGACCGCCTCGGCGACGATCCCCTCGGCGAGCCGGCGCTGGCCGTCCAGGAGCGCTCCGCGGACCGCGTCCGCGATCTCCGGGTTCCGCGCCGCCTCGACCAGCAGGTCGGGGATGACCGCCGAGGCGACGGGGTGGCGCAGCACGTGTGACATGACCTCCAGCAGGGCCCGTACGTCCCCGTAGAGCGAGCCCGTGGCCGGTACGGGCAGTCCGTCGGCGGCGAAGGCCCCGACCAGGTCCAGCACCAGGTGCAGCTTCGACTTCCAGCGGCGGTACACGGCCGTCTTGCCGACCCCGGCCCGGCGGGCGATGCCCTCGATCGACATGCGGGCGAAGCCGACCGCGGCCAGTTCGTCCACGACCGCGGCCCGGATCGCCTCGGTGACGTCCTCGCGCAGGACGGCGGCCCCGGCGGGGGCTCGGCGGGCAGGGGCGGCGGCGGGCTCGGTGGTCATGCACAGAGCATAGCCGCGCAGGCCGACCCCCACCCGTCACGACGATACGGTTGCGTTCCGACGTGGATCGCCCTAACCTCGCCGTAGCGACGATACGGACCCGTTCCATCGCACCGTCCCATCGCCCGCGAGGCCCCGACCCCGTCGAAAGCGACCTCCCGTGACCACCGTGACCACCGCGCCACCCGCCCCCGCGCACGCGACCGCGGCGGAGCTGGCGGCCGCCCACGGCCTGACCGTCAGCGGCGCCCGCCCCTCCCTCCCCCGGTACCTCGCGCAGCTCTGGGACCGCCGCCACTTCGTGACGGCGTACGCCACCGCCCGGATGCACGCCACGTACAGCACGGCCAAGCTCGGCCAGGTCTGGCACCTGGTGACCCCGCTGCTCAACGCGGCCGTCTACTACTTCGTCTTCGGCATCGTCATGCGCGCCAGCCACGACGTGCCGGACTACGTGCCGTTCCTGATCACCGGGGTCTTCGTCTGGGACTTCATCGGCAGCTCCGTCAACGCCGGCACCCGCGCCGTCCACGGCAACCTCGGGCTCGTGCGCGCCCTGCACTTCCCGCGCGCCAGCCTGCCCCTGTCCTCCGTCGTACAGCTCTTCCAGCAGCTGCTCGTCACCATGGGCGCGCTGGTCGTCCTGCTCCTGGCCTTCGGGCAGACCCCCTCGCCGGCCTGGCTCATCGCCCTCCCGACGCTGTTCCTGATGGCGGTGTTCTGCGCCGGCTGCGCGATGGTGATGGCCCGCATCGGCAGCAAGAACCCCGACGTCAGCCAGCTGATGCCGTTCGTCCTGCGGACCTGGATGTACTCCTCGGGCGTGATGTGGTCGATCGACTCGCTCCTGAGGAAGGACCACCTGCCGGACTGGGTCCTGCTCCTGCTCAAGGCCAACCCGGCGGCCGTGTACATCGACCTGATGCGCTTCGCCCTGATCGACAGCTTCACGGCGGACTCGCTGCCCCACCACGTCTGGCCGGTCGCCATCGGCTGGGCCCTGCTCGCCGGCGCCGGCGGGTTCGTCTACTTCTGGAAGGCAGAGGAGGAGTACGGCCGTGGCTGACGCCCTGACCCCCACCGCACCCGCACCCGCCGCCCCGCCGGCCCCCGCCACCCGCGTGCCGACCGTCATCGCCGACGAGGTCCACGTCATCTACAAGGTCCACGGCTCCGGCGGGGGCAAGGGCGGCGCCACCGCGGCCCTCAGCCGGATCTTCTCCCGCGGGCCGGCCCCCGGCGTCCGCGAGGTGCACGCCGTCAAGGGCGTCAGCTTCACCGCCTACAAGGGCGAGGCCATCGGCCTCATCGGCTCCAACGGCTCGGGCAAGTCCACCCTGCTCAAGGCCATCGCCGGACTCCAGCCGGTGGCCTCCGGCGCCGTCTACTCCCAGGGCCAGCCCTCGCTCCTCGGCGTGAACGCCGCCCTGATGAACGATCTGACCGGCGAGCGCAACGTGGTCCTCGGCGGACTCGCGATGGGCATGACCCGCCGGCAGATCCGCGAGCGCTACCAGGGCATCGTCGACTTCTCCGGCATCAACGAGAAGGGCGACTTCATCTCCCTGCCCATGCGCACCTACTCCTCCGGCATGGGCGCCCGGCTGCGCTTCTCCATCGCCGCCGCCAAGGACCACGACGTCCTGATGATCGACGAGGCCCTGGCCACCGGCGACGCCGCCTTCCAGCGCCGCAGCCAGGCCCGCATCGAGGAGCTCCGCGAGCACGCCGGCACCGTCTTCCTCGTCAGTCACGGCATCGGCACCGTCCGCGAGACCTGCGACCGTGCGATCTGGCTGGAATCGGGCGTCCTGCGCATGGACGGCCCCTCCGCGGAGGTCTGCGACGCCTACGAGGCCTTCACCCGCGGCTGACCAGCGGCTGACCCGCGGCCCGGACGAGCCGAAGGCCCCGGCCCCCGGAACACATCCGGGGCCGGGGCCTTCGTTCGGTCGGTGATCAGGTGATCAGGTGATCAGGTGATCAGCTGTGCGCGCGGAGCAGGGAGCGCATGGTCCGCATCGCCACCGACAGGTTCGCCAGGTCGAAGTCGTCCGAACCGCGGATCTCGTCCAGGGTCGTCCGGGCCCGCCCGATGATCGCGGCGTTCTTGTCCTCCCACGCCTTGAACCGCTCCTCGGGCGTCGAGGTGCCGTTGCCCACCGCCAGGACGTCGGCGGTCAGCGCGGCGTGCGCGGCGAACAGGTCCTCACGGATGGAGGCACGGGCCATCGACTGCCAGCGGTCGGCCCGCGGGAGCTCGATGATCCGGTCCATCAGCTGGGTGATGTCCAGACGGTCCGCGAGGTCGTAGTAGACCTCGGCCACGTCCAGCGGGTTCACCCCGGTGCGGTCCGCGATCGCCACGATGTCCAGCGTCGGGAACGCCGAGGAGAACCCGGCGACCTTGGCCGCGAGCTCCTCCGGCACACCCTCGCCGGTCAGCTCGTCCATGATCGACCGGTACCAGTCCAGGTCCGCGCCGCGCACCAGCTTGGGCAGCTCGGCCCAGACCTCGGACACCCGCGCGCCGAAGACCTCGATGGTCTCGGTGATCTGGAGCGGCTGCGGCCGGTTGTTCAGCAGCCAGCGCGTACCGCGCTCGACCAGGCGCCGCGAGTGCAGCCGCACCCGGGTCTGGACGGAGGCCGCGACCTCGTTGTCCAGCGCCTCGACCGCGTCCCACACGTCGGCCAGGCCGAAGATCTCGCGGGCCGCGAGCTGCGCCCGGACGATCTCCTCCGTGGAGGCCCCCGTCTCCTCGCGCAGGCGGTGCAGGAAGGTCGAACCGCCGGTGTTGACGGTGTCGTTGACCAGGAGGGTGGTGATGATCTCCCGGCGCAGCGCGTGCGCGTCGATCTGCTCGGGGAACTTCTCGCGCAGGGCGGCCGGGAAGTAGGCGAAGAGCAGACGGCGCAGGTACGGGTCGTCCGGGAGCTCGGTGGCGATCAGCTCGTCCGCCACCGTGATCTTCGTGTAGGCGAAGAGGACGGCCAGTTCCGGCTGGGTCAGCCCCTTGCCGTTGTTCAGCAGCTCGCGGATCTGCCGGTCGGTGGGCAGGAACTCCAGCGCCCGGTTCAGCAGTCCGGCGCGCTCCAGGCGGCGCATGAAGCGCTGCTGGGCGTGGAGCAGGCTGGGGGCCTGCGCGGCGCCGTTGGCGAGCGCGGTGTTCTGCGCGTAGTTGTTGCGCAGCACCAGGTGGCCGACCTCGTCGGTCATCTCGGCGAGGAGCTTGTTGCGCTGCTTGACGGTCATGTCGCCGTCCGCGACCACCGCGTTGAGCAGGATCTTGATGTTCACCTCGTGGTCGGAGGTGTCCACGCCGGCGCTGTTGTCGATGGCGTCGGTGTTGACCTTGCCGCCCTCGCCGCCGGCCCCGGTGCGGGCGAACTCGATGCGGCCGAGCTGGGTCAGGCCCAGGTTGCCGCCCTCGCCGATGACCTTGGCGCGGACGTCGGAGCCGTTGACGCGGATGGCGTCGTTGGCCTTGTCGCCGACGTCGGCGTGCGTCTCGGCGGTCGCCTTGACGTACGTGCCGATGCCGCCGTTCCACAGCAGGTCCACCGGCGACTGAAGGATGGCCTGCATCAGTTCGGCCGGGGTCATCTTGGTGACGCCCGCCTCGATGCCGAGGGCCTCGCGGACCTGCGCGTTCAGCGGGATGGCCTTGGCGCTGCGCGGGTGGATGCCGCCACCCGCCGACAGGAGCGCGGTGTCGTAGTCGGCCCACGAGGAGCGCGGCAGGTCGAACAGGCGCCGGCGCTCGGCGTAGGAGGTGGCCGCGTCCGGGTTCGGGTCGATGAAGATGTGCCGGTGGTCGAAGGCCGCGACGAGGCGGATGTGCTCGGAGAGCAGCATGCCGTTGCCGAAGACGTCGCCGGACATGTCACCGACGCCGACGACCGTGAAGTCCTCGGTCTGGGTGTCGTGGCCGAGCTCGCGGAAGTGCCGCTTGACGGACTCCCACGCGCCGCGGGCGGTGATGCCCATGCCCTTGTGGTCGTAGCCGGCGGAGCCGCCGGAGGCGAAGGCGTCGCCCAGCCAGAAGCCGTACGCCTCGGCGACCCCGTTGGCGATGTCGGAGAAGGTCGCGGTGCCCTTGTCGGCGGCGACGACGAGGTAGGTGTCGTCCTCGTCGTGACGGACCACGCCCGTGGGGGGCACGACCTCGCCCGAGACCATGTTGTCGGTGATGTCGAGCAGCGCCGAGATGAAGATCTTGTACGAGGCGATGCCCTCGGCGAGCCACGCGTCGCGGTCCACCGACGGGTCGGGCAGGTTCTTCGCGACGAACCCGCCCTTGGCGCCGACCGGGACGATGACGGTGTTCTTCACCATCTGCGCCTTGACCAGGCCGAGGATCTCCGTACGGAAGTCCTCGCGGCGGTCGGACCAGCGCAGGCCGCCCCGGGCGACCTTGCCGAAGCGCAGGTGGACGCCCTCGACGCGCGGGGAGTACACCCAGATCTCGTAGGCCGGGCGCGGGGCCGGCAGGTCCGGGATGGCCTGCGGGTCGAACTTCATCGACACGTAGGAGTGCTGCTCGCCGGCGCTGTTCAGCTGGAAGAAGTTCGTCCGCAGCGTCGCCTTGATGAGCGTGAGGAAGGCCCGCAGGATGCGGTCCTCGTCGAGCGAGGCGACCTGGTCCAGGGCCCCGTCGAGCTCCTCCAGCATGGCGTCGACGAGCTCGCTGCCGGCGGCCTGGCGGACCGGCGACATCCGCGCCTCGAAGAGCGAGACCAGCAGCCGGGTGGTGTGGACGTTGTTGCGGAGGGTGTCCTCCATGTAGTCCTGGCTGAAGGTGGAGCCGGCCTGCCGCAGGTACTTCGCGTACGCGCGGAGCACCACGGCCTGCCGCCAGGTGAGCCCGGCGCCGAGGACGAGGGTGTTGAAGTTGTCGTTCTCCGCGTCGCCCTGCCAGACCGCCGCGAAGGCGTCCTGGAAGCGCTCGCGGGCGTCGTCGCCGAGGTAAGAGTCGCCGTTGCCGGTGGACAGCGGCATCCGCAGACCGAAGTCGTAGATCCAGGCGCTGACCCGGTCGGTGCGGCGCAGCTCGTACGGCCGCTCGTCGGTGACCTCGACGCCGAGGCGCTGGAGGACGGGCAGGACGGCGGACAGGGAGACCTGCTCGCCCGTCCGGTAGATCTTGAAGCGGCGCTCGCCGGGGCCGGCGCCGACGGGCTCGTACAGCGAGAGCGCGAACTCGCGGTCGCTGGCGGAGAGCCGCTCCAGGTGGCACAGGTCGGCCACGGCCGCACGCGGCGAGTGGTCGGCCTTGTAGCCCTCGGGGAAGGAGGTGCCGTACTTGCGGAGCAGCTCGGCGGCGCGCTCCTCGCCCAGTTCGGCGACGAGGGCCTCGCCGAAGCCGTCGGCCCAGGAGCGGGCGGCCTCGACGAGCCGGGCCTCGATGCGCTCGACGTCGGCGTCGGTGAGGACCGGCAGTTCCTTGCCCTGCGGGACGCGGACGACGAAGTGGATGCGGGAGAGGATCGACTCGGTGTTCCAGGCGGTGAAGTCGACGCTGATGCCGTCGAGCTCCTCCTTCAGGATGTCGATCAGGCGCAGCCGGACGCCCGTGGTGTAGCGGTCGCGCGGCAGGTAGACGAGCGCGGAGTAGTAGCGGCCGTACTCGTCCTGGCGCAGGTACAGGCGCAGCCGGCGGCGTTCCTGGAGGTACAGGACGGAGGTGGCGATGGACTGGAGCTGGTCGACCGGGGTCTGGAACAGCTCGTCGCGCGGGTACGTCTCCAGGATCTGGAGGAGGTCGCGGCCGTCGTGGCTGCTCGGCGAGAAGCCGGCGCCCTCCAGGACCTCGGCGACCTTGCGGCGGATCACCGGAACGCGGCGCACGGACTCGGTGTAGGCCGCGGAGGAGAACAGGCCGAGGAAGCGGCGCTCGCCGATGACGTTGCCGTCGGCGTCGAACTTCTTGACGCCGACGTAGTCGAGGTACGAGGGGCGGTGCACGGTGGAGCGGCTGTTGGCCTTGGTCAGCACCAGCAGGCGGTGCTCGCGGGCCTTCGCGCGGGCGTCGGCGGGCAGCCGGTTGAAGGACGGCGAGACCGGGTGGCCGTCGTCCTTGCCGCTGTGGTGCGGGTCGGAGCGCAGGATGCCGAGGCCGGTGCCGGGGACGGCCGCGAGGGCGTCTCCGTCGACGAGGTTGTACTCGCGGTAGCCGAGGAAGGTGAAGTGGTCGTCGGCGAGCCAGCGCAGCAGCTCGCGGGCCTCTTCGAGCTCGTACTCGCGCAGGTCGGGGGCGGTCGGCTCGGCCGGCAGGTCCTCGGCGATGCGCAGCGCGGCGTCGCGCATCTTCTCCCAGTCCTCGACGGACTCCCGGACGTCGGACAGGACGCGCTGCAGATCGGCGGTGATCTGCTTGAGGTCGGCCTTGTCGGTCTCGCGGTCGATCTCGACGTGGATCCAGGACTCGACGAGGGAGTCGTGGGGGCGCTCGGTGCGCGGGCCGTGGGCGTCGCAGTCGGGGCCGAGGATCTCGATGAGCTTGCCGGTGATGTCACGGCGCACGACGACCTGCGGGTGGATCACGACGTGGATGCCGCGGCCCTGGCGGGACAGCTCGTTGGTGACGGAGTCGACGAGGAAGGGCATGTCGTCGGTGACGACCTCGACGACCGAGTGGCTGGAGGTCCAGCCGTTCTCCTCGACCGTGGGGGTGTGCACCCGCACGCTCGCGGTGCCCTGCGGGCGCTTCTCGGCGAGCCGGTAGTGCGAGAGCGCGCCCCCGAACACGTCGACCGGGTCCCGGTCCAGCAGGTCCTCGGGTGCGGTGTGCAGGTAGTAGCGCTGGAGGTAGGACAGCGTCGATCCCCGTTCGGGGCGCTCCCCTTGGTCGGACCCAGTCGGAAGTAGCCCCCCGGCCGGGCTGTTCTCAGCTACCCGTGCCGCCCGCGCGAGCAGCTCGGCCTTTGCTTCGTCCAGCTTGGTCTGCATGCCTCTGGCTCCTGTCGCGCGCCATTGCGCGACGTAGGTTGAAGGAAGGACTGACACGGTGCCGCCTCGAAGCGGGATGCCCGTCAGGAATCGTTGCCGACGCTATGTCGTCGAATGAGCCGACCGGGAGGGAATCGGCCAAGATCGGCACGGTGTCCCGGCAGCGGGGATCAGCGAAGGCCCGGGCACGGTCGTGCGCCGGGCGCGGGCCGGGGGCGTCAGTGCCCCCGATGACTATCGCGCTGATCACGGGTACCAGGCTATCCCGATCCACCCCCGGCACGTCATGAGCTGTATGTGTACAAATCCGGGGGTGGAACTTTGACACTCTGGACAGCGACCCGGAGGCCCTGTCCGTGCCCGCCGCTATCCGGCCTGTTCGCGAGCTGCGGCTACGGCCTCGGCCAGGCTGTCCACGACGGGCACTCCGGCCGATTCCAGACTTGCGCGGCTGTGCGAACCACCCGTGTAGAGGATCGCCCGGGCGCCCACGTGGGCCGCGGCGAGCGCGTCGTCCACCGCGTCTCCGATGAGGACCGTACGGTCGGCGCTCACTCCCGCCGCCTCCATGGCCGCCATATGGCGTACGAGGTGCACCGCCTTGCTCGTGTGCGAGGGGCCGGTCCGTCCGTCGACGCGCAGGAAGTGCCGGTCGATGCCGTGCGTGCGCACCAGGGGGACGAGCTTGTCGTGGGGTGCGAGGGACAGCAGGGACTGGGTGAGTCCGTCGGCCTGCCAGCCGCGCAGCAGCTCCAGCGCGCCCTCGGCGAGCCCGGCGCCGTCGGCGGCCGCCCAGTAGTGCCGGTGGAAGGCCTCGTCCATGACGAGCCACTCGGCGTCCGTGGGCAGCCGGCCCATGAGGCGTTCGTAGAACTTCGGGACCGGTACGACGTACAGGTCGCGGTACGTCTCCAGGGTGATCGGGGCGAAGCCCAGCTCCGCGAAGGAGGCGTTGGTCGCGGCTATCACGGCGTCGATGTCGTGCAGCAGCGTGCCGTTCCAGTCCCACACGATGTGGTCGGCCGGGCGGGTCACTTGAGCAGCCCCGGAATCTCCTGGACGCCGAACCACAGCAGCTCGTGGTCCTCGGCGCCGTCGACCACGAACCGGGCGTCGTCGTCCCCGCCGTCGGCGGCCGCGAGGGCTCCGGCGGCGGCCGTGACGTCCTCGCGGGCGTCGTCGGCGTCCACGTGCACGGCGGCGGCCACCGCGAGGCGTACGGGCGCGGCCAGCGTCACCTGGCCGAGGGTGGCCTCGTCGACCCCGGGGGCGGCGGTGGCGGCCTTGTCGTCGACGTCGAGCGCGACCACGACCCGCTTGCGGGGGGCGTCCGCGTAGGCGGAGATCAGCCGCAGCGAGGCGGCGGCGGCCCGGTTCAGGGCCGCGTACTCCAGCTCCTCGATGTCGTCCGACACGTACCACTCCCGCAGCCCGGGGGTCACGGCGTAGGCGCGGAGCGGGGCGGGCCCCAGCTCGCCCGCCTTGTGCGCCTCGGCGAGACCGGGGAGTGTCAGGGGGACGTACACGCGCATGGCCGGCTGCTTTCGGTAGTCGGAAACGCCCTCAGGATACGACCGCCCGCCGCGTTCCCGGCGGTGCGTCCGGCTGAGTGACGGGCCCGTACCCTTTCGGGCCCGCCGGGCCGCTCCCGGGCCCGTCCACCGGCGTCCCCGCGCCCGGGCTCCGGCGCACCGTGGCGGGGCCGCGGCCACCCGGATAAGTGAACCGGGCCGCCCGCCGGACCGGCCGCGCGGGGCGGTTGCGGAGCGTGTGCGGCGGCCGTAGAAAACCCCCACCGAGTTACCGCCCGGTACGACCGCCGGGCCAGGCCAGTACGGGGGAGACGCCATGGACACCACCACGCGCGGCACGGCCGGCGGCGAGGGGAACCGCAGCCGCCGGACCGCTCCCGGATCGCCGCCCTCCCGTACCCGCCCGGCGGGCCGGCGCGACCAGCGGCGGCCCGCCGGCACCCCGCGCCCCGTGCGCCGCCCCGGCCCGCACGACTGGTTCGCCGAACGCCTCCTGGCGGTGCTGAGCGGCCAGCGGCCCGTCCACTCGCTGCTGGGCCTCACCGTGGGCGAGGCGTACGACCAGCTGGTCACCCTGGCCCCCACGGGGCCCCTGCGCGACCGCCTGCGCCCCGTACTGCGGCACTGCGGCCGCTTCCACCCCGGCCCGGGCGTCATCGAGGCCTTCGCCCGCATCACGACGGGCGACCGCGTCTCGGCCATGGCCTTCCGCCTGGAACAGGGCCCCGACCTCCGCTGGCGCTGCGCAGCGGTGGAAATCGCCTCCCCCCGCCCCTGACCCCACCACACCCGGCGCTGGCCCGGCACCGGCGGCGCTGCTTCTCCAGCCCCGCCGGCGTGTGAGGCGCGGGGGTCCGGGGCGGCGCCCCCGGCCACGACGCCGCACCCGCACGGGACACCACCCCCGCGCGGCAGCGCAACGGCCGGGGCCGGACACCACCCACGGTGTCCGGCCCCGGCCGTCGCGACAGATCCCCTCGGGGCTACTTCTTGCGACGCCGCCCGCCGGAGGCCTTCTGCGCCTTGCGGCGCTCCGCCCGCGTCATGCCGTCGCCGCCGTCCGCGGAGCCGTCCGCGTCGAAGTCGCCCTCGATGACACCGCCCTCGCCGTCGACGGACGGGGCCGAGAAGTGCAGCCGGTCCGGACGCTGCGGGGCGTCCAGGCCCTTGGCCCGGATCTCCGGCCGCGCCACCGGCTCCTTCGTCAGCGACGGGGCGTCCTGCACCGGAAGCTCCTCGACCTGCTGCTCCACCTGGACCTCCAGGTTGAACAGGTAGCCGACGGACTCCTCCTTGATGCCCTCCATCATGGCGTTGAACATGTCGAAGCCCTCGCGCTGGTACTCGACCAGCGGGTCCTTCTGGGCCATCGCCCGCAGGCCGATGCCCTCCTGGAGGTAGTCCATCTCGTACAGGTGCTCGCGCCACTTGCGGTCCAGCACCGACAGCACGACGCGCCGCTCCAGCTCGCGCATGATGTCGGAGCCGAGCGCCTTCTCGCGGCTCTCGTACTGCTCGTGGATGTCGTCCTTGACGGACTCCGCGATGAACTCGGCGGTGATCCCGGCACGGTCGCCGGCCGCCTCCTCCAGCTCCTCGACGGTGGTCTTGATCGGGTAGAGCTGCTTGAAGGCGCCCCACAGCCGGTCCAGGTCCCACTCCTCGGCGAAGCCCTCGACGGTCTCGGCCGCGATGTACGCGTCGATCGTGTCGTCCATGAAGAAGCGCACCTGCTCGTGCAGGTCCTCGCCCTCCAGGACGCGGCGGCGCTCGCCGTAGATGACCTCGCGCTGGCTGTTGAGCACCTCGTCGTACTTCAGGACGTTCTTGCGCGTCTCGAAGTTCTGGGTCTCGACCTGCGACTGGGCCGACGCGATCGCGCGCGTCACCATCTTGTTCTCGATCGGGACGTCGTCCGGCACGTTCGCCATCGCCATGACCCGCTCGACCATCTGCGCCTTGAACAGGCGCATCAGGTCGTCGCCCAGGGACAGGTAGAAGCGGGACTCGCCCGGGTCGCCCTGACGGCCGGAGCGGCCGCGCAGCTGGTTGTCGATGCGGCGCGACTCGTGCCGCTCGGTGCCCAGGACGTAGAGCCCGCCGAGGTCCTTGACCTCCTCGAACTCGGCCTTCACGGCCGCCTCCGCGCGCTGGAGCGCCTCGGGAAGGGCGTGCGCCCACTCCTCGATGTGCTCCTCGGGGTCCAGGCCGCGCTGGCGCAGCTCGGCCTCGGCGAGGTCGTCCGGGTTGCCGCCGAGCTTGATGTCGGTACCGCGGCCCGCCATGTTCGTGGCGACGGTGACCGCGCCGCGGCGGCCGGCCTGGGCGACGATCGTGGCCTCACGGTCGTGCTGCTTGGCGTTCAGCACCTCGTGCGGGATGCCCCGCTTGGAGAGCTGCTGCGAGAGGTACTCGGACTTCTCGACCGAGGTGGTGCCGACGAGGATCGGCTGGCCCTTCTCGTGCTTCTCCGCGATGTCGTCGACGACGGCGGCGAACTTGGCGACCTCGGTGCGGTAGATGAGGTCGGGCTGGTCCTTGCGCTGCATCGAGCGGTTCGTCGGGATCGGGACGACGCCGAGCTTGTAGATCTGGTGGAACTCGGCGGCCTCGGTCATGGCCGTACCGGTCATGCCCGACAGCTTCGAGTAGAGGCGGAAGAAGTTCTGCAGGGTGATCGTGGCGAGGGTCTGGTTCTCGTCCTTGATGTCCACCCCTTCCTTCGCCTCGATCGCCTGGTGCATGCCCTCGTTGTAGCGGCGGCCGGCCAGGATGCGGCCCGTGTGCTCGTCGACGATCATGACCTCGCCGTCGATGACGACGTAGTCCTTGTCGGCCTTGAAGAGTTCCTTGGCCTTGATCGCGTTGTTGAGGTAACCGACGAGGGGGGTGTTCACCGACTCGTACAGGTTCTCGATGCCGAGCCAGTCCTCGACCTTCGCGACACCGGCCTCGTGGATGCCGACGGTGCGCTTCTTCTCGTCGACCTCGTAGTCGCCGGTCTCCTCGATGCCCTTGAGCGGCTGCCCGGCCTCGCCCTTGGTCAGGCGGGTGACCAGCTTGGCGAAGTCGGCGTACCACTTGGTGGCCTGGTCGGCCGGGCCGGAGATGATCAGCGGGGTGCGGGCCTCGTCGACGAGGATCGAGTCGACCTCGTCGACCACGGCGAAGTTGTGGCCGCGCTGGACCAGCTCTTCCTGCGACCAGGCCATGTTGTCGCGGAGGTAGTCGAAGCCGAACTCGTTGTTCGTTCCGTACGTGATGTCGCAGTTGTACTGTTCGCGGCGCTGCGCCGGCGACATGTTCGCGAGGATGCAGCCGACCTCGAGACCGAGGAACTTGTGCACCCGGCCCATCATCTCGGAGTCGCGCTCGGCGAGGTAGTCGTTCACCGTGATCAGGTGGACGCCCTTGCCGGACAGCGCGTTCAGGTACGCGGGCAGCGTGCCGACGAGGGTCTTGCCCTCACCGGTCTTCATCTCGGCGACGTAGCCGAGGTGCAGCGCCGCGCCACCCATCATCTGGACGTCGTAGTGACGCTGGCCGAGGACGCGCTTCGCGGCCTCGCGAACGGTCGCGAAGGCCTCGGGCAGCAGGTCGTCCAGGCTCTCGCCGTCCTGGAAGCGCTGCTTGTACTCGTCCGTGAGCGCACGCAACTCGGCGTCGGAGAGGTTGACGAAGTCCTCTTCGATGGAGTTGACCTGGTCCGCGATGCGGTGCAGTTTGCGCAGGATCTTGCCTTCGCCTGCACGCATGAGCTTGTTGAAGACGGACACCGAGGTTTGTCTCCTTGCCGGTCGGGCCTGGGCACTGTACGTACACGGGCACGGCAGGTGGGCCCCACCGCAACGGCCATCGTAAGCGAGGACGTGGTCGCGTCGGGAGGTCCGCCGTGTCCGCAGGGCACGGGCGCCCGGAATGAGAACGTACGGAGAAGGAAATAGGTGCCGCCCTCTCCGGGCCCGCTTCGGAAAAAAGTGCTCGCCCGTTCCGCGCCCAGGTACCAGACTCCGCCCATGGAGCCCACCACACTGACCACGGCCCGCCTGGACCTGCGGCCCTTCGCGCCGGACGACGAGGACGAGGTCTACGCGGCCGCGCAGGACCCCGACATCCAGCGCTGGACGATGGTCCCCTCCCCCTACGAGCGCGCCCACGCGAAGGCCTTCGTGGGCGAGCTGGTCCCGGCCGGCTGGCGCGGGGACACCGGGTACAGCTTCGCGGTCCGTCTCGGCCCGCGCGGCCCGCTGGTCGCGGCGATCGGCGTCCACGTGCACGAGGCGTTCGGGACCCGCTCGTACGAGGTCGGGTACTGGGCGACCAGGGAGTATCGCGGGCACGGCTACATGACCGAGGCCCTGGACGCCGTCGCCCGCTGGGCCTTCACCGAGCTCGGCGCCGTACGGTTGGAATGGCGCGCGGAGGTCGGCAACGCGGGCTCGAAGGCCGTCGCCGAGAAGGCCGGCTTCCGCATCGAGGGCCTGCTGCGGGCCTCCCTCCTGCGCAACGGCACCGCACGCGACGGCTGGGTCGGGGCCCTGCTCCCCTCGGACCTCGGCCTGACCCCCGCCCTCCCCTACCTCCCCGCCGCCACGGGCACCGGTGTCAGTGGCGGCGCCTAGGCTGCGGGCCATGAGCCTGCCGCAGCCGACCCTGTCCCTGTCCGCCGACGAGGCCCGCCGGATCGCCCTGCGCGCGCAGGGCTTCCTCGGAGCGCCCGACCGCAGGGGCGGGGTCCGCGGGGTCCTGCGCCACCTGGGCGCCGTGCAGCTGGACACGATCTCGGTCCTGGCGCGCTCGCACGAGCTGATCCCGTACGCACGCCTCGGCGCGGTCGGCCGGGACACCGTCGAGAAGGCCTACTGGTCGCAGAGCCACGCCTTCGAGTACTGGTCGCACGCCGCCTGCATCCTGCCCGTCGAGGAGTGGCCGCACTTCGCCTTCCGCCGCCGCGCCCGCCGGGCCCGCGGCCACCGCTGGCACGTCCTCCAGGACAAGGAGCGTTCGACGGGGGCGGTCCTGGACCGGCTGCGCGCCGAGGGCCCGCTGACCTCGACCGAGCTCGGCGGCGCCAAGAACGGCGGCGAGTGGTTCGAATGGTCCGAGACCAAGATCGCGGTGGAGTGGCTCCTCGACACCGGCGAGGTGGTCTGCGCCCAGCGGCGCGGCTGGAAGCGGGTCTACGACCTGCCCGAGCGGGCCGTCCCGGACGCCCTGCTCCACGACGACCTCGACGACCACGAGTGCCTGCGGCGCCTGGTGGCCCTGGCCGGCCGCTCGCTCGGGGTCGGCACCCGCGCCGACATCGCGGACTACCACCGGCTCAAGGGCGACCAGTTCGACGCGGTCGTCGCGGAATCCGGTCTGGTCCCGGTGACGGTGGAGGGCTGGGCCAAGCCGGCGTGGGCCGATCCGCAGGCCCTGGCCACCGTGCCGCGCGGCCGCCACCGCACCACCCTGCTGTCCCCGTTCGACTCCCTGGTCTGGGACCGCCCCCGCACCGAGCGGATCTTCGGGTTCACGCACCGGCTGGAGGCCTACGTCCCCAAACCCCAGCGGATCCACGGCTACTTCGCGATGCCACTGCTGGCCGGCGGCCGCCTCCAGGGGCGCGTCGACCCGGGCCGGGAGGGCACCACCCTCGTGGCCCGCCAGCTCTCGCTGACCAGTCCGAAGGCCGCCGGCGCTATGGCGGAGGCCCTGTGGGAGGCGGCCCGTTGGGTGGGCTGCGAGGAGGTGCGCGTCGACCGCGCGACGAGCGAGCGGGAGGCGGCCGCCGTGACGGCGGAACTCCGCGCGCGCGGCGCGTAGGCACCGGCGCCCCGACCCGCGGTGGCGTCAGCGGATCTCTAGGATCTTCTCGCGCATCGCGTAGACGACGGCTTCCATCCGGGAGTGCAGCTGGAGCTTCTCCAGGATGTTGCGGACGTGGTTCTTCACCGTGTTCTCGGAGATGAACAACTGCTTCGCGATGTCACGGTTGTTCATGCCGGTGGCCACCAGCTTCAGGACCTCCAGCTCCCGGTCCGTCAGCCGCGGCGCCGGCACCAGCCGCCGCTCGTCGGTGCGCTGGATCATCGACTTGAACTCGGTGAGCAGCTTCGACGCCATCGACGGGCTGATCTGCGACTGGCCGTCCGCGACCGCGCGGATCGCCGTCGCGACCTCGTCCGTGGAGATCTCCTTGAGCAGGTAGCCCGTCGCGCCCGCCTTGATCGCGTCGTAGAGGTCGGCCTCCTCGTCGCTGATCGTCAGCATGATGATCTTCGCGGAGGGGGCCACCTCCTTGATCGAGGTGCACGCCTCGATGCCGCCGCGCCGGGGCATCCGCACGTCCATGAGCACGATGTCCGGCAGCAGGTCGGCGGCCTTGTCCACGGCCTCGGCACCGTCCCCGGCCTCGCCGACGACCTGGATGTCCTCCTCCTGCGCGAGGACGATCTCCAGCCCGCGCCGGAAGAGGGCGTGGTCGTCGACGACGAGCACCCGGATGGGCTCCCCGGCCGGGTCCGCCTCGCGGCAGCCCGCGCCGTCGTCACCGCGTACCGGCCCGAAGCTGTCCGCCATCGTTCCTCCCCCTGCATGTGCCGAGCTGCTGGGCCGAACCGGCGGGATGGGGCGCCGGCTGACTGTCCGCCATGATTCCATGCCCGCACCGCCGGGCGGGGATCTGGCGAAATCCGGCTGGCTCATACGCGCCCATACAGGTGCCCCCGCGGAACGCCCGTGCGTCCCGCGGGGGCGACGGATGAATGCTCAGCCGCCGAGCGCACCGCCGGCGCCCGCTGCCGGCTGGTCGGAGCTGGAGGCGCCGTCGGAGTTCAGGTGGACGACGCCGTAGTCGTAGGCGTGACGCCGGTAGACGACGCTGGGCATCTTGGTTTCGGAGTCGACGAACAGGTAGAAGTCGTGGCCGACCAGTTCCATTTCGTACAGGGCCTGGTCGAGCGACATGGGTCCGGCCGAGTGGGTCTTCTCGCGGACGATGAGCGGGCCTTCGCCCTGCACTTCGAGGGATCCGATGCGGGTGGTCGGAATCCCGTCCGCCTTCTCCTCGCCGACCGGCTCGCCGTTGCCGTTGAGCGACGCGACTCCCGGCACCACGTCGGCGACCTCCGCCGCCGAGAGCCGGCCGTTGCCGCGGCGCGTGTAGCGCTTGTCGTGCTGCTTGCGCAGCCGGGCCTCCAGCTTGTCCTGAGCCAGGTCGAGCGCCGCGTACGGGTCTGCGGCGGCGGCCTCGGCACGGATCACCGGGCCCCGCGAACGCAGGGTGATCTCCACGCGGTCGGAACGGTCGGCCTGGCGCGGGTTGTGCTCCTTGGACACCTCGACGTCCAAGCTGATCACCTTGGCGTCGAGCTTCTGGATCCGCTCCGGATTCAGCTTCTCGGCCACGTGCTTGCGGAACCGCTCGGGCACCTCGGTCTTGCGGCCCTTGACGACGATGTCCACGCAGAACTCCGTTCCCGGAGAGCCCCGCCTCGTGCGGCGAAGCGTCTCCCTTTCGCACCAGGCCCCGGTGAACACCGGAGCCTCGGACTTGGCGACTTTCACCTCCTCCTCCCCCATCGGCAAGATCTACATCCCACCGACTTCGGAGTAGAGAGACAACCCCCTGAGCAGGCATTGACACGAAGATTCCAAAACGGGCGGACTGGTGCTCCGATACCCGGGTCCCAAGGATCGCCAGTTCCTCACAACCGAACATATCTCTCAATGCCGGTTGTCGGCACCCGCTACCGGAACATACCTACGTTCAGGTGACTGTTCCCTCTTACTACCTGCAACGTTGCGCATTCCCCAGGGGTTCCGGATCTATTCACAAGATTTTTGCTCTGTACGGGTTGCCGACCGGATCCGGACGAAGGATTCCGCGGGCGCCGCCACCACGGCCGCCGCGTCCACCCGTAGTCCGGCCTCCCGCAGGGCCCGGGCCGCCTCCGCCAGCGTGGCCCCCGTGGTGATCACGTCGTCGACCAGCACGATCCCCGCCCCCGCGGTGAGCCGCGCACCGCCCGCGCGGACCTCCAGGGCCCCCGAGAGGTTCTCCAGCCGCCTGAGGGCCCCCAGGCCCGCCTGGTCCTCGACCGGCCTGCGCTGGCGCAGTACGGACGCCACGCGCGCGGCCGTACCGGCCCGCCGCAGCCGCGCCGAGGCGGCCAGCGCGATCCGCCGCGCCGGGTCGTGACCGCGCGCCCGGACGGCCCGCCGTGCGGAGGGCACCGGAACCAGCGCCAGCTCCCCCGCCCGGCCCGCACCCGCCCGGAGCACCGCGAGGGCCACGGCGGCCGCCAGGGCGGCGCCCAGCGGCCCGGCCAGGGGCAGTGCCCCGCGTTCCTTGTGGGCCAGTACGACCGCCCGTACGGCCCCCTCGTACGGAGCCGCCGCGTGCACGGCCGGCAGCCCCGCCGGCCCGGCCCGCCGCGCGGCCGGACGCACCCGGCCCGCCGCGCTCCCGCCCAGAGCGCTCCGGCAGTCCGCGCACAGCACCGCCCGGCCGGTGCCGCAGCCCGCGCAGCCCGCCGGGAGCACCAGCCCGGAGACCTCCTGCCACCACCCCCGCATGCCTCCACTGTGGCGGGCCCGTACGGCCCCCGCCACCCCTGTGGAAAACCCCGGACCCCGGCCGCGGACACCCCCGGCCGAGCCGGTCAGCCGGTCAGCCCGGGTACACCGGGGCCTTGCCGCCCGCCGCGACCGTGCGCCACTGCGCACCCGGCGGAAGCCACACGATGCCGTCCTCGCCGGAGTAGGCCACGACCGGCTTGGACTCGTCCTCGGCGGCCGCGATCGCGCTGAGCCCGGTCGCCCCGGGCAGGCTCGCGGCGACCATCGAGCCGTCCGCCAGCATGTAGCGGGCCTGGTCGACGCCGCCGCTCTCGCGTCCCACCACCAGCAGCCGCCCGCGCGGCGCCCAGCTCATCGCCGTCACCTCGGCCATCTGCGGAGCGGCCGGGCGCAGCTCGCGCACCGACACCGGCGAGGAGTCGCCCTTGCCCTCGGGCCGCTCGATCCGGCCGGTGTAGAGGTTCTTGCGCCCGCCCTCCTTCTCGACGAGCAGCGCGAGGCGCACCCCGTCCGAGGAGGCCTTCAGTCCGGTGATCTTCCCGTCGAGTCCGGCGACGTCGACCTTCTGCGGGGTGCCGGTGCCGCCGGGGATCCGCCACAGGCCCTGGGTCTGCGGGTCGAGGTCGGCGATCCACAGGTCGCCGTGGGCGTCCCAGCTGGGTGGGGTCAGCTTGCCGCTCTTGCTGGTCATGAGGGGCTGCGGCATCGGGCCGGCCGTCGCGAGGGTCACCACGTACAGGCCGTGCCCGTCTCCGGAGACGACCGCGGCGCGCTTCTCGTCGTAGGTGACGGCCGCGGAGCCCACCTTGAAGTCGGCGGCGGTGGCCAGCGGCCCGGGTGCCGGTTCCGGCTTGTCCTGCTGTTCCTCGGCGTTGACGCTGAGGACCATCCGGACCAGCTTGGAGTCCTTGTCCACGTAGTACTGGTGCTCGGGGACCGGGGTCCGGCTGACGAACGCGGTGGTCGCCGGCTGGTTGACGCCGCACAGCAGCGACTTGCCGTCGGGGCGCAGCAGTTCGACGCGGTCCAGCCGGGAGCCCGTCAGGTCCCGGACGGTGTAGAGGAGTTGGGTGGCCATCTTCTGGCACTGCGGCTGCGCGACGTTGGCCCCGTTGCCGTTGAGCGGGACGCGCAGGGTGTTCTGGCCGTCGTACGAGAGGGACTTGGTGCCCTCGCGCAGTCCGGTGCCGGTCGGGAAGCTGGTCGAGACGACGGGGCCGAGCCATTTGGAGGGCCCGGCGAGCAGCGACTGGACGGTCTGCGTGGTCGGGTCCATCCGCGATTCGGGGTCGCTGCGCTGGCGGACGTAGACCGGGTCGGCGACGAGGGAGTTGCCGGCGAAGTAGTACTTGTTGACGGGCTTGTAGATGCGCTGGAAGTCGGACTCGCTGAGCACGAGGCTGCTGGGCGGGGTCGCGATGCGCCACTGCTTGTTGACCTGGACCAGCTGGAGGTACTCCTCGTAGCGGCCGCCGCCGGTCTCCGGCTGGTAGGCGCTGCGCTCGTCGACGGTCGCGAGCTTCTTCCCGGTGATCTTCCAGCGGGGTCCGTCGGGGTCCTTCTCGCCCTGGACGGGGAGCCGGTCGAGGCCGGCGGAGAGCACGGTCACGGCGGAGCCGGGCTTCCACTTCTCCGCCGCTTCCGGGGTGAGGTACTTGCGGGCGGTCTCCAGCTGCGGGTCGTCGCTGGTCATGGCCTCCAGGAAGCCTTCGACGATGTCGGCGGGGTTCGCCTTGTCGGCGGGCGGTACGCCGAACACCCGGACCTGGGAGTCCACGCCCTGGGAGGCCTCGACGGGGCGGATCTCGCCGCGGGTCGGCATGGACGCGCAGCCGGTCAGCAGTGCTCCGGCCGCTCCTAGGACGAGGAGCGTCCTCGTGCCCTTCGTTCCGCCCGGCGGGCGGTCCTGCCCGCGCTCAGCGTCCTCCACCGGTTCCGTCCTCCTGTGCTGTCGGCTGGTCGGCCGGCCTGGCGACGACCCGGGAGCCGCTGCCCGGCAGTGCCGTGGGGTCGGCGGGCACCGGCATGGCCGTGGTGACGGCCGGGCGCGGCGGTATCGGCGAGCGGTCCGCGCGTTCGGACCGGCCGTCGGGGCGCCCGCCGGCGCCGGGTCCGCGTCCGGCGGCCTCGGCGGCGGCGCGGGCCCGGTTGCCGCGCGAGTCCTCGGGCTCCAGCGGGATCGGGGATCCGCGCAGGGGCTCGTCCGCGGTGCGGGGCAGGGTGAGGCGGAACTGCGAGCCGCCGCCGGGCTCGCCCCAGGCCTGGAGCCAGCCCCCGTGCAGCCGGGCGTCCTCGACGGCGATGGACAGGCCGAGGCCGGTTCCGCCGGTGGTGCGGGCGCGGGCCGGGTCGGCGCGCCAGAAGCGGTTGAAGACCCGGGTGGCCTCGCCGGGCTTGAGGCCGACGCCGTAGTCGCGGACGGCGACCGCGACGGCCCCGCCCGCGGAGGCGAGCCGGACCACGACGTCGCGGCCCTCTCCGTGCTCGACGGCGTTGACGACGAGGTTGCGCAGCACCCGCTCGACGCGCCGGGCGTCGGCCTCGGCGATGACGGGCTGGGTGTCCCCGAGGACGCGGATCCGGGTGCCCTTGTGCTCGGCGAGCGGTTCGGCGCCGTCGATGACGCGGCGTACGACGTCCCGCAGGTCGATGGGCTCGGCCTCCAGGGCGGCCGCGCCCGCGTCGAAGCGGCTGATCTCCAGCAGGTCGGCGAGCAGCGACTCGAAGCGGTCGAGCTGTCCGGCGAGGAGTTCGGCGGAGCGGGCGGTGACGGGGTCGAAGTCGACGCGGGCGTCGTGGATGACGTCGGCGGCCATCCGGACGGTGGTGAGCGGGGTGCGCAGCTCGTGGGAGACGTCCGAGACGAAGCGGCGCTGCATCCGCGAGAGGTCCTCCAGCTGCTGGATCTTGTTCTGGAGGTTCTGGGCCATCTTGTTGAAGGCCTCGCCGAGGCGGGCGATGTCGTCCTCGCCGGTGACCTTCATGCGTTCCTGGAGCCGCCCGGCCGAGAGCCTTTCGGCGATCCCGGCGGCCATCCGGACGGGGGTGACGACCTGGCGCACGACGAGCCAGGCGATGGCGCTGAGCAGGACGACGACGAAGAGGCCGGCGGTCGCGATGGTGCTCTTGACCAGGTTGAGGGACTCCTCCTCCTGGGTGAGCGGGAAGAGGTAGTACAGGTCGTACGGGTAGCCGTTGATGTCGGTCAGCCGCTTGCCGACGACGAGCGCGGGCTCGGGCGCCTTGTCCCCGACGCCGGCGGTGTACCGGATCTCGGAGAAGGTCTTGAAGGTGCCGGTGGCGTGGTTGACGGCCCGGCGCAGCTCGATGGGGACGCTGGCGGTCGGGTCGACGTTGCCGGACGCGCGGGCGCCCTTGACGCCCTGGGCTCCGGGCTGCTGCTCGCCCGCGCCGAGCGCGGCGACCTCGAAGGCGGTCTGGCCGCCGCTGGCGAGCTGTTTGACGAGCGAGTTCATCCAGGTGCTGGCGTCCCGGCCGACCTTGTTGTCGGTGGCGTCGGGCTCCACCGACAGGGGGGTGTTCGCCTTCTCCTGTGCGACCGCGAACCCTCCCGCGGCCTGGCTCTGCGCGGCCTCTTCCTTGGCGTCGAGGAGTCCCTTGCTGACCTGGGCGACGACGACGAAGCCGAGGGCGAGGACCACGGCCAGCGACATCAGCAGCGTCGCGACGACCACCCGGAGCTGGATGTTGCGCCGCCACAGCCGGACAGCCGGAAGCAGCGGCCGGCGTACGAGGCGTACGCACAGCCGCAGCACGGGGCCGCCGGAGGCTCCGTCCGCCACCGAACGGAGCTGCCGGCCACCCCACGGGGACCCCCATCGGGAGCCGCCCCGGGGCTTGCCGGGCTGCACGTCAGCTCGGTCCGGCCTTGTAGCCGACACCGCGCACCGTCACGACGATCTCGGGGCGCTCCGGGTCCTTCTCGACCTTGGAGCGCAGACGCTGTACGTGCACGTTGACCAGGCGGGTGTCCGCGGCGTGCCGGTAGCCCCAGACCTGCTCCAGCAGCACCTCGCGGGTGAACACCTGCCAGGGCTTGCGGGCGAGGGCGACCAGCAGGTCGAACTCCAGCGGGGTCAGTGCGATGGAGGCGCCGTCGCGCTTGACCGAGTGCCCGGCCACGTCGATGACCAGGTCACCGATGACCAGCTGCTCGGGTGCGGGCTCCTCCGACCGGCGCAGACGCGCCCGGATGCGGGCCACCAGCTCCTTCGGCTTGAACGGCTTGACGATGTAGTCGTCGGCCCCGGACTCCAGGCCCACGACCACGTCCACCGTGTCACTCTTGGCGGTGAGCATGACAATCGGCACGCCCGACTCGGCCCGGATCAGCCTGCACACCTCTATGCCGTCCCGTCCGGGCAGCATGAGGTCGAGCAGGACGAGGTCCGGCTTGGCCTCCCGGAAGGCAGCCAATGCCTTGTCACCGTCCGCTACGAACGACGGCTCAAAACCTTCTCCACGCAACACGATGCCGAGCATCTCGGCCAGTGCGGTGTCGTCGTCGACGACAAGGACGCGTCCCTTCATGCTTGACATCATCCCATTAGCTAATCGTTACCCGGCGGTGAGCTGTCCCACAGCCAAAAGGGCTGGAAATCGCCCCTCGGACCTGCGTGGTGATCAGGACGACCAGTCTGCCCCGGATCCGCGCGACAATTGAAGGGACGAGCAGCCCAAGATCCTGGGTGGGGGACAGCTGGTCCGTTCGAGGTCCCCCCATGGCACGATGGCAGCCGACCAGC
This sequence comes from Streptomyces sp. NPDC006512, assembly GCF_040611935.1. Taxonomy (NCBI): domain Bacteria; kingdom Bacillati; phylum Actinomycetota; class Actinomycetes; order Kitasatosporales; family Streptomycetaceae; genus Streptomyces; species Streptomyces sp. NPDC006512. The sequence continues at coordinate 6,478 of NZ_JBEXPG010000076.1, read as the reverse complement.
GCGCCCGCCACGGCAGGTGCACGTGAAGGAGCGACGATGAACGACTCTCCGGGCTGGGCCACGCCCGGATCCCCGTCCGACGGCCAGGGCTCCGACGGCACCCAGCCGCCCGCACCGCCCGCCGACGCCCCGAAGTGGTCGGCGTCCCAGCCCCCGCCCGGCCAGTGGTCCAGCCCGGCAGCGGGCCCCACCCCGCCCCCGCAGCAGCAGGGCCAGGGCTGGGGATCGTACGGCCAGCCCGGCCAGCAGCCCGGTCAGCAGCCCGGCGCACCGTACGGCAGCCCCTACGGCGCCCCGTACGGCCATCCGGGTGGCCCCGGCGGCTGGGGCGGCCCGCCCCCCGCCGCCAAGCCCGGAGTGATCCCCCTGCGCCCCCTGGGCCTCGGCGAGATCCTCGACGGCGCCGTCAGCACCCTGCGCGGCCACTGGAAGACGGTCCTCTCCGTCAGCCTCGTCCTCGCCGCCCTCGTCCAGCTCGGCCTGCTCACCGTGCAGCGCCTCATGATGGACAACCTCGTCATGACGCCCGACGAAGCCGCGACCCCCGAAGAAGCCATGCGGCTGCTGGGCGACACCCTGACCACCGCCGTCTTCAACTACTACATCCAGCTGCTCGGACTGCTCCTGGTCACCGGCCTCCTCGCCGGCGTCGTCAGCCGCGCCGTCCTCGGCCAGAGCTCCACCGTCGCCGCCGACCTGCGCGCCGTCCGCCCGCTGCTCCCGCGCCTGCTCGCCCTGACCGCCGTACTGTTCCTCGGCGCCCTCGCCGCCGGCGTCCTGCCCCTGCTCCCCGGCCTCCTGACCGGCAACGCCGTCCTGATGGTCCTCGGCATCCCCGTCGCCCTCACGCTCCTCGCCTGGTACTTCGTGACCTTCGTCCTGGCACCGCCCGCACTGGTGCTGGAACGCGGCAAGGTCACCGACGCCTTCAAGCGGTCCGCCAAGCTGGTCAAGGGCTCCTGGTGGCGCATCTTCGGCATCAGCGCCCTCACCTGGGTCATCACCTGGATCACCTCGCTGATCATCGCGGTGCCCTTCGCCGTCATCGCCATGATCGTGTCCCCCGGCGGCTTCAGCGGCCTCCTCGACGGCACCTCCGCCCAGAGCTGGACCTTCCTGATCATCACCGCGATCGGCGGACTCGTCAGCCTCACCGTCACCGTCCCCATGCAGACCGGCGTCACCAACCTCCTCTACATCGACCAGCGCATCCGCCGCGAGGCCCTCGACCTGGAACTCGCCCGCGCCGCCGGCCTCGACGACTACGACGCGGCCACCCCGCAGCCCGGCAGCGGACCGGTCACAGGAGGCTGACGCACCGATGAGAACGGGGGGACTCATCGTCACCGGCACCACGGTGCTGCTGCCCGGCGCCGAGACGCCACCACTGACGACACCGCGCGACGCCGCCCGCGAGGCGGCCGAACGCGAACTGGCCAAGCGCGCCTACCACCAGGACGACCCCGGCCTCTTCGAGCGCGCGCTGGACCGCTTCTGGGAGTGGATCGGCGGCCTCCTCGACAGCGCCTCCGCCTCCACCCCCGGCGGCGGCTACGGCGTCCTCGCCGTCGTCGTCCTGGTCGTCCTCCTCGTCGCCGCCCTCTGGTGGCGCCTCGGCACCCCCCGCCGTACGGCCACCAGCGCGGGCATCCTCTTCGACGACGGCCTGCGCAGCGCCGCCGACCACCGCACCGCCGCCGAAGCCCACGCCGCCGCCGGCCGCTGGACCGAGGCCGTCCAGGAACGCATGCGCGCCCTCGTGCGCTCCCTGGAGGAACGCACCCTCCTCGACCCCCGCCCCGGCCGCACCGCCGACGAGGCCGCCGCCGAAGCCGCCGTGTCCCTGCCCGGCCACGCCGACGACCTGCGCGCCGCCGCCCGCACCTTCGACGACGTCACCTACGGCGGCCGCACCGCCGACCCCGACGCCTACGCCCGCCTGCGCACCCTCGACCTCACCCTGGAGCGCACCAAGCCGCTCCTGACGGGACCCACCGCATGACCGGCCCCACCGAGCCCGCGACGGCGCCGCCCGCCCCGGCCCCGGCCCCCGCGCCCGCGCCCGACCGCCCGGGCCGCCGCGCCGGCACCTCCACCGCCCTCACCGGCGCCCAGCTCTGGGCCCGCAGCCGCGGCTTCCTCCTCGCCCTCGGCATCCTGCTGGTCTCCGCCGTCCTCCTGGCCGGCCTCCAGACCGGCGACCACCACGGACGCCTCGACCCCCGCTCCCCCGACCCCGAGGGCAGCCGGGCCCTCGCGCAACTCCTCCAGGAACGCGGAGTCACCACCCGCGTGGTCACCAACGCCACCGACGCCGCCGCCGCGGCCGGCCCCGGCACCACCCTCCTGGTCACCGACCCGGACCTGCTCGGCGCCTCCCAGCGCCGCGCGATCCGCTCCGCCATCGACCTCTCCGGCGGCCGCACCGTCCTGATCGCCCCCGGCGACTCCCTCTCCGACCTGGCCCCCGCCGCGCGCACCGGCGGCTTCGCCCACCAGGACGACCTCGACCCCGCCTGCACCCTGCCGGCCGCCGCCACCGCCGGCCGCGCCTCCACCGGCGGCGACCTCCGCTACACCGCCGGCCCCGCCGGAGCCACCGCCTGCTACCCCAGCGGCGGCCGCCCCACCCTCCTCGTCCTGCCCGGCACCACCAAGGGCGGCGACACCGTCCTCCTCGGCTCCGAGTCGGTCCTCCTCAACGAACGCCTCGCCGAAGAGGGCAACGCCTCCCTCGCCCTCCAACTCCTCGGCTCCCGCCCGGACCTCGTCTGGTACCTGCCCACCCTCGCGGACATGACCGCCGCCGACGACACCGAGGACCAGAGCCTCCTCGACCTCGTCCCGTCCGGCTGGCACTGGGCCCTGCTCCAGCTGTTCGCCGCCGCCGTCCTCGCCGCCCTCTGGCGCGCCCGCCGCCTCGGCCCCCTCGTCACCGAGAGGCTCCCCGTCGCCGTCCGCGCCTCCGAGGCCACCGAGGGCCGCGCCCGCCTCTACCGCAAGGCCGACGCCCGCGACCGCGCCTCGACCGTGCTGCGCGCCGCCACCCGCGAACGCCTCGCCGCACTGGTCGGCGTACCGCCCGCCCAGGCCCACGACCCGGCCTCCCTGGTCCCCGCCGTGTCCGCCCGCCTCGGCGACGGCACCCGCGACGTGACCACCCTCCTCTTCGGCACCACCCCCGCCGACGACGCGGCACTCGTCGCGCTCGCCGACCACCTCGACGCCCTCGAAAGAGAGGTCCGCACCTCATGACGGCCACCACGGACAGCGCCCGTACCTCCCTGGAAGCGCTCCGCACCGAGATCGCCAAGGCCGTGGTCGGCCAGGACTCCGCCGTCACCGGTCTCGTCGTCGCACTCCTGTGCCGCGGCCACGTCCTCCTCGAAGGCGTCCCCGGTGTCGCGAAGACCCTGCTCGTGCGCGCCCTCGCCGCCTCCCTCGAACTCGACACCAAGCGCGTCCAGTTCACCCCGGACCTGATGCCGAGCGACGTCACCGGCTCCCTCGTCTACGACGCCCGCACCGCCGAGTTCTCCTTCCAGGACGGCCCGGTCTTCACCAACCTGCTCCTCGCGGACGAGATCAACCGCACGCCCCCCAAGACCCAGTCCTCGCTCCTCGAAGCGATGGAGGAACGCCAGGTCACGGTCGACGGCACCCCCCGCAAGCTCCCCGAGCCCTTCCTCGTCGCCGCCACCATGAACCCCGTCGAGTACGAGGGCACCTATCCCCTCCCCGAAGCCCAGCTCGACCGCTTCCTCCTCAAGCTGACGGTGCCCCTCCCTTCCCGCGAGGACGAGATCGGCGTCCTGACCCGGCACGCCGCCGGCTTCAACCCCCGCGACCTCGCCGCGGCGGGCCTGCGCCCCGTCGCAGGCCTGAAGGAACTCGAAGCCGCCCGCGAAGCCGTCACCCACGTCACCGTCTCCCCCGAGATCGCCGGCTACGTCGTCGACATCTGCCGCGCCACCCGCGAATCGCCGTCCCTCACGCTCGGCGTCTCCCCGCGCGGCGCGACCGCCCTGCTGGCCACCGCCCGCGCCTGGGCCTGGCTCGTCGGCCGCGACTACGTGACCCCCGACGACGTGAAGGCCCTCGCCCTGCCCACCCTGCGCCACCGCGTCCAGCTCCGCCCGGAAGCCGAGATGGAAGGCGTCAAGGCCGACGCCGTCATCACGGCGATCCTCTCCCACGTCCCCGTCCCGCGCTGATGGCCCTCACCGGACGCGCCGCCCTCCTCGCGGCCCTCGGCAGCCTGCCCGTCGGCATCCTCGAACCGAGCTGGACGGGCATCCTCGCCGTCAACGGCACCCTGGCCCTGGCCTGCGCCGTCGACTGCGCCCTGGCGGCGCCCGTCCGCGCCCTGCGCCTCACCCGCTCGGGCGACACCTCGGTGCGCCTCGGCGAGAGCGCCGACGTCCACCTCACGGTCACCAACCCGGGCCGCCGCACCCTCCGCGCCCGCGTCCGCGACGCCTGGCCGCCGAGCAGCTGGCAGCCCGGTACCGAGGGCCCCGCCTCCCGCCACGACCTGACCGTCCCCGCAGGCGAACGCCGCCGCCTGACCACCCGCCTGCACCCCACCCGGCGCGGCGACCGCCGGGCCGACCGCGTCACGATCCGTTCGTACGGCCCGCTCGGCCTGATGTCCCGCCAGGGCTCCCACACCGTCCCCTGGACGGTCCGCGTCCTGCCGCCGTTCGCCAGCCGCAAGCACCTCCCGTCCCGCCTGGCCCGCCTGCGCGAACTCGACGGCCGCACCAGCGTCCTGACCCGCGGCGAGGGCACCGAGTTCGACAGCCTCCGCGACTACGTCCCCGGCGACGACACCCGCTCCATCGACTGGCGCGCCACCGCCCGCCAGAACAAGGTCGCCGTCCGCACCTGGCGCCCCGAACGCGACCGGCACATCCTGATCTGCCTGGACACCGGCCGCACCGCCGCGGGCCGCGTGGGGGACGCTCCCCGCCTGGACGCCGCCATGGACGCGGCCCTGCTCCTGACCGCCCTGGCCACCCGCGCCGGCGACCGCGTGGACCTGCTGGCCCACGACCGCCGTGCCCGCGCCCAGGTCCAGGGCCGCTCGGCCGCCGACACCCTTCCGGCCTTCGTCAGCGCCATGGCGACCCTCGAAGCGGAACTCGTCGAAACCCACTCCCGCACCCTGGTCTCCACGATCCTGCGCAGCGCCCCCCGCCGGTCCCTCGTCGTCCTGCTGACCAGCCTGGACGCGGCCCCGATCGAGGAGGGCCTGCTGCCGCTGCTCCCCCGGCTGACGCAGCGCCACACGGTCGTCCTGGCCTCCGTGGCCGACCCGCACGTGGCCGAGATGACCCGCGCCCGCGGCACCGTCGACGCCGTCTACGAGGCCGCCGCGGGCACCCAGTCCCAGACCCAGCGCCGCCGCACGGCCGACCAGCTGACCCGCCACGGCGTCCACGTCGTGGACGCCACCCCCGAAGCCCTCCCCCCAGCCCTGGCCGACGCCTACCTCTCCCTGAAGGCCGCCGGCCGCCTCTAGTGCCGTGGCCGGGAAGGTTTGGCGGGTCGCGGCGTCCGGTGCGGTGCATCTCGAGGCGGAGGGCCGCGGCTCGTACTGGACGTACCTCCGTGGTCCGACAACGCGGAGAGGTGCCGTGCCGGGCGTCGCGACCCGGTGGACCTTTCCGGTCACGGCACTAGCGCTCTAGAGCCGCTCCTGCGGTCCCGGGCTGGCTACGCTGGTCGGGCACCCACCAGGAGGACACGATGGCCGACCTCACCCCCGAGCAGATGCGCCGGATGCACGATTTCGCGGAGCAACTCGCGGAACTGGCCGAGCTCCAGGAGGACGCGTGGAAGGTGCAGACCACCGACGGTCAGATCTTCCTCACGATGATGAGCCCCACGGCTCCCCACGGCCTGAACGTGGTGCGGCTCCGCCGCCAGATCGAGGCCCAAACGCCCGAGGTCATGGCCCTCAACGACACGAACATGGGTGATCCCCATACCGGACTGACCAAGGTCCCCGACCTCATGGTCATCGCCGAGGAGGACACCGACGACACGGCCAAGGTCGTGAACTCGCGCGACGTCCTGATGGTGGTGGAAGTCGTCTCCCGCACGAATTCCCTCACCGACATCCGCGACAAGCTCCACGACTACCCGCGCATGGGCATCCCCCTGTACGTCGTCGTGGATCCCCGCAAGGACAAGAAGGCCGTCACGGTCCACAGTGACCCCTCGGAAGGCCCCGACGGCATCCGCTACCGCAAGAAGGTCCCCTACGCCTTCGGTGACACCGTCCCGGCCGGCCGCTGGACCCTCGAAACGAGCGGCCTGAAAAGTTACCCGGCCGACTGGTAGCGCCGCCTGACGGCCGGACGGCACCGCATCCGCGCCGTTCCGGGCCGTAAACGCAGAAAAGCCCCGCACCATAAGGTGCGGGGCTTTCCCACAATGATTGTTCGGCGGCGTCCTACTCTCCCACAGGGTC
>NZ_JBEXPG010000075.1:0-42275 GCF_040611935.1 Streptomyces sp. NPDC006512 | reverse complement strand
ACCGCCGCGAGGTACGTCGCCGCCTTCTGCGGGGTGTCCGGGACTCCGGCACCCAGGATCACCGAGCTCCGAGCGCTACTTCGGGGCGGTCCAGACCTGGCGCTTGTTCGTGTTCGCCGTGTAGAGCTGGACCACGGTCCCGTTGGCGGTCGCGCCACCCGTCACGTCGAGGACCTTGCCCGACGCCACGTGCACGATCTGCCCCTTCGCGTTGACGGACCAGCGCTGCGCCGCCGAGCCGTTGCAGTCGTGCAGGCTGATCTTGTTGCCGTTCGTGTTCGCGTTGCGCGCGTTGTCCAGGCACTTGCCGAACGCGCGGAACGTACCGTCCTTGCCCAGGATCCACGACTGCGCGGCCGAGCCGTTGCAGGTGTAGAGCTGGATCTGCGTGCCGTTGGCCGCCTTCCCGCCCTTGACGTCGAGGCACTTGGCGCCGAGCCCCGACACCCTGCCCTGCGGGGACAGCACGGCTCCGGCGCCGGACGCGAGGCGGCGCAGACCCTGTAGGTCGAACTGCTGGACGTAGGTGCCCGCGCGCTTGTCCTGGTACGCGTACGCCGGTGAGCACATGACCGGGAACTGGCCGGAGTCGGTGCCCTTCACGCAATCGCTCTTGTTCAGGCTGCGGTTGGCGTGCGTCAGGCCCAAGGTGTGCCCGAGCTCGTGACTCACGTGGTTGCGCATGTACGTCTCGCCCATGGCGGCGGTTGGCTTGCCGGCCGCGGTGAAGAAGCTGCTGTCGATGTAGGCGTGCCCGCTGGTGACGGTCTCGGGCAGCGAGGCGTTGGTGAAACCGCAGCTGAGGTTCGCGGTCCCCGAGCCGTCCCGCACGACCTTCCAGCCGGTGTTGCCCATGGTGCCGCCGTCCGCCGGCGGTACGCACGGGCGGGGCAGGACGCCGACGACGACCTCGCCCCTGGGCCTGACGTAGTCCCAGCCGACGGGCTTCGTGTCGACGCTCACCGGCAGGTTCGTGATGCGCTGGAGGTCCGCGGCGGAGGCCCGTACGTACGGAGCCAGCCAGTCCGCGGACTTCTGGTCGTAGAACTTGACCGTGTAGCCGGTCGTCAGCCACTTCGTGGCGCCGCTCAGCTTCCACCCCTCGCCCTGGGGCGGTGCGGGCGGTGCGGGCGCGGCGGCCGCGGCCGTGCGCGCCGCGGGCTTCGCCCCCGGAACGCCGAGGGACAGGACGCCGCCCCGGAAGGCCGTGCCGTCGTCGGTGTACGCGGCGGAGTCCTCCGCGTGGGATTCGGGAGCCTCCGAGGGCTCCAGCGGGACCGACGCCTCCGTCGGGGGTGCGGTGTCCTCGGTGCCGAAGGCGGTGGAAGGGAGCTGGAGGCTCCCGAAGACCGCCGCCGCTGCGGCGGCGACCATGGCTATGCGGTGCTTGCCCGTGAAACGCAAGTGCTCGTTGCCCTCTCATCGTGGATCACTTCCCGGACCCCGGCCCGGGCAGGGGCTCGCGAGAATCGAACAGATGATAGGTCAGCTACGGAAAAGGGCACGCACGGGCCGTAGTTGACGGTGGGTCCGCCCGCCCCCGCGTCGCCGCCCGTCCCCGCCCGTCCCGCCCGTCCCCGCCCGTCAGGCGGTACGCCGTACGGCCACCGCCGCGCAGACCGCCGCCAGCGGCAGCTCCGCCGCGGCCGCGAGCACCAGCGCCGGGCCCTGGCCGCTCGTACCGGCCGAGGTCGTCACGTCGAACCAGGCGTCCATCACCAGCAGAGCGGCCGTCGCCGCCGCCACCGGCGACACCCGGGAATCCCCCTTGCGCAGCAGGAACCCCGTTCCCGTCAGCCCTGCGGCCAGCATCGCGTCGAGGCCGATCCACGCGGCCGACCAGTTCGACACCTGCGCCGACTGCGGCACGGTCCGGGCCAGCACCACCATCCACGGCAGCAGCGCCAGCCCCGCCCCGGTGAGCACCGTGGACAGGCGCGGACCGCGACGGCCGGCGCGGGGGCGGGACCCGCCCCGCAGGGCTCGGTTCCGCAGGAGCGGGAACCGCGGGGCCGGGAACCGCGGGGCGACGAGGGTCATGACGGGAGGTCTCCTTCCTGCCCGGCGGACCGTCCCCCGGGCACACCACCACTCTCGTCGCGCGCCCCGGCGAGATCACTGGCTCCACGGCCCGAACCGGGGGTGGTGCCAGGTACACCCCGGGCCGGGCACCAGGGTGGTGGAAGGGCCCCCCGCACGTCCGATTACCGTACGAGTCATGGCATACAGCGGCGCGTTGAGGCGTACGTACACCTGGATCGCCGCGCACACCCCCTGGTCGGTGTGGGCCCGGCACAACACCGCCTTCTCCGTGGCGGCGATCCCGCCCGCCCTGCCCGTCGTCCTCGGACTCGTGGTGCTGACCGCGACCCCGGCCCGCACCCCGCTCCCCCTGCTCGTCGTCCTCGCCTTCCGCCCGCTGCTGACGTTCCTTCAGCGCAGCCGGCTGCGGACCATGCTCGGCCTGGACGTACCGCCCGTCGTGCGCCACCACCCCTGGAACTCCGTCCGCGGACTGCGCGAAAGGCTGCGCTCCGAGGCGACCTGGCGCCAGTACGGCTACCACCTGCTGGTCAGCCCGTTCGCCGCGCTCGCGGGCGCGCTGATCGCAGTGGCCTGGGCCGCCGGCGCCGCCGCCGTCACCATCTACGCCTGGGAGTGGATGCTCCCCGCCGGCGGGGTGATCACCGGCCCCGACACCTCGGCCCGCTACGACCTGATCACCGCCGCGGGCGTGCTGACCCTGCTCGCCACGCCGTGGGCGGCCGCGCTCACCACCCGCCTGGACGCCTCCGCGGCGCTCGCCCTCCTCGGCCCCAACCGGGCGCGCGAACTGGAACGCCGCGTGGAGGACCTCGCCGAAAGCCGGGCCGGAGTGCTCGACGCGGCCGACATCGAACGCCGCCGCATCGAACGGGACCTGCACGACGGCGCCCAGCAGCGGCTGGTCTCCCTCGCCATGAACCTCGGCATCGCCCGGGCCACCCTCCACGACCTGCCACCCCAGGCGAAGGCCGTCATCGACGAGGCCCACCGCGAGGCGAAGGAAGCCATCGAAGAACTGGGCGACCTGGTACGGGGCCTGCACCCGGCCGTCCTGGAGGACCGGGGACTGGACGCCGCGCTCTCCGGCATCGCCGCCCGCGCCCCGCTCCCCGTCGAGCTGTCGGTGGAACTGGCCCGGCGGCCGGACCCCACCGTCGAGGCCGTCGCCTACTTCGTCGTCTCCGAGGCGCTCGCCAACGTCGCCAAGCACGCCCGCGCCGACCGCTGTTCCGTCCGTGTCGCCCGCGTCCCGGGCCGGCGGGGCGACCTGCTGCGGGTGGTCGTCACCGACGACGGGGCGGGCGGCGCGGACCCGGCCGGCGGCACTGGTCTGGTGGGCCTGCGCAAACGCGTAGGGTCGGTCGACGGAACACTGTTGATCAACAGCCCCCTCGGGGGCCCGACCGTCATCACCGTGGAGCTGCCGTGCGGGCTGTGATCGCCGAGGACTCCGTCCTGCTGCGCGTAGGACTCGTCCGGGTCCTCGAAATGGCCGGGTTCGAGGTGGCCGCCGAGACCGGCGACGCCGAAGGGCTGCTCGCCGCCGTCGGGGAACACCGGCCCGACCTCGCGCTGATCGACGTCCGGATGCCGCCCGCCTTCACCGACGAGGGCGTCCGCGCCGCCCTGGCGATCCGCGCCGAGAGCCCCGGCACGGCCGTCCTGCTGCTCTCGCAGTACGTGGAGGAACGCTACGCCGCCGACCTCCTCGCGGCCCCGTCCAGTGCGGGCATCGGCTACCTCCTCAAGCAACGCGTCGCCGACGTGGAGGCGTTCGTGGACGCCCTGCGCCGCGTCGCGGCCGGCGGGACCGCACTCGACCCGCAGGTCGTCGCACAGCTCCTGCTGCGCCGCGGCGGGCCGGACCCGCTGGAGCGGCTGACCCCGCGCGAGCGGGAGGTCCTCGCCCTGATGGCGGAGGGCCGCTCCAACGCGGCGATCGCGGCCGGACTCTTCGTCAGCGAGAGCGCGGTGGCCAAACACATCAACAACATCTTCGCCAAGCTCGACCTCCCCCCGGCCGCGGAAGCGCACCGCCGGGTCCTCGCGGTGCTCCGCTTCCTGAACGGCACGACCTGACGGGACCCGGGCGGCGGGCCTCCGGGCTCTGACCGGCGCGCCGTTCCGACGACGTGGCGTCCGCCGTCGACGGTGAGGACGTCCCCCGTCGTGCCAGGGGGTGTCGATCGGCCGGGCGCGACCGCGTTGACCCGGACACCGGGGCCCAGACCGCTCGCGATCAGCGGCGTTCGAGGGCGCCCCTGATGTAGGCGGCCTGGCCCGCGTGCTGGAGGTCGTCGGACAGGACGCTGACCAGGCGGACCGCCAGGGTGACCGGGGGGTCCCAGCGCTCGTCGACCACGCGGTCCAGGTCGGCCGCGGCGAGGCCGTGGACGAAGCGCAGGGTCCGTTCGTGGACGGCGTCGAAGTAGCCCAGCAGGAGGTCGCCGGAGTCGACGCGCACCGACGCGACCTGGCGTGCGGTCTGGCCGTAGCCGGTCGCGTCGGCGGGGAGGCCGAGCGCGAACCGGTCGGCCCAGCCGTCGGAGCGCCACACCTGCTCGGTGTCCGCGGCGTCGGCCAGGTGGTCGTCCTGGACCCGGGTCAGGTGCCAGACGAGCCAGGCGATCGAGTTCGCCTCCGGGTCGAGCCGGGCGTTCAGTTCCTCCGGGGACAGCCCGTCGACCACCTCGTGCACCACCTCGTGGATGCGCCCGAAGCCGTCCGCGAGTACGTCCGTTGCCTTCATGTGCCGTCCCCAGCCGTGTTCCGTCGTGTGCCGTCGGGGCGCCGCCGGGCCGGCGGCCGCCGCCGGGACCACCATGCAAGGCCCGCGGGCGGCGGCGCCGCAGACACTCCGTCAGCGGCGCGACAGGCGCCTGCGGCGCAGGAACACGCCGGCCGCGGCGCCGGCCAGGGCGATGCCCACGACGCCCGCGGTGGTCCACCAGCCGGTGTTGTCGGTGGAGCCGGTGGGCCCTGCCGCGGACGGGGAGGGCGCGGACGGCCGCGGGGACGGCGCGGCCTCGGGCGAAGCGGACCGCGCGGACGCGGGCGCCGGGGCCGGGGCGGAGGGGACGGTGGACGGCGCGGTGGACGGTGCGGTGGAGGGGGCCGGGTCCACCACCGGCACGCCGATCTCCCGCTGGCCGTGTCCCAGTCCGGGGAAGCCCGCGTCGACGCTCACCGTCCAGGTGCCGGGCGGGAGCACCTCGGCCGTCGTCCAGCCGGCCTTCGTGCCGGTGTCGCGGACCAGTCGCCAGGGGCCCTCGGTCCGGCTGCCGTCGGCGCTGACCGCGTTCACGGTGGCGGCGACTTGCTCGTCCACCGGGTCCCCGTCGTTCTCCCACGTGACGTCGGCGGTGACGTGACCGTCGCGCTGACCGGTGACCACCACCTTCAGGGTGTCTCCGTGGGCGTGTACGGGTCCGGCCAGGACGACCCCCTGGACCAGGCACAGCAGGGTGAGGCCGAGTCCGGCCAGGGTCGGGGAAGCGAGGGGACGCAGGCGCATCGGCACGGTGCTCCAGGTGATGAGGGAGAGCGGGAGGGGAGCGTGGGGGGGGCGATGGGGGAGGTGGGGGAAGCGGAGGAGCGTGGGGGAGGAGAACGGGAGGAACGGGGGAGCGGCGGGCGGCCGCAGGGGAGTACGGCCGCCCGCCGGTTCTGGGGGTGGTCAGCCGGCCTTGCGGGCCGTCCAGACCTGCGCCGGACGGCCGTCCGCGCGCTGGAGTTCGAGCAGCCAGTTCCCGTAGTAGGGCCGGTCGCTCACGGCGAGCGCGAAGCCGCCGCTCGGGTCGGCGACGGTCACCGTGCCGTCGCGGGTGGAGACCTTCCAGCGCTGGGCGCCGGAGTTCCCGCAGGGCTGCTGCGCGACCCACATGCCCGCCGCCGGGGCGCCGCCCGGCTGGAGGCACTTGCCGGAGACCGCGGACCGGATGCGGACCAGTCCGTCACCGGCGTCGTCGAAGAACCACTGCTGCTGCGCGTACCCGTTGGTGCGCCCGGCGACGAGGACCGTGCCGTCGGCGGTGCGGCCGCCCCACAGCTCGGCGGCCATGCCGGTGCTGCCGTTGCCGAGCACGTAGCGGGTGCCCGGCGTGGTGGCGCCGCCGCCCTTGTCCGCCGTACGGAACGAGGCGGCCTTGCCCGCGCCGCTGTCGCGGCCGGAGCCGTCACGCACCGACACGGCGGCCGTGTACGCGGTACCCGGCTGGAGGTTGTAGACGCGCAGGGACGTGGACTGCACCCAGGTCAGGTGCTTTCCGTTCAGCAGGACCTGGTACCAGACGGCGCCCTCGGTCTTCGGCCAGCTCAGCACCACCGAGTCCGCCTGGACCTGGCCGGCGGTCACGGCCGGGCCGCCCGTCGGCTGCTTGGTCGGCGTCGGCGTCGGCTTCTGCGTGGGGGTGGGCTTGCCGGTCGGCGTCGGTGTCGGGTTCGGACCCGGGTCCGTGCCGCCGCCGGAGCGCATCAGGAACTGGTTGTCGGCGATGTTCCAGTGGGTGGCGAGGTAGCTGCCCGCCTTGGGACTGGTGTGGAAGTAGTCGTCGTGGTTGCAGTCCAGGATGTTCTCCGCCGCCTGGTTGGTGCAGACGTTGCGCATCTTCGGGTAGTACGGGGTGTCCGAGTAGCACATGACGTCCCACTCGTCCGTGCAGTGCGCGCCGCGGCTGGTGTTCGGGGCGCTGTTGTTGACCGCGCCCAGGTTGTGGCCCAGTTCGTGGGCGGCGGTGTGGCCGCCCCAGCAGCCGGAGTCGGTGCGCCCGTAGGAGGGGCCGAAGTTGCTCAGGTTGTTCTGGCCCGGGCGCTCGTCGCCGTTGAAGGTGCCGATGCCGCAGTAGACCTGCGCGTCCGCGAAGATCATGTACTTGCGGTCGCGGCGGTCCAGTCCCTTGGCGGCGAGCGCCTTGTTGGTCGCGCTGAACTCCGCGAGCGCGGACTGCGGCAGTTCGATGCTGAGCACCGAGGGGGTGCAGTCGGCGGCCGTCACGTAGCGGATGTGACGGACACCGCCCGTCTCCTTGGCGCTCGCCGAGTAGATGACGTCGGCGTCGGCGGCCCACTTGCGGAACGAGGCGAGGTACTCGGCGTAGCGGTCCTTGCCCGGGGCGTGCACGTACACGACCTGGACGCGGTTGCCGGTGCTGCCGTCGCCGTCGCACTGGACGGTCTGTCCCGCCGGGCCGGCGGCGACCGCCTGGCTTCCGGAGGCGGGCGGTGCGGGCGCCGCGGCGGCCGCGGCCTTGGCGCTGCCGGCGTCGGCGGCGGCGGGCGCGTCCTGAGGACGCCCGCCGCCTTCCGTGGCGGCCGGGTCGCCCGTGGCCGGGGCGGCGGGGTCGGCGGCCGGGGCCTTCGCCCGTACCGCGGGCTGGACGTCCTTCTTGATGTCGACGCCGCCGGGAGGCGCGTCGGGGCCGTGCGTGCAGTGGCCGGCGTCCGTGCGGTAGACACCGGCGCAGTGGTCTTCCTTGGGCGCGGCCTCCAGGCCGTCGTAGACCATTCCGCGTGCGCCCTCGTTCGCGGGCTTGGCCGCGAGGGGCGCCGGTTCCGCGTCCCTGGCGGGTGCGGAGGCCGGCTCGGGGGAGCCGGCGCCGGGTCCGGCGGCCACGGCGGGCGGGACCGCTTCGGCCTGGTCGCCGAACCCGGAGTAGGCGAGGCCTCCCGCCATCACCGCCGCCGCGGCCACGGCGGCGGTGACGAGTATGAGCCGGCGGGGTCGGCGCCCGTCCTCGCGGGGTCTGCGGCGTCGGCCGCCCGCGCGTCTGGCTGTCATGCGCACCTCAAATCGATGTGAGGGGGGTGGGTGCGCGGAAGCTTGCCAGAAGGACGCCGAGAAGAATTCGGACAAACGGGAGACGGATCCGAGAAATCTATCCGTTACCTTGTGGATGAATCTGATGAACTGTCAAAGACCAATAAAACAAAGGGAGTTACGCGCGTCGCACGATAATGGTCCAGGCCTTTTCGGTGATGTCGTTATCGAATCGAGATATGAGGCGGAACCTTGTTGACGGCAATTCAGTCAGGTATTCATTCAAAAACTACCTGCCGAATCTCTCCCGTCACGAGCGGTGAACCACGGCCCTGGGTGCCCAGGCCGCCCGGTCGTTCCGGCGGCGGCAAGGGCACCCGTACGGACTACCTTCCGGCCTCCCGCTCCCAGCGGTAGAACCGGTGCGCCATCGCGTCCTTCGGACCCCGCCAGGTCTGCGGGTCGTGCGGGCTGATGAACGCCGAGAGCCGGTCGCTGAGGTCGCGGAACTCCGGGTGCCCGGTGACCTGCGCGATGGCCGGGCCGGGGTCCTTCTCCGACTCGATCAGGTGCAGGTACACGTCCCCGAACTGGAACAGGCTGCGGCGGCTGACCCCCACCAGGTGGGGGAGCTCGCCCGCGTCCGAGGCGGCGAACAGATCGGCGATGTCGGACGCCGAACCGGGCTGCATGCGGGCCACGATGAGGGCTTGGTGCATCGGGAGGGCTGCCTTTCGTCTCGGTGGGTGCGGCCGGGGCCTCAGCGCCGGTCGGCGACGGGGGTGCGGACCCGGCGCTGACTCTGCTCGATCTTGTCCCGGATGAGTTCCATCTGGATCCGGGAGTTGTGGTTGATGCGCCGCGTCATGCCCTCGTCGTCGATCGGGGCGTCCGGCTTCATCGCGAAGTCCTGGACCCAGCGCATGCGGGTGCCGCCGGGCACCTCGCCGTACTCCCAGTGGATGTCCATGTGGGCGAACGGGCCCGTCTCCACGCGGCGGGCCTTCACCGTGAGGCCCTTGCGGTCCACGGTCCGCTCGGAGACCCAGCTCCACACCACGCCGTTCTCGTCCGGGTGCATGGCGAGACGGAAGCGCGTGGTGTTCCCCTTCTGCTCGAGGATCTCGATCGTCGCGTACTCGCTGAACAGCTCCGGCCAGTTCGGCAGGTCGTTCGTGACGTCCCACACGACGTCGACGGGCGCGTTGACGGTGATCTCGTTGTCGGTGTGTCCAGGCATGTCAGGCTCCGGTCATCAGGCTGTTGTTCACGAGGTCGAGGAACTCGTGGGGGCTCTTGCAGCGGTCGGCGTCGGTGGGCAGGGCCCGTCCGCGCCGGTTCTCGAGCTCGCCGACGATGCCGAGCAGGCCCAGCGAGTCGAGTCCGTACTCGTCGAACTTCGACTCCGGACGGTTCGCCATCTCGGAGGGGTCGACGGTGATGCCCGCGGTCTTCATCAGGGCCGCGAGCTCTTCCATGGTCAGTCGGTCGGACATGGGTGCCTTCTCTCTTTCCTGCTTCCGGAGAGCCGCGCCGAGGAGGCCGCGGCCCTGACGAACGGGTCCCGATCCCTACGCGGGCGATTCGGGCCCTGTGCGGAGGACGAGTGCCGCGTTCGAGCCCATCAGGCCCCGGCTCAGTACGAGCGCGGTCCGTACGGGCACGACCCGGGCGCTGCCGGTGACGAGATCGAGGTCGTGGCAGACGTCGAAGACGTTCGGCGTGGGGGGTACGACGCCGTGCTCCAGGGCCAGGACGGCCGAGGCGACGTCGAGGGTGCCGGCCGCGCAGTACGCCCGTCCGGTACCGGTCTTGGGGGCGGTCACGGCCACCTTGGCCCCGTGCCCGCCGAGCGCGTCGTGGATCGCCCGGACCTCGGCGGCGTCCGCCTCCGGCGTCCCGAGGGCATCGGCGAAGACCACGTCCACCTCCTCCGGTGCGCAGCCGGCCTCCGCGAGCGCGCCGCGGATCGCGCGGGCGAGCCCCTGCGCCGACTCCTCCCAGCGCCCCGGCCCGGTGAAGGTGGCGGCGTGGCCGGCCAGTACGGCCCGCACCGGCGCGCCCCTGGCCGCGGCCGCGGCGGCCTCCTCGACCACGAACATCGCGCCGCCCTCGGCCGGGGCGAACCCGCACGCCTTCGCGGTGAAGGGCCGGTAGGCACGCTCCGGTTCCTCCCGGGTGCTGAGGCCCGGGTACCCGAGCTGGCACACCACCGAGTACGGGGCGAGCGGAGCCTCCGTGGCTCCGACGAGCATCGCCCGGCTGCCCTGGCGGATCTGCCGGGCGGCGTGCGCGAAGGCGTCGAGCCCGCCCGCCTCGTCGGAGGCGACCACCCCGCACGGGCCCTTGAACCCGCGCCGGATGGAGACCTGGCCGGTGCTGGCCGCGTAGAACCAGGCGATCGACTGGTACGGGCCGACGTAGCGGGGGCCCTGCCCCCACAGCCGCTGCAGCTCGCGCTGCCCGAACTCGCCGCCGCCCGAACCCGCGGCGGTGACCACGCCCACCGCGTACGGGTCGTCCTCGTAGTCCGCCCGGCCCAGCCGGGCGTGCTCCAGGGCGAGGTCGGCCGCGGCCAGGGCGTAGTGACTGAAACGGTCGGTCTGCACCAGGAAGCGGTCCTCGACCAGGGCGCCGGGCTCGAAGCCCCGCACCTCGCCCGCGACCCGCAGCGGCAGGTGCTCGCACCCCTCCCGCGTGACCCGGTCGAGGACGCTCTGGCCCGACTGGGTCGCCTTCCAGAAGGCATCGGCGCCGATCCCGTTGGGCGCGACGACCCCGATGCCCGTGACGACCACCGACTTTCCGGCAGTACGGCTCTTCACGCGCGTACCTCCTTGGGCTGGGTCAGGACCACGGCGGACTGGAAGCCGCCGAATCCGCTGCCGACCGACAGCACGTTGCGCAGGGTGTGGCCGCGGGCCGTGCGCGGCACGTAGTCCAGATCGCATTCCGGATCCGGGGTCTCGTAGTTCGCCGTCGGCGGCACCACGTGATGCGTCATGGCCAGGACGCAGGCGGCGAGTTCGATCGCCCCGATCGCGCCGAGGGAGTGCCCCACCATGGACTTGATGGAGCTCATCGGCGTCTTGTACGCGTGATCGCCCAGCACCCGCTTGACGGCCGCCGTCTCGTGGCGGTCGTTCTGCTTGGTGCCGGATCCGTGCGCGTTGACGTAGTCGATCGAACCGGCGTCGACCTGGGCCTGGGCCAGGGCCGTCTGGATCGCCCGGGCCATCTCCAGACCCTCGGCGGTCAGTCCCGTCATGTGGTGGGCGTTGCCGAAGGTGGCGTAGCCGCCGATCTCGCAGTAGACGGTCGCGCCGCGGGCCCGGGCGTGCTCCAGGTCCTCCAGCACCAGGACCGCCCCGCCCTCGCCGAGGACGAAACCGTCCCGGTCCGCGTCGAACGGACGTGACGCGTGCGCCGGGTCGTCGTTGTTCGCCGAGGTCGCCTTGATGGCGTCGAAGCAGGCCACGGTGATCGGGGAGACGGGCGAGTCGGAGGCGCCGGCGATGCACACGTCCATCCGGCCCTCCTGTATCGCGTGCACGGCGTACCCGACGGCGTCGAGCCCGGACGTGCAGCCCGTGGAGACGGTCTGCACCGGCCCGCGCGCCCCGGTCTGCTCCGCCACCGCGGAAGCGAGCGTGGCGGGCGTGAACGCGCGGTGCAGGAAGGGGGAGGCCAGGCGGTGGTCCACGTCCCACCAGTCGCCCTGCTGGCTGACGGCGACGTAGTCGTGCTCCAGACGGGTGGTCCCGCCCACGGCCGTGCCCAGGGAGACCCCGGTGCGCCACGCCGTGTCGCCGTCGAGTTCCAGCCCCGCGTCGGCCACCGCCTCGCGGGCGGCGACCAGCGCGAACTGGATGTACCGGTCCGCCCGGGCCGCGTCATCGGGGCCCAGGCCGTGTGCGGTCGGCTCGAAGTCGACCTCGGCGGCTATCCGGGAGCGGAACCCGGCCGGGTCGAAGAGGGTGATGCCCCGCGTCGCCGTCCGGCCGTTGGACAGCAGGTCCCAGAACGCGGCGGCGCCGATCCCGCCGGGCGCGACGACACCGACCCCGGTGACGGCCACCCGCCGGCGGGTCAAGAGACCACACCCGTACGCTCGGGCGGGCGCTCCGCCCACCCGGAGGCCTCCGGGTTCGGAGCCTCCTCGGTGTCGACGTGCCCGAGCTCCGGGCGCGGCGCGAGCGGGCCGAGGTGGAAGACCATCCGGGCCTCGGTGGAGCCGACGTTGCGGAAGCGGTGGCGCATGTTCAGCGGGACGAGCAGCCCCTGGTCGGTGCGCAGCGGGTGGGCTTCCCCGTCGAGGTCGACCTCCAGGGTGCCGCTCACCACGTACACGAACTCCTCGGAGTACGGGTGGTAGTGCTCGGCGATCGACTCCCCGGGAGCCATGACGGCCAGCCCCATGAAACCGCTGGTCGAGCCCACCGAGGTCGGCGTGAGGACGGCGCGCAGGTCACCTCCGCGCCGGGTGTTGGGCTGCGTCTCGCTGAGATCCACGATGCGCGGGTGATGTTGGGTCATGACTGACTTCCTCCTGGCGGATGCGGAGCCTGGACGTGGGGCTGCCGGTGGTGGTGGGGTGCTGCTCGGGCCGCGCCGGCGGGGCGCCGCGGCCGTCCGGATCAGGACTGCGCCGGAGCCCGACGGTCGGTGATCAGGTCCATGGGGTGGGGTGCGCCGTCCGGGGCCGCCGTGGGCTCCCCGGCCAGCAGCCGGCGCAGTACCGCCGCCTTGCGCGGGCCCTCGATGCCGAACCCGGCGGCGAACGCGCCGTCCGACGGGCCGGTGACGTCGAGGAGCCGGACCACGATGTCGTCGCGCTGGAAGACGGTGCTGCTCACCACCGGACTGGTGGGCCGCTGCGCCGCGGCCTCGTCCTGCCGGGCCAGGAAGCGGGCCACCAGCGGTCCGCAACCGGGCTTGGCCGGGTAGAACAGCGCGTGCCGGCGCAGCTGCTCCGGCTCCCGGCCGGGCGCCGCCACGTGGTGGACGGCCGGCAGGGCCGCCTTCATGAAGAACAGCCGGGCCGACTCGGCGTCGCCCAGGTCCCGGTCCTGCTCCAGATAAGGATTGATGGCCTGCTCCACGGCCCGCACCTCGGGCTGCTCCGACACGTGCCGCAGCGCCGACATCAGGTCGCCCTGGACCTCCACCGCCCGGACCACCCGGTTGCCGTGCATGTACAGGGACGTCCGGCACAGCCGGGTGTGGTCGTCGACGCGGGCGGCCGGCGAGGCGTACGAGGACAGGATCTCCGCGACCTTCTCCTCGCTGCCGGGCTTGACCGTGAAGGTCAGGGCGTGGCGCACGATGCCCGCACCCAGCCGGGGGGCGCCCTGGAGGCGGGCCGCGACCGCCCCGGAGGGGGCCTCGTAGCGCCTGCCCGTCTCGCGCAGGACGGTGAACTTCAGCGGGCGCATGGACCGGGCACAGGCACCCAGCGGGCGGACCTGCTCGGCGTGCTCCTCGCTGTTCACCCAGGCGAGGTACTGCGGGGCGCTCTCCCACTCGCTGGTGATCAGCCACTGCGAGGGGTTCTCGAAGGACTGGCACAGCTGGTCGCCGAGGTGGCCGGGCACCGAGGCGATGTCGTGCCGCAGCTGCTCGTAGGCGTCGAAGAACTGTTGCTGGACCCCCTCGTGCAGGTCCATCAGGAGGACGACCCGGAGCATGGAGCCGTCGAAGGCCGACTGCGACACCCGTTCGGACAGGGTGGTTGTCATCTGCTCACTCCTTCGTGAGGGCATGGAGTCCGGCGCTAACGCGCTCACATGCGTCTTCGGCTGCCATGGCCCGGGGCCGCGGGGCCGGAGCCCGTGCGATCGGGGACGGCGGGGCCGAGGGTCCGCCGCTGTCGCTCATCGTCATCCGGCCGGGTACGGATCGCTACATCTCCGGATCAAGCGGGTGACAAGAGGCGAATCACCAGGGCATCGAGGCTCATCGGGGGCATAAGGCGACCACTGCCCCCCCACACGAAACAGGAGCCCGCAGCTGATGGAAGAGCATGCCGATGTTCGCGTACCGGTCCTCGTCGTGGGCGGCTCCCTCGTGGGCCTGTCCACCTCGCTGTTCCTGAGCCGTCACGGCATCAGGCACCTGCTGGTCGAGAAGCATTCCGGTACCTCCGTCCACCCTCGCGGACGAGGAATCAACGCACGGACGATGGAACTGTTCCGGACGGCGGGCGCCGAGCCCGCCATCCGCAAGGAGGCCTCCGCGCTGGAGGCCAACCAGGGAATCCTGCAGACCCACGCGCTGATCGGCGGCGAGCACAAGTGGCTGATCAAGGCGGTCGACCCCTCCGGGGCGCTCGCCCGCTTCAGCCCCACCGGCTGGTGCCTGTGCAGCCAGAACAACATCGAGCCGGTCCTCGCCGCCCAGAGCCGCGCCCAGGGCGCCGACGTGCGCTTCTCCACCGAACTGATGAGCTTCGACCAGGACGCCACGGGAGTGACCGCCCTGGTGAAGAACCGCGAGACCGGTGAGCACCTCACCGTCCGCGCCGACTACCTGATCGCCGCCGACGGCCCGCGCAGCCCCGTCCGGGAGGCGCTCGGCATCCGCCAGACCGGCAACGGCGAGCTGTTCCACAACGTCAGCATCGTCTTCCGCTCCCAGAACCTCGCCGAGGCCCTCGGTGACCTGCGGTTCATCGTCTGCTACCTGATGCGCCCCGGCGCGGACGGCGCCCTGCTGCCGGTGGACAACGAGACCGAGTGGGTCTTCCACGCCCCCTGGCACCCGGAGACCGGCGAAACCCTGGAGGACTTCACGGAGGAGCGCTGCGTGGCGCAGATCCGCGAGGCCATCGGGGTGCCCGACCTGGACGTCGAGATCGGCGGCAAGGCCCCCTGGCACGCCGCCGAACGGGTCGCCGAGCAGTACCGCGTCGGCCGCGTCTTCGTGGTCGGCGACGCGGCGCACGAGATGTCCCCGACGGGTGCGTTCGGCTCCAACACGGGCATCCAGGACGCGCACAACCTCGCCTGGAAGGTCGCGGCGGTCCTGAACGGCTCCGCCGGCCCCGGCCTCCTCGACACGTACGAGGCCGAGCGGCTGCCGGTGGCGAAGGCCACCAGCGAACGCGCCTCCGCCCGTTCCGCCGAGCACAGCCACCCCGGCTACGTACCGCCCCCCACCATGGGCGGCGGCCCCGGCAGCGGCGTGCTGACCACCGCCATGGGCTATGCCTACCCCGAGGGCGCGGTCATCGGCGGCGACACCACCCGGCCGATCATCCCCGAGAAGATGCGCCTCGCCGGCGACGTCGGCACCCGCGCACCGCACATGTGGCTGACCCGGGCGGGGGAGCGGATCTCCACGCTCGACCTGTACGAGACCTCGTTCGTGCTGCTCAGCGCCCCGGGCACGCCCTGGCGGGCCGCGGCGGACGAGGTGGCGCGGCAGCTGTCGGCGCGCCTGGACGCCTACACGATCGGTTCGGCGCCCGACGCCGACCTGGTCCAGGCGCCCGACGCCGACTGGGCCGCCCTGCACGAGCTGCCGGCCGACGGCGCGGTGCTCGTCCGTCCGGACGGGTTCGTGGCCTGGCGTGCGGAGGGCGCCGCGGCGGATCCGCGGGCGGCGCTGCTGGAGGCGATGTCACTCCTGCTCGCGCGTTCCTGACCGGCCGCTCCTGACCGGCCGTTCCCGACCGGTCGTTCCCGAGCGGCAGGACGGGTCAGCGGCAGGCCCAGCACCCCGCCCAGCATCCGTGGCCCACCGGCCGCGGGCGCGGGCGGCGGTGCCGGTCCTGCGCGGGGCGGGTGGCCAGTGCGGCGGCCCGCCCCGCGAGGCAGGCGACCACGACGGCGATCGCGGCCAGTTCCTCGGGTTCGGCGGTGCCTCGGTGGACCCGGAGCAGGCTGGCTATGGGGGCGTCGTTTCGCATCGACACGGCCTCTCAGCAGGAGAGTTCACCTTGCCGGGGCCGCTGGGACCCTGACGCTCACGACGCTACGAGCCCCCCGGCGGCCTGTCGTGCCGGGGAGCTCCGTCCACACCCATCCGTGCGACGCGCCCGGGACGCGGGGGACCCGGCGGGCGGCGGCCGGAGGGGTGACGGCGGGCGGGTTCAGCGCACGCCGAGTTTCACCCACTTGGCGGTGCTGGGAACGCCCCGCGCGTCCAGCAGGAACAGCATGTAGTAACCGGGCGGCGCGTCCGCCGCGGACGGCGGGGTCCGCAGCCCGATCGTGTCGCCCCGCACCCCGGTGACGCGCAGCTCCAGGTGGCGCTGGCTGGTGTTCACCGCGTGCGTCACCGTCGTCGGGGCCAGCAGCACCGCCCGCCTGACCGAGGCGGCGCTCGTGCTGCGGACCTCGAAGGCGCTGTCGTGGGCCAGCTCGCGCCCGGGGACGCGGTCGAGCGAGGGCCTCGGACCCCGGTGCAGGTAGACGGGTTCGTAGAGTTCGACGCTGCCGTCCATCGCGTCCCGGACGTCGGGGTCGTTCGCGATCTGCTGGAGTTCGTCGCCGGTGACCATGACCCGGCCGTCGGGCATGACCAGGGCGTTGGAGTGGTAGCCGCGGGGCAGGCGCTGGGCCGGCCCGAGCCGCCAGTGCCCGCGCGCGTCGCGCAGTTCGGTCTGCCGGTACTTGAGGTCGGCCTTCGGGTTGAAGGGGCCGTTGCCGTAGTCCCGCGTGCTCAGGGCGCCGTTGACGGTGAGCAGGGTGGCGTCCGGGAGGATCAGCGTGTCGTCCTGGGTCCGGCCGAAGGCCCGCGGTCGCTCCGTGGTCCACCGTCCTCCCGCCAGCCGGTAGGTGTTCGGGTCGTGCGGATCGCCGCCGAGGACGAGCACGGAGTCCGGACCGCGGAACCCGGCGGGGAGGGGTACGGCGGAACCGTAGCCGCGGAAGTCCGCCGGGCGCCGCGGCAGGTCGGTGCGGGTCTCCTTGACGGGGTCGAACAGCCACTGCTGGTCGGCGTCCCGGCCCAGGCCGTAGATCAGGCCGTCCCGCAGCGAGAACAGGTGCGGATAGTCGTTCCTGAAGGGCGCGTCCGCCCCGAACCGCTCGGCGGCGACGTCGAGCGGGATGTCGTACGGACGCCAGGGCACGGGCAGGCGCTTCGCCGGGAAGCGTTCCACCACGGGCGTCGGGGTGCCCGTACCGCGCTCGGACTGGCCCGACATGATGATCTGGCGGCCGTCCGCGCCCGTGACCACCGACGGGTACCAGCGGCCGACTGCCATGTCGCGGTTGCGGAACCAGGTCTCCGTCCACGGGTCGAAGACGAAGGACAGCTTCGCGCCGCTGCCGCCCTTGCCACCGGTGTTGCCGCCGAACACGGCCAGCATGCCGTTGGGGAGGAAGGCGTGCCCGGCGCAGAAGAACGGCGCGGGGCGCGGCGCGTGCGTGCCGTCGGGCATCAGGACGGTCGGGGGCCGGACCTCCTTGAAGGCGCGGGCGCCCGTCCCGCGGGCCGGGTCCCACAGGAAGGCGCGGCCGGCGTTGGTGGGGCCGATGCGGTCGGTGGGGCCCGTCTCCTTGGTGGGGTCGGTCTCGACGCGTTCGAAGGAGAAGAGCAGCACCTTGCCGGTCGGCAGCTGGGCGAGGTGGACGCCGAAGTCGGGGGAGGGGAAGAACTCCGTGAACCGGCCCGACTCCGCGGCGGTGAAGGAGGCGTTGACCCGCAGTTGCGAGGCCCGCAGCGAGTCCAGGCTCGCGGTGCGGGTCGTCTGCGGGTACTCCACGGCGCCCCGGACGGCCGCGCGCCGCCCGGCGTGCGCGCGGGCGTGCTCCTCGCCGAGCAGGGCGACCTCGTCGGCGGCGGGCTCGGCGGCGCGGGCCGCCGCCGCTCCGAGGGGGTGACCGTGGTCGTGCGGGTGGTCGTGGGCCGGCGGCAGCCGGTGCCCGCCGGGGGCCGCCGAGGCCGGGACGGCGAGCGTGGCCGCGACCGCCAGCGCCGAGAGGAACACGCCTGCGGACTGGGCGGCGGACCGGTGTGCTCGGGACATGCCTCTCCTCGGTGCGACTGCCGGGACGGGACGCCCATGCTAGGAGAAACGGGACGAACCGCCGCATGTGACGCGAGGTCGCTTCCCGACCGGACCGGACCGGCCCCCGCCGGACGGCGCGTCCGTCCGGCCGGGGCGGGGGTGGGGCGGGGGTGGGGCTGCGGTCAGCGGTGGCCCAGGACGTTGACCACGCGGCCGTTGGGGTCGCGCACGAAGAACCGGCGCACTCCCCACTCCTCGTCCTGAAGGGGGTGGACGATCTCCGCCCCGCTGTCGCGCAGGGCGGCGTAGGCCGCGTCCACGTCGTCCACCTCGACGCTCATGTCGGGCGTGACGGGCGCGGTCCTGTCCTCCTCGGCCATCAGGCTGATCTGCGCCGACGGGTTGGAGGGGGACGCCAGCGTCATGATCCATCCGAGGTTCATGACCTCCTCGAAGCCCAGCAGGCCGTAGAACTCCCGGCTCTCCGGCACGGCTTCCGAACGGACGTTGGGTACGACGCGGCGGACGGTCATGGGCGGCTCCACGGGAGAAGGGACGTATCTGCGGTCTTCGGGCCCCCGGACGTCCCCGTCACTTCCGCGCGTCGCGGATCGCGTTCACCAGGCCGGCGACGAGGTGGGCCCGTTCGGCCATGGAGGCGATGACCAGGTACTCGTGGTCGGCGTGGGCTCCGCCGCCGACCGCTCCGAGGCCGTCGAGGGTGGGTACTCCGAGTGCGGCCGTGAAGTTGCCGTCGCTCCCGCCGCCGACGGCCCTGCCCTCGATGCCGGGGAGCAGTCGCCGCGCCACCGCGAAGAGTTCGGCCGAGGCCGACTCGGGCATGGGGGGCCGTCCGACGCCACCCTGGACGGTGATCCGCGCCCCGTCGAGGTGCGGGGTCAGGGCCGCGAAGGCGGCTTCGATCCGTTCCTTCTCGTCGGCGGACTCCACCCGGACGTCGACGACGACGGTCGCCTCGGCGGGTACGACGTTGTCCAGGGTTCCGGCGGCGGCGACGGTCGGGGTGACGGTCGTGCCGATCGCGGGCCGGCCGAGCGCCGCGATCTCCAGTACCTGGTGGGCCGCTTCGACGAGGGCGTTGATCCCGGCGGCGGGTTCGAGCCCGGCGTGCGAGGCCCGGCCGGCGATGGCGACCTGGAAGGTGCCGCATCCCTTGCGGCCGGTCTTGAGGCCGCCGCCGTCGGCGGCGCCCTCGAAGACGAGCACGGCGCCGCAGGCCAGGGCCCGTTCTTCGATGAGGGCGCGCGAGGAGTGGGAGCCGACCTCTTCGTCGGCGGTCACGAGGACCTCGACGCCCGAGAGGTCGTCGAGCGTCGCGAGTCCGTGTACGGCCTGGACGAGTCCGCCCAGCATGTCGAACACGCCGGGGCCGGTGACGTGCCCGTCGGCGACGGTGAAGGGGCGCCGTTCGAGGGTGCCGAGCGGGAACACCGTGTCGTGGTGACCGAGGATCAGCACGCGGGGGGTGCCGCCGCCGGACCAGTGGACGTGGGGTCCGGCTTCGCTCTCGACGAGGACGGCGTGCCCGCCGAGACGCTCGTCGAGGAGGGCGGCGACCGCTTTGGCCGATGCGGCCAGCGCGTCGTGGTCGCGCGAGGGGGACTCGGTTTCGACGAGTGTCCTGAGGTCCTCGATCATCGCGTCAACGTTCACATCGACGGTCTTGTGCGTCGTCATCCCGCAAGACTACTGCGGGCCAGCGCGCCACCGGGCGGCAGCATGGCGCAAAAAAATATCCCCGGACGAATTGACGTCCGGGGTGTGTGCCTGAGTATATTCGATGTTTCACGTCATCCTCGAAAGAGGGCGTGAAGAAGTGTTGTAGAGGCATCGTATCGCGTCGGGAGCGGAATTGTCAAACACGGAACGTGAAAACGAGCAGCAATTCATCACCCGGCTGTACGCGCGCCTCGAAGACATGCGGGACCAGGCCGAACGTGCTGTTCGGGCCGCCCTGAAGGCAGGCGGCAGCGGATATCAGGCGCGCCTGGAACGCGATGTCCTCGTCGCCGAACAATCCGGGCTGCTTTCCGCCCTGAACTCGGCCGAGCACGGTCTTTGTTTCGGCCGTCTGGAGTTCACCGACGGCCGCGACCACCACATCGGCCGCATCGGCATCAGGCAGGACGACGCCGAACGCACTCCCCTCGTACTCGACTGGCGGGCCGAAAGGGCACGCCCGTTCTACCTGGCGACCGGGCACGTCCCCATGGGGCTGCGCCGCCGCCGGCACATCACCACCCGGGACCGCACGGTCACCGCCCTGCACGACGAGATCCTCGACCTCACCGACACCGAGCGCACCGGCTACGAGGGGACCGACGCGGACGCCGTCCTCCTCGCGGCCCTCGACGCCGCCCGGACCGGCCGCATGCACGACATCGTGCGGACCATCCAGGCCGAGCAGGACCGCGTCATCCGCTCACCGCACCAGGGGGTCCTGGTCGTGGAGGGCGGTCCGGGCACCGGCAAGACGGCCGTGGCCCTGCACCGCGCCGCCTACCTCCTCTACGCCCACCGGGAACTCCTCGCCCGGCGCGGCGTGCTCATCGTCGGCCCGAACCCCGCCTTCCTCGGCTACATCGGGGAGGTGCTGCCCTCCCTCGGAGAGACCGGCGTCCTCCTCGCCTCCCCCGGCGACCTGTTCCCCGGCGTCCACGCGACCGGAACCGAACGCCCCGGCGCCGCCGAGGTGAAGGGCCGCGCGGCCATGGCCGAGGTCCTCGCCCGCGTCGTCGCGGACCGCCAGACCCTGCCCGAGGGCATCCCCGCGGGCAGCGGCGAGGACAGCGCCGTCGTCCCCGAACCCGCGCTGGAGATCGACCACGACGACTACGGCACCCTCCTGCTCGACCGCACCATGGCCCACGCGGCCCGTGACCGGGCCCGTGCCACCGGCCTGCCCCACAACCCGGCACGCCCCTACTTCGCGTTCGCCGTCATCGACGCCCTCACCGCGCAGCTCGCCGACCGGCTCGGCGCCGACCCCTACGGCGGCCCCAACCTCCTCGGCCCGGACGACGTCGCGCAGCTCGGCAAGGAGATCGCCACCAGCGCCGAGGTGCACGCGGCCATCGACACCCTCTGGCCCCCGCTCACCCCCGGCCGGCTGATCACCGAGTTCCTCGCCGACCCCACCCACCTCCCGGCCCGGGACGCCGACCTGATCCGGCGCACCGGCGGCGACTGGACCCCCGCCGACGTCCCGCTCCTCGACGAGGCCGCCGAACTCCTCGGCTTCGACGACACCGCCCGGCGGGCCGCCGAGGAACGCGACCGGCTGGAGCGCGTCGCCTACGCCCAGGGGGTCCTCGACCTCTCCCAGGGCTCGGACTCCTACGAGTTCGAGGACGCCGAGAACGAGTACCTCGCCGCCCACGACATCATCGACGCCCAGCGCATGGCGGAGCGTCAGGAAGAGGCGGACCACCGCACCGCCGCCGAGCGGGCCGCCGCCGACCGGACCTGGGCCTTCGGGCACGTCATCGTCGACGAGGCGCAGGAACTGTCCGAGATGGCGTGGCGCCTGCTCATGCGCCGCTGCCCCACCCGGTCCATGACGCTCGTCGGCGACCCGGCCCAGACCGGCGACGAAGCGGGCTGCGGCTCCTGGCGGCAGATCCTCGAACCGTACGTGGGCTCCCGCTGGGAGCGCGTACGCCTCGGGGTCAACTACCGTACGCCCGCCGAGATCATGGAGGTGGCCGCCGCCGTGCTCCGCGCCCACCGGCCCGGCTTCGAGCCGCCGCGCTCGGTGCGCTCCACCGGCGTGCCGCCCCGGGTGCGGGCGGCGGACGACCTCGCCGCCGGCGTCGCCGGAGCGGTCCGCGAGGCCACCCCCGCCGAAGGACGGCTCGCGGTGATCGCGCCGCGCCCGCTGCACCCCGAACTGGCCGCGGCCCTGCCCGGCGTACGGGCGGGGGAGGAGCCGGACCTGACCCGGCCGGTGGTCCTGCTGGACCCGCGCCAGGCCAAGGGGCTGGAGTTCGACACCGTGATCGTGGCCGAACCCGCCGACTTCCAGCCGAGCGACCTGTACGTCGCCCTCACCCGGGCCACCCAGCACCTCGGCGTGGTCCACACCGGCCGCCTCCCGCAGGGGCTGCGGGCCTGACCGCCGCGGACCGGCCACCCACCCCCGCCCGGGTAAGTGGCCGGCGCCGCGCGGCCCGCCCCGCCGGGCCGCCGCGGGTGAACACCGGCCGCCGCGCACCGTTTTGGATTGGTGCCGGTTCCTCAATACGATCCGGCGATGATCACAACAAAACGGCTGGCGGCCGGGGCCTGCGGCCTGCTCGTCGCCCTCACCGCGGGGCTGTTCCCGGCCGCCGCGGCCGCTGCCGACGGACCGAAGAAGGAACCGCCCAAGGTCGAACTCGTCCTCGACGTCAGCGGTTCGATGCGGGCGAACGACATCGACGGACAGTCCCGCATGGCCGCCGCCAAACAGGCCTTCAACGAGGTCCTGGACGCGGTGCCCGAGGACGTCCGGCTCGGGATAAGGACCCTGGGCGCCGGGTACGCGGGCGAGGACAAGGCGCTCGGCTGCAAGGACACCGCGCAGCTGTACCCCGTCGGCCCGCTGAACCGCACCGAGGCCAAGACGGCCGTCGCCACCCTCGCCCCCACCGGCTGGACCCCCATCGGCCCCGCCCTCCTTGGCGCGGCGCAGGACCTGGAGGGCGGCGACGCCACCCGCCGGATCGTCCTCATCACCGACGGCGAGGACACCTGCGCGCCGCTCGACCCCTGCGAAGTGGCCCGCGAGATCGGCGCGAAGGGCATCCACCTCGTCATCGACACCCTCGGACTCGTGCCGGACGCCAAGACCCGCGCCCAGCTGACCTGCATCGCGGAGGCCACCGGAGGCACCTACACCTCGGTGCAGCACACCGCCGAACTCTCCGGCAGGGTCAGGCAACTCGTCGACCGGGCCGCCGACCCCGTCGTCACCCCGGTGGCCACCGAGGGCGCCCGGCAGTGCGAGAACGCCCCGAAGCTCGGGGCCGGCCTGTACGCCGACCGGGAGACCTTCGGCGAGCACCGCTGGTACCGGGTCGACGTCCGCCCCGGGCAGGAACTGCGTGCCTCCGTCAGCATCTCCGCCGACCGCGCCGTCAACCGTGACTACGGGATCCTGCTGCGCGCGACGACCGTCCACGGGCGGGAGATCGTCCGGGGCTCGGAGTCCGGCGACGGCCGCACCGACGCCGTCTCCACCGGCCTGCGCTACCCCAAGGCCCCCCTGGACGACGCCGACGGGGACGCCGCCGAAGCCCCCGAGACCGTCTGCCTCCAGGTCAGCAACTCCTTCTCCGCCGGCCCCGCCGTCAAGACCGCCCCGGGCATGCCCGTGGAGCTGACCATCGACGTGGTCGACGGTCCCGACGAGGCGTCCGACGTGGCCGCCTTCGGCCTCGGACGCGGCTGGTGGCTGCTGGCCGTGCTCGCGCTGACCGGCCTCGTGGCCGGGCTGGTCTGGGGCTGGATCTCGCGCTGGCGCATCTCCGTCTGGAGGACCAACTGATGCGTACCGTACGCACACTGACCGCCGCCCTGCTCACCGGACTCGCCCTGGCCGCCACCGCGGCCCCGGCCACCGCCGCCCCGACCCCCACCCCGAGCGCGGGCGGGGACGGCGCCGGCCCGACCGAGGCCGGCACCGGCTTCCGCACCGCGACCCCCTTCCGCCCCGGCCAGCGCGCCACGGCCGCCGCCTCCACGGGCGACTACCTGTACTGGGTGCTCCCGGCCGACGCGGGCCAACGGGTCACCGTACGGGCGTCGGTGACCCTGCCCGAGCCGGCGCTGCGGCACGGCACGGCCACCTGGCGGCTGGACGTGTACGACGGACTGCGCCGCCGCCAGGCCTGCACCTACGGGACCCAGACCAGGGCGGTGGCCAGGGAGGCCGCGACGGCGGAGCTCTCGTGCACCTTGCGCACGGTCCGCTCCGGCGCCGAGCCCTGGGCCAACGATCCCCTGCCGGGCAGCTACTACGTACGCCTGACGGTCGTCGGACTGCCCGAGGAGGACCTGGGCCTGCCGGTCCGGGCGCAGGTGGAGGCCGACGTCAAGGACGTGGGCGGGGCCGTGGCCGTCGACGCGGCGCTGTCCGAGCCGCTCGTACCGGGCATCGCCGCCGCGTCGGAGGAGCAGCGGGCGGTGCGCGCGCCCGAGGACGGCTGGTCCGGCGGCTGGTGGTCCGACCGCTGGATCTGGACGGCCGCCGGAGGCGTGCTCGCGGCCCTCGCGGGAGTCTTCGGGTACTCCCTCACCCGTGGCTCGGGCCGCCCCGGGGGCACCCGGCCCGCCGCCTGAGCGGGGGCCGCCGCGCCTGCGGGCGCGGCGGTCGTCCGACCAGGGAGTTGATCACCGGACACGGAGCGTGGGCTATGTTGGAACACGAGTGACGTGAGAAGGAGGCCCGCCGGTGTCATCGGGGCAGCAGGCACGCGCCCAGGCGGCTGCGATCACGCCGGGCGGACGGGCGACGGAGCAGGTCAGGCCGCCGGCCGACCGCCTCCTCGCGCTCTTCGACGGCCACCGGCTGTCCCCGGGGCAGCGCCGGATCGCCCAGTACCTGATCGACCACCTCACCGAGGCGGCGTTCCTGTCGATCACCGAGCTCGCCGAGCGGGTCGGTGTGAGCCAGCCCTCCGTGACCCGCTTCGCCGCCTCCCTCGGGTTCAGCGGGTACCCGGCCCTGCGCGACGTCCTCCAGCCGATCGCGCTGAGCGCCGTCGCCGGGACCCCGGACAGCCGGGAACAGATCCGCCAGAACGAGCTCCAGGCCGCCGTGGACGCCGAGATCGAGAACCTGGAGAACGTGCGCCGGCTGCTCGCCGACACCAACCAGGTCCTCGACATCGGCCGCGAGCTGGCCCGCTCCGTCCCGCTGACCGTGCTGGGCCTGCGGATCTCGGTCTCCCTCGCGGAGTACTTCGCCTACGCGGCCCGCCGCATCCACCCCGACGTCCGCCTGGTCACCCGGGGCGGCAGCGTCGCGTACGACGCCCTCCTGCAGTCCCGGGCGGCGGGCGGGACCTGGGTGCTGGCCTTCGCCATGCCGCGGCACGCCAACGAGACCCTCGCGGCCCTGCGGGCGGCCCGCAGCACCGGCCTGCGCGTGGTCCTGATCACCGACCCGACCCTGGGGCCCCTGGTCGACGAGGCGGAAGTGGCGCTGACGGCCGGTACGGGCTCGCGGCTGGTCTTCGACTCGTACGCGGCCCCCGGCATGCTGTCGGCGGCCCTGCTCCAGGCGATGGCCGACGCGGATCCCGAACGGACCCAGGCCCGGCTGGAACAGTACGAGCAGGTCGCCGACCAGCACGGATTCTTCCTCTAGGGCTTCGTCTCCGGGCCCGTTCCCGCACCGCGCGTACCGTGAACGGACCGGAAATATTCAGAGCCCGCAGGTGCATGAAATTTTTCATACTCTTGCTTACTCGACGGTATATATGTTTACTGACGGCGGCGCTCCGGATCCATCAGATGCCAAGGGGGACGTCCCCACGTCTCCCTCGAACCGGACACCCAGTACGCCGCTCCTCCTCACGGCGCGACCGGGTGTCGAGTCAGGCTTTCGGATCCCGCAGGGCGCCCCGGCGGCCTCGGTCAACCCCTGGGCCGAGGCCGCCCCAGCACTGTCTCGATCAGAGTTCGACACCACTCGGAAGTGACGAGAATGTCCCAGACGGCCACCCTCACGCGCAGCCCGGACTGGCCCCTGCAGGTCAAGAGCCCCGGCACGCACGACTGGGAACGCACGGCCACCCGATGGCTGCGCGACCTCCTCCCGGCCCGCTACGGCGGCTACCTGACCCTGACCCGTCACCACGCCCTCCTCGCCCGCCACGTACAGCTCCAGCTCCAGCACGAGATGCGCGCGGTGCGCGTGGCCCTGCACACCAGCCGGGCCGACCTGCCCACGATGGGCGTGGCCGAGGCGGTCATCGAGAACACGATCAGGATGTACGCGATCGAACTGGAGCAGCTGTCCCGGCTGTCCCGGGGCGCCCGCCTGGTGTCCGAAGCCCTCCTCCTGAACACCCCGTCCCAGCGCAAGCGCTAGCGCTTGCTCGGTGGTCAGGGAGCGCAGAGGCCTCGGGTGTGGTCGTACGTCGCCGTGGCCTGGGAGTAGCGCCACTGCGGTGCCAGCAGGCCGGTCGCGAGCTGGCGGGCCGCGGCCGGGCTCTCGACGATGTAGCCGAAGTCCTGGAGCCAGGACGGGTACAGGTTCTTCGAGCCGATGTAGAAGGCCGAGTCGTCCACCGAGACCAGCTTGTGGTGCTGGGCGTACGGCTTGCCGTCCGCCCAGGTCGGGCTGTCCGAGGAGCGGAACGTCGCCAGCTGGAGGTTCTGGCACATCGCGGCCTTCGCGCGGCCCTCGTCACCGGTCAGTGCCGTCAGCCGGCCGCGCAGCGCGTCGCCGACCTCCGACAGGGACTTGATCTGCGAGTAGCCGTTGCTGCCGACCAGCCCCCCGTTCGCCGGGTCGCTGACGACGATGCGCACCTTGACCCCGGAGTTCAGCTTCGCGGCGAGCACGTCGTACAGCCGGACGTCGTAGCGGGGCAGCGGCGGGCAGGTCGCGTGGACGTCCTGCTGGGAGATCTCGATGTGCTCGGTGGCGCTCGCCACCAGGGCGCGCAGTGCGCTCTCCTCCGGGTTGACCGTGTCGTAGTCCCGGTCGGCGTTGGTCCGGTCGGGCAGCCCGATGCCGCACTTGGTGTCGGGGGCCGTCGGCAGGGCGGGGCGGAACGCCGACGCGGGGTCGTTCTGCCGGATGCCCACGCCCAGACCGCCGACGGCCAGGACGGGAACGTCACCGCCCGCGGGCGGGGAGGCGGGCCGGGGCAGGGTCGGGAGGCAGCCGGCGCCGTTCGAGGAGGCGAACCAGGCGGCGCTCCAGCTCCAGTTCCCCTTGTTGCGGCAGGTCCAGTCCCACAGGGTGTCCAGGTACCGGCCGGCGGAACCCGCCGCCGGACCGGACAGCGCCAGGTCGACGTCGCTCACCGGGTGCGCGGTGTCGAGGTAGTCCTTCTTCCAGCTGTTGATGCCGCCGGTGATCACCGACTCGCCGTCCACGACGACCAGCTTGGAGTGGTTCCAGGAGAACGCCGTCTTCGAGGTCGTCATCGACGCCACGTTGAGGGTGATGTTCGCGGCGTCCGGGCCGAGCCGGGTGACCAGCTCGTCGCGGTACGAGGACGGCACCACGTTGGCGTGGTAGATCGGCGCGGCGCCGACCATGACGCGGACCTGGAGCCGGTTGCCCTGCTGCGCGGCCTCCTTCAGCCCGGCCACGATCGCGTCCTGGAACGCGCCGTCGGGGAAGGGGGCCAGCGTCGATATGTCCACGCTCTGGCGGGCCTTGGAGATGTCCTCCCGCGTCTTGTCGAGCAGCCGGCGGGTGCCCGGCCGGTCGGTGCAGGTGGGGTCGCCCCAGCAGCCGGGCGTCTGGAGCAGCCAGTCGGCGCCGCCGGGCGCGGAGGCGCCCAGCCGGTTCCCGGCGGTGCGCTCCCAGACGGAGCCCTCCAGGCCGGGGGACACCTGGCGCAGGGTCTGCTCCACGGCGTCCAGGTGGGGTGCGGGGGCGTCGGCGGCGAAGGCCGGGGCCGCGGGCAGCAGCGCGGCGGACAGTACGAAGGCGAGGGCCGTCGTGCGGACGGTGCGGGCCAATGTGGTTCCTTGCTCGGGGGGTGGCTCTGCCGGGCGGCAGGGTGCAACCGGGCCCCCCGGCCTTGATCAACCCGCGCAAGTTACCAGCCCGTAGCCCCGCGTTCACCTCCGTGGGGCTGCTTCCGGCCACCGCCCGCCGGGAGGCCGTAGGCCGGTCCGTACGCCGGTCGGCAGGCCGGTCCGCGCGGCTGGTCCATTCGGATGGGACTCGCGCCCGCGCGGTCGGGCGCCGGGACAGCCGGGCCGCCGTTGCCTACCTTCGGTGCTTGCCCCCTCCCTTTCGAAAGGTGGATCCATGCGATCTGTCCGCTCCGTCCTCACGGTCCTCGCCGCCGGCGCCCTCGTCTTCGGCGGCGCCTCCGTCGCGAGCGCCGACGTGACCGTGACCGTTCCGGAAGGCAACAACTACACCCTCGTCTTCGGCGACTGGTTCCAGTTCGCCGCGGACGACGTCTTCAACGCGGGTCACGACAACACCGTGGGTTCGAACAACTGACGCAGCCACACCGGCACGGCCGGTCCCCCTCCCCGGGCAGCCGGGAGCGGGGGGACCGGCCGTACGCCGTTCAGAGCCAGGGGATCTGCTCCGCCCCGTACCGGTAGGCGCGGAACACCGAGTTCTGGGCGCCGCGCGAGGACTCCAGGCCGGTGCCCCGGCTGAACGAACCGAACTCCGGGACCACGAACTCCCACACCACGTCCCCCTCGGGGGTCACCTCGAAGAGCCGCCCGAAGGACCCCTCGGCGATGAAGGTGTTCCCGTTCGGCAGCCGCTGCGCGCTCGACATGTACGGGCTGTAGAAGTTCTGCGGCGGGTTGTCCTCGTACGACCACACCTCCTTGCCCGTGACCGGGTCCAGCTCCAGCACCCGCGAGTACGGCACGGACGTCGTGTCGCGGTACGTGCCGTTGTCGAAGACCAGGATGGTGCCGCCCGGCAGCTCGTGGGGATGGTGCTGCTGGGCCAGTACGTCGGGCCCGATGCGCCAGCGCACCGAGCCGTCGGCACGGTCGACGGCCACCGTCGTCGACGCGCTGCGGAAGCCCACCACGATCCCGCCGTCGGCGAGTTCGTTGACGGTGTTGGCCATTGGCCAGTGCTCGCGCGCGAAGTGCGGGTTCAGCGGAACCTCCTCGGGGTCGAGGTGTTCGATGGCCGCCCAGCGCCACACCGTCTCGCCCTCCCAGGTCAGCTCGTACACCACGTCCCCGTAGATCACCCCGCCCGGCGCCTCCGAGCCGGGGATGCCGCCGCGGATGCGGGCGGCGTCGGCCGGGGAGAGCGGCTCCACGACCGTGACGAGCAGGTTGCCGTTCCGCAGGACGGAGGCGTCGTGGTGGTGGAAGGGGTGCCGGACCTCGCGCAGCACCGTGGAGTCGGGGGCGAGCTCCTGGAAGATGCCGCCGTGGTAGACGTCCCAGATCGGGAAGAGCGTCGGCCCGGAGGTGTCCTTGGCCGCGTAGAAGAGGTTGCCGTTCGGGAGGAGCTGTGCCTGCCGGCCGGGCGGGTGCGGGGAGTTCCAGGTGTGGGCGGTCCGCCCCTCGATGTCGACGAGGTGGATCTCGCCGTCCCCCGTGATCGGGGTGTAGAGCGTGTAGCCGCCGTGGCTGCGCTCGGGATCGTGGGCGCGCAGGCCGGTGCCGCGCCGGCGCAGGGTGTTCTGGTCGACGGTCATGAAGGGCTCCTGTGGGGCGTGGGGTGAACGGGTCGTGGGTGGTGGTCGGTGGGACACCGTCGTGCGGGAGGTCAGCCGACGGTGACGGCGGACGGGTCGGCGGCCTTCAGCGGGCCCGGGCGCAGCCGCTTCAGCAGGGACGCCCGGTCGGCGTCGCCGGGCAGGGACTGGGTGGCCTTCGCCCAGGCGGCCTCGTCCGTCAGCTGCGTCAGCAGCTCGGGGGACAGGCTCGCGCCGTACGCGTACCGGGGCTGGAAGGCGTCGACGTACCCCGCCTGGAGCGCGCCCTTGGACTGCGCCACCACGGCCGCCCGGGCGGCGGCGGGGTCTTCGGCCGACGCCCGCTGGGCGCGCAGCACCGTACGCAGGACCGCCGTGACGGCCTCGTCGCTGGCCGAGGGGCCCGCGACCAGCAGGGTCCGCGCCGTGTAGCCGGTGAAGGGCAGTTCGGCGTAGCGGTCGCCGAGGGCGGTGCGCGCGGCGTCGTAGAAGCTGGGGAAGGTGACGCCGGCGTCGACGTCGCCGCGGGCCAGCGCCGCCGCGACCTGGTTGGGGGTCAGGTTGACCACGGTCACGTCGGCGGCGGTCAGCTGCGCCGAGGCGAGCATCCGGCTCAGCGCGTACTCGACGTTGGTGCCCCGGGGGACGCCCACCTTGCGGCCGCGCAGCGAGGCGAAGCCGGTGATCCCGCGGTCGGTGGCGGTCAGCAGCCGCCAGTCGGAGAACCGCGAGAGGTCGGCGACCACGCGTACGTCGCGCCCGCTCAGCGCGGCCGTCACGGCGGGCAGGTCGCCCACGATGCCGAGCTGCGCCTGGCCGCCGAGCACGGCGTTCAGGGCGTCCCGGCCGGTGGGCAGGGTGGTGACCGTGGCGTCGACGCCCTCGGCGGCCCACAGGGAACGTTCCTCGGCGATGTGGACGGGGGCGCCGCCGAGGTGGTCGCTGCCGGCCACGGTCACGGCGAGTCGCCCGCCGGACGTGTCGGGGCCGGCGGGAGCGCCGCCGCAGGCGGTGCTGAACGCGCAGAGCAGGGCAGCCAGCAGTACGGCGGCCACCGCGCGGGGTCTGGGCATGGGTCGGGATCCTTCCAAGGGGGGCGGTCGGGGGTGTGCTGAGGGGGATGCCGGTGAGTCGGGGTGTGGCCTGGGGTGGGTCCGGGGTCGGCCGGGACGGCAGGGCGCCGGGCCCGGTCGGAAGGCGACCCGGTCGGGAAGGCGGGGACACGGAGGGCCGGGGGACGTGGACGGTCGGGACGGCGGCCCGCCCGGTTCGGCGGATGCCGCCCGAGGGCATGGCCCCCCGTCAGGCGGCGCCGAGGTGGCGGGCGATCAGGTTGCGCAGGTCCGGGTCCGGGGGGCCGGGCTCGACCGGGTGATCGGCCAGCACCCGGCCCGGCGAGCCGCCGAGGACGACGACCCGTTCGGCCAGCGCGAGCGCCTCGTTGATGTCGTGGGTCACGAAGAGCACGGTGGTGCCGCTGCGCCGCCACAGCTCCCGCAGCAGGTCCTGCATCCGGGTCCGGGTCAGCGCGTCCAGGGCGCCGAACGGCTCGTCCATCAGCAGGACTTCGGGCCGCGCGGCCAGGGCGCGGGCCAGCGCCACGCGCTGCTGCATGCCGCCGGACAGCTGCGCCGGGTACTTGTGCGCTCCGTCGGCCAGTCCGACCTCCGCCAGCGCGGCCAGGGCCCGTTCGCGGCGTTCCGCGCGTGTCAGCCCGAGGCGCTTGAGGGCGAACTCGACGTTCCCGCGGGCCGTGCGCCAGGGGAACAGGGCGTAGTGCTGGAAGACCACCCCCCGGTCCGGACCCGGCCCCTCCACGGTCGCGGAGCCGGCCGTCACCCGGCCCGCCGCCGGGCGGACGAACCCGGCCACCGTGTTCAGCACCGTGGACTTCCCGCACCCGCTCGGTCCGAGCAGCGCGGTGAACGACCCCGCGGGGAACTCCAGGTCCGTGGGTTCCAGGACGGGGGTGTTCGCGTAGCCGGCCGACAGGCCCTCCAGCCGTACCGTCAGGCTCATGACGCGCTCCAGTGGACGAAGCGGCGGCCCACGGCGGCGAGTACGAGATCGGCGGCCACCCCGAGCAGTCCGAGGACGATCAGCCCCGCGAACATCCGGTCCACCCGCAGGAACTGGCCGTCGACCTGGAGCCGGTACGCCAGTCCGCTGTCCGCACCGCCCAGTTCGGCGGCGACCAGGGCCAGCAGCGCCACCGAGGCCCCGTAGCGCAGCGCGGCGAGCAGGGCGGGGGCGGCGGCCGGGAGCAGCACCTCGGTGAAGCGCCGGTGCAGCGGAGCCCCAGGGAGCGGGCCGCCCGCAGGTGGGAGACCGGTACGCGGGACACCCCGTCGTGCACGTACAGCCAGACGGCGAGCAGGACGGCGTAGGCGATCAG
Organism: Streptomyces sp. NPDC006512; assembly: GCF_040611935.1. Taxonomy (NCBI): domain Bacteria; kingdom Bacillati; phylum Actinomycetota; class Actinomycetes; order Kitasatosporales; family Streptomycetaceae; genus Streptomyces; species Streptomyces sp. NPDC006512. Next base: position 10,737 of record NZ_JBEXPG010000075.1, on the reverse strand, counting down.
CAACCGCTTGGCGCTCTCGCCGATGCCGAACCAGGCCGTCGCCAGCGGTACGAGCGCGATGGCCGGGATGGGCCGCAGGAAGGAGACCACCGGAGTCACGGCGGCCGACAGCCGGGGCAGGTACCCCGTGGCGAAACCGAGGGCGCCGCCGATCAGCGAGCCCAGGGCGAACCCCTGGCCCGCGCGGGCCAGGCTCGCGCCCAGGTCGGAGGCCAGTACCCCGCTGCGGGCGCTCTCGACGAGCGCCGCGGCCGTCTCGGCGGGGGTGGGCAGCAGCCCCGGGGCCACCGCGCCGGACCAGGCGGCCAGTGACCAGAGGGCGAGCACCGCGCCGGCCGCGCCCAGGGCGGGCCCGAGCCGGCCGAGGGCCCGGCCCGTGGGCGAGGGGGTGGCTTGCACGCGAAGACTCCTTCGTTGAACCGCGTCGACCACGTTGGCCGCGTCGACCACGTCGTTCATAAGTGAGGTCAATAATTGACCACGCTTATGAACGGGGTGTTGCAGCGGTGCGAAACCTCCCCGGGGAGCCCCGGGCCCCCGATCGGCGATGGGGTACGTTCACCTGCGTGTCTCGACCAGAACCCACGCCCGAAGCGATCGAGGTCGGCCGGGCGATCCGCGGCTGCCGTACCGCCCGCCGCGTCTCCATGGCCGTACTGGCCACCCGATCGGGCCTGTCGCAGCCCTTCCTCAGCCAGCTCGAACGCGGCCTGGCCACGCCCAGCCTCAGCTCGATCTACCGGATCGCCGAGGCCCTCGACGTGACACCGGGGACCTTCCTGCGGCCCCCGGACCGGCCCGGAGTCGTCAGTCACGAGAGCGACCCGCAGGTCATCCGCGTGAGCGAGGCCGCCGGACAGGTGGCCCAGGTGCTCATCCCGGGCGGGCGCAGCGGCCTGATGGAGGCCTACGAGCACCACTTCGAACCGGGGCAGGGCGAACGCGGCTGGTTCGAACACCCGGGGGAGGACTTCCTCTACGTCCTGGAGGGGGAGATCGTCCTGGAGGTCGAGGGCGAGGAGCCGCTCGTCCTGCGCGCCGGACAGAGCGCCCACCACCGCGGCGAGGTACCGCACCGCTGCGGGCTGGGCGGGCGCGAGGCCGCGGCCCGCACCCTGCTGGTCATCGCCAACGCGTAGGCCCCGCCCGGGCGGCCCGCGAAGGCCGGCCCGGACGGGGCCCGGGGGTGTGGCGCCGGCCGGACGGCCGGGGTGGAACGGGGTTCAGGACAGGCGTGTCACCCGGGTTCCGAACGACGGCCCGGTCAGGGCGCGTTCGACCGCGACCGGCACGGACTTCGCGCCCGCGCCCTCGCCCACGGTGAGGACACCGACCGCGGTGCCCGCCTTCGCCTCGTGCGGCACGGGCTTCGTGCCGGGGCCGAGCGAGAGCCGCAGCTGCTGGCCCGGTACGGCTATCACGTTGAGGTCCTTCGTGGCCACCAGCGGCGTCGACCCGCCGAGGCCGTCCGACACGTGGCCCACGACCTGGCCCTTGCGGATCACCGGCGCCGAGGTCAGCGCCGTACGGACGGCCTCGATCACCTTGCGGCTGTTCTCCTTCACCAACCCGAGGGCCTTGAAGGCGTTCGGGTCCGGGCCGTCGACGCGCTGTTCCATCATCGCGCCCAGGATCAGCGGGGTTTCGTCCCCGACCGTCTTGTAGGCCGCCCACAGCAGGGTGCCGCCGGCGGGCGTGCTCGACCCGGTCTTGATGCCCTTGATGCTCAGCCCGTTGGACAGCAGCAGGCTGCTGTTGTTGTTCTCGATCGGCTTGGGCAGGCCCTCGATGGTCGCGCTGGGAAGCGCGACGATCGCACGGAACACCTCCTCCTTCATGACCGCTTCCCCGAGCTTGAGCTGGTCGGCCGCGGTGCTGACGGTCCCGGAGTCCAGGCCGCTGGGATCCGTGTACGTGGTGTCGTTCATGCCGAGTTCCTTGGCGGCGGCGTTCATCTTCGCGACGAAGGCGTCCGTCGAGTCACTGCCCGAGTCCCAACGGGCCAGCAGGCGGGCGATGTTGTTCGCGGAGGGGATCATCAGCATCTTCAGCATGTCCTGCTGGCTGAAGGTCGTCCCCGCGGTCAGCCCCTCGATCCGCGACTCGTCGTCGGAGTTGCCGTCGGCCACCGTCTTGGCGTCGACCTCGATGCGCGGCCCCGGTTCGCCCTTGCGCAGCGGGTGCTCCTTGAGGATGACGTAGGCCGTCATCACCTTCGCCACGCTGGCCGTCGGCATGGGCTTCTGCTCGCCGAAGGTCCCGATCTCTCCGGAGCCCGGGACGCGCACCGCCGCCTGGCCCTTCGCCGGCCAGGGGATCGAGGTGGTCCCCTCCAGGGTGTACGTCGTCGACCCGGCGACGAGCTGCGGCGCCGGGAGGGGACGCATCAGCTGGGCCCCGGTGGCGGCGGCGGCGAGCAGGAGCAGGATCGGCGTCCACACCTTGACGCGGCGCGTGAGCGTGCGGCGCGTGGTCTCCGGCGGGGGAGCGGTGTTGGTCAGTTCGGCCAGCAGGTCGAGCGGAGGCAGCGGCGCCTCCCGCGTCGGCTCCACCACGGGCGGCTCCGCGACGGGCCGCGCGGCGACGGCCACGGGTGCGGGCCTGCCGGGGTCCTTGAGCGCGACGAACGTACTGGTCCGCTCGGCATCGGACTCGTCACCGGCCCCGGTCCGGTCGGCCCCCGTCTTACCGCCCTTCGGCCCGGCAGCGGCGTCGGCCTCGCGGGGCCCGCCGGAGGCGGTGTCCGGGGTGCGGTCCCGGGCCGGCTCCGGCGCCCCGCGCTCCGCGTCGGGCTTGGCCCAGGACGGGGTCCGGCGTACGGAGGTGCCGGCGGCAGCGCCTTCGCCCGGCGCGGCTCCGGCCGGTGCGTCTGCCGCCGCCGCGGTGGCGGCTCCGGCCTCCTCCGCGGGTTCGTCCGCATCGTCGGGCGCGTCCTCCGCCGTGGGTGCGGCCGGGGCGGCGTCCGGCGTACCGGTTCCCGCATCGGCGTCGGGACCGGCGCCGGCTCCTGCCTCGGGCGCTGCGGTGCCGTCGTCCGGGTCGTCCGCGCCGTCCGAGTCGCCTGCGCCGTTCGCGTCGTCCCGGTCGTCCGCGTCGCCTGCGTCGTCGCCCGGTTCGGTGCCGGCCGCGGTCGTCGAGGAGGGTTCGTCCGTCGCGTCGGCCTCTTCCGCCTCCGTGGCGTTGGCCGGGGCGTCGTCCGGCGCGTGGTCCTGTGCCGGCCGCGGCGCACCGGCTTCCGACCCGGCGTCGGGCCCGGCCGGTGCGCCCCCGTCCGCTTCGCCGTCGTCCGCGTCGTCGTCATCCGCGGTGCCGCTCGGCCCGGCTGCTGGCGCAGCCTCGCGGGGGGCTTCGCCCGCCGCCGCGGACTCGTCGTCGCCCGACGGAAGTTCGGCCGGGTCCTCGGCGCCGGCGCTCGCTTCGACGTCCGCCTCGACGTCCGCTTCGGCCTCCCCGGCCGGCGCGCCCTCGTCCGCGCGTTCCGGCGCGTCCGCGTCCGCGTCCGAGTCCGTATCGGAGTCCTCCGGAGCCGACTCGCCCCCGCCCGCGGCGGCGTCCTGTACGGGCTCGTCCCCGCCCGGAGCGATCCGCTTCCCGTCCCCGGAACCGGGCACGCCCGCGGCGTCCTCCGCCCGGTCCTCCGGAGTCCCCCCTGTGGTGGTGTCCCGCAGGGCCGGGTCCGGGGCCGGAACGGCGTTCCCGCCCTCCGGCGTTCCGTCGCCACCGGCCGCCGTCGCCTCGCCCGCCACCGTTTCCGCCTTCATTCCAGCGCCCCACCTTGCTGCTCACACCCGGCCCGGCCGCTCGCGCGTCGGCCGGCCGGTTCTCGCCGACTCGTCGGCGGGTCCCGCGTCAGGGCCCGCCGAACCCCTAGATGTGCCTCGCGGCCTGCGCGTTCCACCCTTCGGAGCCTGTGACGGTTCGGTCATACTCCGCGCCGTTTGACGGGCCCGCCTCCACCCTGCACTATTCCACTAACGTGTTAGTGGAATGAGGTGGAGCTGATGGAATTCCGAGTCGACCGTCGCAGCGGCGTAGCCACCTATCTGCAGCTCGTCACCCAGGTGAAGCAGGCGCTGCGCCTGGGTGTGCTCGAACCGGGCGACCGGCTGCCGACGGCCCGTGAAGTGGTCGCGGCGACCGCCATCAACCCGAACACCGTCCTGAAGGCGTACCGGGAGCTGGAGCGCGAAGGGCTCGTCGAGCCGCGCCCCGGCGCCGGCACCTTCGTGCGCCGGTCCCTGTCCCACCCCGGGGCGGCGGCCGATTCGCCGCTGCGCCTCGCCCTGGCCGCCTGGATGCTCCAGGCGCGCGAGGCGGGACTCGGCCGCGAGGACATCACGGCGCTCATCGCGGCGACCGTGGACGAAAGCTTCAGCACCTCCGGGCCCCAGGGGCCCGGTCCGTCGAGAGAGGAAACGGCGTGAGCGATCCGACCCACGCTCCGGCACTACGGGCGACGGGCCTCGGGCGGGAGTTCGGCGGCAGGCCGGCCCTGCACGGGTGCGACGTGGAGCTGCCCCCGGGCCGCATCACCGCGCTCGTCGGCCCCAACGGCGCGGGCAAGAGCACGCTGCTCCAGCTCGCCGCGGGCCTGATGCGCCCGTCCGGCGGCGAGATACGCGTCTTCGGTGCCGCCCCCGGCACCCCCGAGGCCCGCCGCCGCACCGCCTACCTCGCGCAGGAGAAGCCGCTCTACCCCGGCTTCACCGTCGAGGAGACCCTGCACATGGGCAGCAGACTCAACCCGCGCCACTGGGACCAGTCCGCCGCCGAACGGCTCGTACGCCAGGGGGACATCCCCTTCCGGGCCCGGATCGGCTCCCTGTCCGGCGGCAACCGCACCAGGGTCGCCCTGTCCCTGGTCCTCGGCAAGCGCGCGGACCTGCTCCTGCTGGACGAGCCGCTCGCCGACCTCGACCCGCTCGCCCGGCACGAGGTGATGTCCCTGCTCATGGCGGAGGCCGCCGAACGCGGCACCGGCATCCTGATGTCCTCGCACGTCCTGGCCGAGATGGAGGACGTCTGCGACCACGTGGTCCTCCTCCAGCGGGGGTGCGTCCGGCTGGCCGGGGACGTCCAGGAGCTCTGCGAGGGGCACGCCTGGCTCACCGGCCGCGCCGACCCGATGGAAGCCGACGGCCTGCCCCGCTCGTTCGACCGCCGTGCCGTCGTGCACGCCGCCGCCAGCGGCCGTCAGGTCACCGCCCTCGTCCGGACGCCTCCAGGGGACCCGTTCGTCCCCGGTGACCGCTGGATCGCCGAAACCCCTTCCCTGGAAACCCTGTTGCTCGCACACCTGCGCGCTCCGCGCCCCGCCGCCCACCCCACCGAGAAGACGGAGGCGGCCGCATGAAGGGCGCGCTCTGGCTGGCCTGGCGCCAGCAGCGGCTGCTGATCCTGGCCGGTACGCTCCTGCTCGTCGGCTGCGCGGTGTGGGTGGCGTACCAGCGCTCCGGGATGGTGCAGCTCATCGAGGAGTACGGGTGGGTGCCCTGCCCCGGCTGGAACGGCGAGTGCGAGGGCCCCGCCACCTTCGAGATCATGGACGAGAACACCGGCCGCATCCGCATGCTCGGCACGCTCGGCCTGGCGGTCCCGGCCCTCATCGGCGTGTTCTGGGGTGCCCCGCTCATCGGCCGGGAGCTGGAGAGCGGCACCTTCAAGGTGGCCCTCACCCAGGGCGTCGGCCCGCGCGGCTGGTTCGCCGCCCGCTTCGGCCTCGCGGCCCTCTTCGCCGTCCTGGCCTCGGCGGTCGTCGCGGCCCTCGTCGCCTGGTACTGGCTGCCCATCGCCAACACCCTCGACGGTCCCTACTGGCACGACGCCGCGATCTACAACGCGACCGGCCCGGCCCCGCTGGCCGGCGCCCTGTTCGCGCTCGCCGCCGGAACCCTCGCCGGACTGCTGGCCCGCAAGGTCCTGCCGGCCATGGGGGCGGCCTTCGGCGTGATCGGCACGGTCATGCTGGCCATGACCTTCTTCCGGACCAGTTGGATCGACCCGGAGACCAGGATCACCCCGGGCATGACGCCGAAGCGGCGCGTCGGCAGCGCCTGGTCCACGGGCGAGTTCGGCTACCTCACGCCGGACGGCCGGGAGTTCTCCATCAACGACGTGTGCCGCACCTCCGGCGAGGAGGCCCGGCTGTGCATGGAGGAGCACGGGTTCGTCAGCCGCTTCCACAAGGTCTATCCCAGCGGCGACTTCTGGACCTTCCAGTGGATCGACACCGCGCTCTACCTGGGCCTGGCGGCCGTCCTGATCGCCGTCACCCTGACCGTCCTGCGCCGCCGTACGGCCTGACCTCCGTACGACCTACCGCCGTACGGCCTGACCTCCGTACGGACCGACCGCCGCCGTACGGGGCGCCCCGCGCCGCCCGTACAGCCACCGCAGGTCTTCTCCGCACCTCTTCTCCGTACCCCAGGGGGGACCCCTCATGGCCACCAAGAAGAACCTGACCGCCGACCGCGCCAGCGTCGCCCACAAGGTCCGCTACGCGCTGGGCAACCCGACCCGCATCGCCCCCTACGTGCGGCGTGCCGCCCGCGACAGCTGGCTGCGCTTCAAGCACCCCGACCACGTGGGCTACTACCGGGCCGTCATGGCCTCCGACACCGGCCGCAATCCGGAGGCGGCCGTCGGCAGCCAGACCCACGACCGCTGGCTGGCGCTCGGCAAGATGCAGTTCGACTACCTGACGGAGCACGGCCTGACGCCCGGGCACCGCATGCTCGACATCGGCTGCGGCAACCTGCGGGCCGGCTGGCGGTTCATCGAGCACCTGGAGACGGGCCACTACTACGGCATCGACATCTCGCCCGACATCCTCATGGCCGCCAAGCAGACCCTGACCGGGCGCGGACTCCAGGACAAGCTGCCGCACCTCACCATCACCCAGGACCTGACCCTGGACTTCCTGCCCGACCACCACTTCGACGTGGTGCACGCGCACAGCGTCTTCTCCCACTCGCCGATCGGGATCATCGACGAGTGCCTCGCCCACGTGGGGCGGGTACTGGCGCCGGGCGGCTGGTTCGACTTCACCTTCGACCGCACCGAGGGCACCGAACACCAGGTCCTGCGCGAGGACTTCTACTACCGCACGCAGACCCTGGTCGACCTGGCGGCCAAGCACGGACTGAAGGCCCGCTTCATGGAGGACTGGGAGCGCCTCGGCCACGGCCAGTCCAAGATCCGCGTCACCACCGGCTGACGGGCCGGTCCGCCCTCGCCCCCGGCAGGCCGCCGCAACGGCGCGCCGGGGGCGTCGTGTTGTGTGCGCACGGGCCGTGCGGTGCTCAAAGCTGCGTGGTAGGCGACGACTTCGAGCAACTTCCTTCAAACGGAGCGCCGGGACCGCTATGTTGCCGGGAGCATGCCAAAGAGGTGTGTCCGCGATCCGGACCGCACGAGGAGCTGCCCCATGACACCGAGCACGAGGCGCGACCGGCACGACCCCCCACCCGCCCGCCGCACCGGCCACCCGCGCGCGACCCCCGCCCGCCGGGTCCTGCGGTCCCCGCTCAAGGCGCTGCTCGCCGCCGCCCTCGCGGTCGCGGGCCTCGCCGCCGCCGGACCGGCCACCGCGCGCGCCGCCGGATCCGCCCCGCCGACGGGCGCGAGCGCACCGGCCGCGACCGCCGGGACGGTCACCGGCTTCACCCGGGCCGGCGGCACGTTCACCGTCAGCACGTCCAGCGGGGCCAAGGCCCGCGTGACCGTCGCCCGTGCCGACGTCTTCCGGCTCTGGCTGTCGCCCGACGGCTCCTTCACCGACGATCCGGCCGGCTCCGACCTGGCGCCCACCACCGACTTCGGCCCGGTGGACACCGCCTACTCGGACGCGGGCACCCACTACCGGATCACCACCGGCGCGCTGTCCATCCACGTCGAGAAGTCGCCCCTGCGGTTCTCGGTCTACCGCGCCGACGACTCCACCCTCGTCTGGCAGGAGACGCGGCCCACCACCTGGGGCGGCGGCAAGACCACCCAGTACCTCGCGCGGGGAGCCGACGAACAGTTCTACGGCACCGGCCTGCGGCTCGGCGAATGGGCGCTGCGCGGCAAGACCGTCCCCGTCGCCGTCGACAACAAGTGGCGCGAGAACGACAACGCCAGCCCCGCCCCCTTCTACATGTCCACCAACGGCTACGGCGTCATGCGCAACACCTGGGCCCCCGGCTCGTACGCCTTCGACGCGCCCACGGCCCTCACCCACGACGAGAACCGCTTCGACGCCTGGTACTTCACCGGGACCTCCCTCAAGTCCGTCCTCGACGCCTACACCGACGTCAGCGGCAAACCCTTCATGGCACCCCAGTGGGGCTTCGAACTCGGCAACGCCGACTGCTTCAACGCCTCCAACCCCGACTACCAGGGCGACCACGGCCGCCTCCGTCACCAGACCACCCCCGACGTCGTCGGGTACGCGGCCGACGCCCGTGCCGCCGACATGCCCTCGGGCTGGTTCCTGCCCAACGACGGCTACGGGTGCGGCTACACCAAGCCCCTGAAGTCCACCGTCGACGCCCTGAAGGCCAAGGGCTTCCAGACCGGCCTGTGGACCTCCACCGGTCTCGGCTCCATCGCCGACGAGGTGGGCACGGCCGGCAGCCGTGGGGTCAAGACCGACGTCGCCTGGATCGGCAGCGGTTACAAGTACGCCTTCGACGGGGTGCGGCAGGCGGTCGAGGGCATCGAGAAGAACTCCGACGCCCGCCGGTACGTCTGGACGGTCGACGGCTGGGCGGGCACCCAGCGCAACGCCGTCGTCTGGACCGGCGACACCCACGGCACCTGGGACGACATGCGCTGGCACGTCCCCGCCATCACCGGCGCCGGACTGTCCGGCCTCAACTACGCCGCCGGTGACGTCGACGGCATCTTCGGCGGCAGCCCCAAGACGTACGTCCGCGACCTCCAGTGGAAGGCCTTCACCCCCGCCTTCATGACCATGTCCGGCTGGGGCGCCACCAACCCCTCGGCCGGCTACCAGGACAAGCAGCCCTGGCGGTTCGCGGAGCCGTACCTCTCCGTCAACCGCAAGTACCTCCAGCTGAAGATGCGGCTGATGCCCTACCTGTACACGATGAGCCGCGTCGCCCACGAGAGCGGGGTGCCCAGCACGCGCGCCATGGTCCTGGAGTACCCCGACGACCCGGTGGCCCGCGGCAACGCCACCAGCGGCCAGTTCATGGCGGGCGACTCCTTCCTCGTCGCCCCGGTCGTCTCCGACACCGCGGTGCGCGACGGCATCTACCTGCCCGCGGGCACCTGGACCGACTACTGGACGGGCAGGACGTACGCCGGACCCGGCTGGCTGAACGGCTACAGCGCCCCCCTCGACACCCTGCCGCTGTTCGTCAAGGGCGGCGCGATCGTCCCGATGTGGCCGCAGATGAACCACACCGGGGAGAAGCCGGTCTCCACCCTCACCTACGACATTCACCCCCGCGGCGCCTCCACCTTCAGCCTCTACGAGGACGACGGCCTCACCCGGGCCCACGAATCGGGCGCCTACGCCCGCCAGCGCGTGGACGTCACCGCCCCCGCGACGGGATCCGGTACGGTCACCGTCTCCGTCGGCGCCCCCACCGGCAGCTACCGGGGCAAACCCGCCTCCCGCGGCTACGAGTTCAGCCTCCACGTGGCCTCCGCCCCCGGCGCCCTCACCGCGGACGGCACCCCGCTGACCCGCCTCACCACCAAGAGCGCCTACGACGCCGCCGCGACGGGCTGGTTCTTCGACCCGGCCGACCGCGCGGGCGTCCTGTGGGTCAAGACCGGTACGAAGGCGGGGGCCTTCACCGTCACCGCCACCGGAGTCACCGTCCCGGCGGCCGAACCCGTCCCGGTCTCCTCGCCGCCCCTGGACCGGGCAGGGTGGAGCCTGGTCTCCGCCGACAGCCAGGAGACCACGGCCGAGAACGGCGCCGCCGCCAACGCCTTCGACGGCGACCCGGCCACCTTCTGGCACACGGCCTGGTCCTCCGGCACCCCCGCCGCCCTGCCGCACGAGATCGTCCTCGACCTCGGAGCCCGCCACACCGTCGACGGACTCGGCTACCTGCCCCGCCAGGACGGCGGGACCAACGGCAGGATCGGCGCCTACGAGGTCCACGTCTCGGACACCACCACCGACTGGGGCACCCCGGCCGCCACCGGCACCTTCGCCGACACCCCGGCCGCGCGGACCGTCACCCTCGCCCCCAGGACCGGCCGCTACCTCCGCCTCAGGGCCCTGACCGAGGCGGGCGGCCGCGGCCCGTGGACCAGCGTCGCCGAACTCACCCTCACCGGCAGGCCGGCCCCCCTCCCGGCCGACGCCACCCTCGTCAACGCCGCCTCCGGGCGCTGCGCGGACCTCCCGCACAGCGCCACGACCCCCGGCACCGAACCCACCCTGTACTCCTGCCACGGCGGCCCGAACCAGCGCTGGACGCTGCGCCCGGACGGCCGCCTCACCGGCCTCGCCGGGGTCTGCCTCGACGGCACGGACCCCGCGAAGGTCACCGTCCAGACCTGCGGCGCCGGCCCCGGCCAGAAGTGGCAGACCGCCCCCGACGGCAGCCTCCGTACCGTCGGCCAGTGCCTCGCCCCCGCCGGGTCCGGCACCGCCGACGGGACCCGGCTCACCCGGGCCGCCTGCACGGGCGCCGCCGCCCAGCGCTGGACCCTCACCCCCTGACCCGCCTCCTGCGGGGTCCGGCCCGGCCCCCCACGCCGGGCCGGGCC
>NZ_JBEXPG010000074.1:0-42694 GCF_040611935.1 Streptomyces sp. NPDC006512 | reverse complement strand
CGCCGGGCCGCCCCGGGCGCTTGGGCACCCCCACCGCCCCGCGGGGGCGGGGGGCCCCGGCCGCCGCCCGCGGGGCCCCGGGGCCCCCCCCCCGGGCCCGGGGCCCCCCGGCGGTACGTCAGGTCGGGCAGCCACGGCCGGCCCGTACGGCGGACGGGGTCAGGCCCGGCCCGCCGCGACCGGGCGACGACGGCGCATGACGTGCACGCCCGCGCCGAGCGCCGCGGCGCCGACCAGACCCGCGCCGATGGCGGTTTCGGCGGCGGACGGGCCGAAGGACCCGCCGATGCCGCCCTGGGCGCCGTTGCCCGCGAGGATCGTGAAGCGGTGCGTGGCGACCAGGCTGTTGTCGTGGCACTTGACGGACAGCGTGTGGTGGCCCGGCGAGGCGTGGTTGAAGATCCGGACGGTGGCGAAGCCGATGGAGCCGGCCGAAAGGTTCGTCTGCGGAAAGTTGCCGTGCGACCAGACGGTGCCGCCGCGGCCGCAGCCCGCCGCGCTGACCTGCATCACGGAACCCTGGTGTACGGAGTACGGGTTGACCGTGACGTTGCTGGGCCCGTTGCCGCCGCCCTGCGGGGAGTTCGCGGTGGCGAACGTGGCACTGAGTCCGATCGCGGCGCAAGCCGCCGCGGTCACGGTGAGAGCGCGGAAAACACGCATGGTGGAACCTCCAGCGGAAAGCGCCCCGGGGCGGTGGCTCCGGGCAGATCGACGAGAACGCCTCCCATCACGAACCCTCGGGGTGGTCCGCAACCAGCGCATTTCCACCTTTGGGCCGCCCGGTTGAGCGACACGCCGAAGCGCGTGCGGGGAATCTGACGGATCCGCAGGTCACGAGGCGTCAGTCATTTATGTGACGATTACCTGGATGGGTGCACCCCTTACGGCCCCCTTCCGGTCGCGTGCCGGCCCCGCCACCCGTTCGCCCCTCCCCGATCGCCGTCTCGTGCGGTCGCCCTTAACGTGCGTGAAGTAGGGCGTACCGGGGTGGGAATGGAACGCGGGTCGGGACCCCCGCGTCGGGAAGGGAGAGCCATGACCGAGGACGAGAGTGAGCAGCGGCCGAGGAGACGTTCCCCCTGGGGCGTGCTCGCGCTGGTCATGCTCAGCGGCCTCGCCATGATGCGCAACGGAGCGAACGCCGAGGACGGCCCCCCGCAGCCCACCGCGGCGGCGGCGGTCGCCGTGCGCGCGGACCAGCTGCCGGCGAATCCGCCCACGCCGCCGTCGGACATGGAGGTGCTGGAACACTCGTCGGTCCAGCGCATCCGGATCCCGTCGATCAGCGTGGACGCGCCGGTGATGACGGTCGGGCTGGACGCCCAGGGCTGGATCGACGCACCGCCGCCACAGGACCGGAACCTCGCCGGCTGGTACCTGAACGGCATCTCGCCGGGCCAGCAGGGATCGGCGGTGATCGTGGGCCACGTGGACAACGCGCAGGGCCCGGCGGTGTTCTACGGCCTCGGGTCGACGAAGCCGGGCAGCCGGATCGAGGTGGAGCGCTACGACGGACGCACGGCGGTGTTCGAGGTGTACGGCGTGGAGGTGTTCTCCAAGGACGCCTTTCCCGGTGCCCGGGTGTACGGGGACACCGGACACCCGGAGCTGCGGGTGATCACCTGTGGCGGCGGCTACTCGAAGGACAAGGGTTACGACGGCAACGTGGTCGTCTTCGCCCGGATGGTGGCGGCCCGCTGAGGCCGGACTGCTGAGGCAGGGCCGCTCGTACCGGACCGCTCGCACCGGGCCGCTCGCACCGGGCCGGCCGTCCGGCCGAAGCCGCTCGCGCGGGGGCCCGCCGACGGAGCTCATCCCTCGGCGGGCCCGCCGACGGAGATCCCGCCCGCCGAGGGCCGCCGTCTCAGCGGGGCGGCAGCACGGGAAGGGTCATCCGGTAGCCGCGCGCCAGGAGTTGAGGCAGGTAGGTGGCGAGTGCCTGGACGCTCTGCGTGCGGTCGCCGCCGGCGTCGTGGTTCAGCACGATCACGCCCGGCCCGGCTCCCGCCTCGACCCGGGAGACGATGGCGGTGGTCCCGGGCTCCTTCCAGTCGAGGGTGTCGAGGGTCCAGGCGAGCGGCTCCATGCCCAGATCGGCGCCGATCTCGAAGGCGGCCCGGTTCCAGGCCCCGTAGGGGGCCCGGAACCACAGGGGCGCCTCCCCCACGGTCTGCTGGACGACCTCGCTGGTGCGGCCGATCTCGGAGAGCAGTGCGGGCCGGCTGAGCTGGGGGATGAGCGGGTGCGTCCAGGTGTGGTTGCCGATGACGTGCCCTTCGGTGACCATCCGGCGCAGCAGGTCACGGTTGTCGGTGGCCATCTCCCCGCAGACGAAGAACGTCGCCCGGACCTGGTACCGGGCGAGGGTGTCGAGGATGGCGGGGGTGTAGCGGGGGTCGGGGCCGTCGTCGAAGGTGAGCGCCATGGCGCTGGCGTGGGCCGCGTCGTCGGGCAGCGCGAGGAGGGGCCGGGCGCGTACGGCGGGTTTCGTGACGGGCGGCCGCGCGGGCGCCTCGGCGGTCATCGGCCGGAGCCGGTAGGACTTTTCGGGCGGTCCGGCGGGGAGCAGTCCGGGGGCTCCGGCGGGCGGGCCCCCCGCCGGGGCGGGCCCGGCGGCGCCCTGGGGCGGGGTGTGTGACTCGCCCGCGGTGACCAGTCCGGACGCGGCGGCGATTCCGAGGAAGACGGCGGTACGCAGGAGCATGCGTCGCCCTACTGTCGGCTCGTCATTTTTCATTATTACTACGTATCAACGACATCCCCGCGGATGTCGAGAGGCGCGGAGGCTCCCCCGCTCGCTCACCCGTTCAGCCGCGTCGCACCAGGGGGAACGGCAGCGTCTCGCGGATCGTCAGGCCCGTGAGGAACATGACCAGGCGGTCGACGCCGATGCCGAGTCCGCCGGTCGGCGGCATGGCGTATTCCAGGGCGTCGAGGAAGTCGTTGTCGAGTTCCATCGCCTCCGGGTCGCCGCCCGCCGCGAGGAGCGACTGCGCGGTGAGGCGGCGGCGCTGCTCGACGGGATCGGTCAGTTCCGAGTAGGCGGTGCCCAGTTCGGTGCCGAAGGCCACCAGGTCCCAGCGCTCGGCGAGCCTCGGATCCTTGCGGTGCTGCCGGGTGAGCGGGGAGACGTCGGTCGGGAAGTCCTTGTAGAAGGTGGGCAGCTTGGTCCGCTCTTCCACGAGCCGCTCGTACATCTCCAGGACGACGTCGCCGCGGGTGTCCTCGGGGGCGTGCGGGACGGCGGCCCGGTCGCAGAGCCGGCGCAGTACGTGTTCCTCGGTGTCGGCGTCGACCTCCTCGCCGAGGGCCTCGCTGATCGCCCCGTACATGGTCTTGACCGGCCAGGTGCCGGAGATGTCGTGGACGACGAGCTTGCCGTCCGGCCCGGCCTTGTGGGCGATCGGCGAGCCGAAGGCGGCCGTCGCCGCGCCCTGGATGAGGTCGCGGGTGAGGTCGAGCATGACGTCGTAGTCGGCGAAGGCCTGGTAGGCCTCCAGCATCGTGAACTCGGGGTTGTGCTTGTAGGAGACGCCCTCGTTGCGGAAGGTGCGGCCCATTTCGAAGACCTTCTCCATGCCGCCGACGCACAGCCGCTTGAGGTACAGCTCGGGGGCGATGCGCAGGTACAGGTCGAGGTCGTAGGCGTTGATGTGGGTGCGGAAGGGCCGGGCGTTCGCGCCGCCGTGGATCTGCTGGAGCATCGGGGTCTCGACCTCCAGGTAGCCGCGGTCCAGCAGCCCCTGGCGCAGGGCCTGCACTGCGCTGGAGCGGGCCCGTACGACGTCCCGCGCCTCGGGGCTCGCCACCAGGTCGAGGTAGCGGCGCCGGACGCGGGCCTCCGGGTCGGCGAGGCCCTTGCGCTTGTCGGGGAGGGGGCGCAGGCACTTGCCGGTGAGCTGCCAGTCGTCGACGACCACCGACAGCGCGCCGGACCTGCTGGTGCCGACCTCGCCGCTCGCCACCACGTGGTCGCCGAAGTCCACCTGGGAGGTGAAGGATCCGAGTACTGCGGGTCCGGCCTCGTCCCGGGTGAGCATCAGCTGGGTGTCGCCGGTCCAGTCGCGCAGGACGGCGAAGACGACGCCGCCGAGGTCGCGCACGACCATCACCCGGCCGGCGAGGGTGACCCGTTCGCCGGTGCGGGCGCCCGGCGGGTAGCCGGGGTGGGCGGCCTTCAGCTCGGCGACGGTGTGGGTGCGCCGGCGGATCACGACCGGGTAGGGGTCGGTGCCGCCGGCGCGGATCCGCTCCATCTTGGCGTGGCGGACCCGGACCTGGTCGGGCAGCCGCTCGGCCCTCGCCCGTTCGCCGTCCTCCCCGACCAGGTCCAGGCCCAGGGAGTCGATGGACGGCAGGCCCGCGGTGGTGGCGGGGTTGGTGAGGCCCTTGGGGTGGCCGTTGCCCCAGAGGGTGCGCAAGCTCGGTACGGAGACGAACCCCTCGGCGATGCCGGAGGCGAGGCTGACCCGGGCGAGGGAGCCTGCGTCCTGGTAGCAGAGGAACCGCGGGTACCACTCGGGCCCGTACTTGACGTTGGAGCGGTACAGGGCCTCCAGCTGCCACCAGCGGGAGAAGAACAGCAGGAGTTTGCGCCACAGCTTGAGGACCGGCCCGGCGCCGATCCGGCCGCCCTCCTCGAAGGCGGAGCGGAACACGGCGAAGTTCAGGGAGATCCGGCGTACGCCGAGGCCGGGGGCGGCCGCGCACAGCTGCGCGACCATGAACTCCATGACCCCGTTCGGGGCGGAGCGGTCGCGGCGCATCAGGTCGAGGGAGATGCCGTCCTTGCCCCAGGGGACGAAGGACAGCAGCGCGATCAGTTCGCCCTGCGCGTCGAGGGCCTCCACGAGCAGGCAGTCCCCGTCCTCGCGGTCCCCGAGCCGGTCGAGGGCCATGGAGAAGCCGCGTTCCGTCTCGGTGTCGCGCCACCGGTCGGCCCGGTCGACGATCATCTGCATCTCGTCCTCGGACAGCGCGGCGTGGCGGCGGATGACGGTGGTGGCCCCCGTCCGCTTGACCCGGTTCACGGCCTGCCGGGTGACGCGCATGTCCCGGCCGTCGAGGTCGAAGTGGGCGACGTGGAGGATCGCCTCGTCCCCGAGCTGGAGGGCGCTGAGTCCGGAGCGGGCGTACGCGGTCGCGCCGTCCTCGGAGGCGCCCATGACGGCCGGCTGCCATCCGTAGCGGCGGGCCACCGCCAGCCACGCGTCGATGGCGGGGGTCCAGGCGGCGGGGTCGCCGACCGGGTCGCCGCTGGCCAGGCAGACGCCGGCCTCCACCCGGTACGTCACCGCCGCCTTGCCGTTCGGGGCGAAGACCACGGCCTTGTCGCGTCGGGTCGCGAAGTATCCGAGGGAGTCGGCCCGGCCGTACGCGCCGAGGAGGGCGCGGAGCCGGGGCTCCTCGTCCCCGTGGAGGGCGGCGGTCATCCGCTGGGAACGGAACAGGGTCATGGCCGCGTTCAGCAGGGCGAGGGCGCCGAACAGGCCGAGGAGGAAGTACAGCGGGCGGGGCGGGTGCCCGTCGAACTGCCGGGCGGAGAAGAGCCCGCCGAATACCTGCTTCGCCGCCCAGTCCAGCCACTGCCCCTTGGGCAGGCTCCCGGGGAACAGCGCCACCAGGCCCCAGCCGAGGAGGACCGCGGCGAGCAGCCCCAGGCCGAGGACCAGCATGGCCCGCCAGACGGCGCCGGGCCGGGAGGCGGCGTAGAACTCGCCGCGGGCCGCGATCAGGACGATCATGGCCGCCACCGCGAGGGCCATCGAGGGACCGCCGACCCAGTAGTCACCGTCGGCGATGATCAGTACGTCGACCAGGATCAGCAGGGCCAGATAGGTGACGACGATCCACCAGGCGATCTTCTTGCGGGTGCCGAGGGCGGCGGCGAGCAGGAAGAGGAAGACGGCGTACGCGAGGTTCTCGCTGACCGGCACCACGAACTGGTCCAGGAAGCGGACGACGGGCCGCAGCAGCCGCCGCAGCGTGGGAGAGAGCGCCAGCAGGGCGCACAGCAGCCCGAGCGTTCCGAAGAACGCGCCGAAGGCGTCGGGAACCCGGTTGAGGAACCGGTTGCCGGTTCCTCGGGTCCCGCGGGTCTCCTCCACGGTGGCAGTCATGGTTCGCACTGTAGGGAGGGCCGCGCGGGTCCGCGCGGCGAGCCCGATAGCCTCGGGAGGGTGACAGAGCACGTGAACACGGGATTCGAGCGCGGCACCGACGGCCCGAAGGTCATCCTCGCCGGAGTTGACGGCTCCGATTCCTCCCTGCGGGCGGCCGCGTACGCCGCCGGCCTCGCCCGCCGCCAGAACGCACTCCTCGCCCTGGTCTACGTCCAGCCGGTGATGCCGTCCGGTGCCTCACTGGGCGCACCCGTCGCCGACACCACCGGGGAGATCGCGGAGGGCATCGTCGCGGAGATCCGCGAGTCCGCCGAGCGCCTCAAGGGCATCTTCGACGTCCGCTGGCAGTTCCACACCTTCCGCGGGGACCCGTACGCCGGGCTCGTGAGCGCCGCCGGGGAGCTGAAGGCGGACGCGGTGATCGTCGGCGCCTCGGAACAGGCCGGCCACCGGATCATCGGCTCGGTCGCCATCCGCCTGGTCAAGGCCGGGCGGTGGCCGGTGACGGTGGTGCCGTAGCCCCTGGCTCAGCGGGAGGCCTTCAGTCCGTCCTTGGCGGCGCCGCGGCTGAGGACGGCGTCGGTCACGGCCTCCTGGGCGTCCTCGTAGTCACCGCGGCCGGGATCCTCGGCGAGGGCGGCCGGGAGGTTGACCACCCGGCCCGCGCCGAGGTCCATCATCTGCGGGACGAACTCGGCCTTCGTCACCTGCCAGCGCTGCCCCGGCGCGGCCGGCGGGGCGAAGGTGAAGCGGCCGATCGAGCCGTAGTTGCCGCGCAGGTCGCGGGCGCCGGAGTGGTTGAACATCTCGCCGGCCACCTGGTCGCCCATGCCGTAGACGACCCAGGTGCCGTTCACCTTCTCGTAGGCCTGCGGGATGTGCGCGTGCGTGCCCAGGATCATGTCGATGTCCGGCCTGCCGTCGCTCTGCGAGGCGGTCAGCGCCTTGCCCAGCGACAGCTGGGTCTCGTCGGGGTCGGTCTCCCACTCCGTGCCCCAGTGCAGGCTGACCAGCACCACGTCCGCGCCCGCCTTGCGGGCCGCCCGGGCGTCCGCGACGATCCGGTCCTGCTGCATCAGGTTGACCGCCCACGGCTGGCCGTCCGGCAGCGGGTAGCCGTTCGTGTCGTAGGTGTACGCGAGGTGCGCGACCTTGGCGGAACCCGCCGTGTACACGGTCGGCTTCGCCGCCTCGGCGGCCGTCCGCGCGGAGCCCGCGTGGCCCAGGCCCGCCTTGTCGAACCGGTCGAGGGTGCGCCGGATGCCGTCCGCGCCGTCGTCGAGGGTGTGGTTGGAGGCCGTGGAGCAGCCGTCGTACCCGGCGGCCTTCAGGCCGTCGGCGACCTCGGGCGGGGAGACGAAGGCCGGGTAGCCGCTGAAGGGTCCGCCGTCCTCCCCGTAGATGGTCTCCATGTGGCAGAGCGCGAGATCGGCCGCCGAGACGACCGGTTCGACCCCCGAGAACATGGGCCGGAAGTCCCAGCCGTCGCCCCCGGCGTCCGCCGCCGCGCGCTTGATGACGGAGGTGTGCGGCAGTACGTCGCCGCTGGCCACCAGGGTGAAGCCCTTCGCGGCCGCGCCGGGGGCGGCGGTGCCGCTCGGGCCGGGGGTACCGGACGACGGGCCGGCGGCGGCGCTGGAACCGAGCCGGGCCGGGGCGGGGCCGCCGGCGGTGGAGCAGCCGGCGGCGGCCGCCGGCAGCAGGAGGGCGGACAGCAGCGCGAGTGCCCGTCGGGTGCGTGTGCTCATCAGCCCTGGCTCCCTTTTGTATGACTATCGGATCATCTGATCCGCAATCCATAGGAGAAGACGGCGGAAGTCAAGGAACGGTGCCGTCCGCCCGCGTCGCCTCACCCCGACGGCCCCGTCCGTTCGCCGCGCCGTTCGACCGTTCGTCGTCGGGCGCGGCCGCCCACCGGATGACCCGGGTGCTTGGGCGCAACGGCCGCGCCGGACGGTTCCCGGAGGGCTCCCCGCAGGTCAGGGTGAGTGGGCCGGACCGCCCCAGCGGGACCCGAGACCCCGGCGGACCCCCGGAAGGAGCCACTCGTGCCGCTCTCCCCCACCCTCCAGCACACGGAACCCGAGGCTCTCGCCGAACTCCAGCGCGACCACGGGCGGGCCCTGTTCGGATTCCTGCTCGGCCTCACGGCGGGGGACGCCCAGCGCGCGGAGGACCTCGTACAGGAGACCCTCGTACGGGTCTGGCAGCATCCGGAAGTACTGGCCAGCGCCCACGAGTCCATGCGGCCCTGGCTGTTCACGGTCGCCCGGCGGCTCGCGATCGACGCCCGCCGGGCGCGGCTGGCCCGCCCGCAGGAGGTCGACCCGGACGGCCTGGAGCAGGCTCCCGCGCCCGTCGACGCGGTCGCCGGCTCGGTCACCGCGATCGACATCCGGCGGGCGGTGGGCAGCCTGGGACCGGAACACCGGGACGTACTGGTGCAGGTCTACTTCGAGGACCGCTCGGTGGCCGAAGCGGCGGCGGAGCTCGGCATTCCGGCCGGAACGGTCAAATCCCGTACGTATTACGCCCTTCGCGCCCTCCGGAAGGGCCTCCAGGGATACGGACTCGGCGCCTGATCACCGGGGGCAGCCCATCGCCGCCCTGGACCGGCACCGGAGAAACACTCAAGGATCGCCCGCCATGCGCACGAACCGGACAAGGACCGCATCGATTGGG
Organism: Streptomyces sp. NPDC006512; assembly: GCF_040611935.1. NCBI lineage: Bacteria > Bacillati > Actinomycetota > Actinomycetes > Kitasatosporales > Streptomycetaceae > Streptomyces > Streptomyces sp. NPDC006512. The sequence continues at coordinate 33,887 of NZ_JBEXPG010000074.1, read as the reverse complement.
GCATCAGTCCGTTCAAGTTGAGTAAACATCCCCCGCTCCACGAGTCGTGCGGTGAAGGCTCAGGGGTGACGGCGGGAAGCTCGACGCGCGGGAGAGGTGGAACGGTGCAGCCCGAGGGTTCGAACGGCACCAGTGACGGCGGACTGGCAGTGCCCATGGCGTGGCTCTACGCCGAGTACATCGCCGACGAGCTGCTGCGCACGGGCCGGCTGATCCCGGTCAGCACACTGGAGTTCCGCGCCGGGCGCGACACGCTCGCGCTGACGATCTACCTCTCGGACGCGGCCGGTGAGCTCTCCGGGATCCGGGTCGTCTCGCAGCTCGACGAGTGGCTGTCCCTGACGGCGTACGGGCACCCCTGGCGCGACTGGGTGCACACCCGCTTCCTCGCGCTGGGCGAGGAGGCCCGCGAACGCGGCGACGCGGAGGACCCCGACCTCGAACTGGCGCGGGCGGCCTGGCGCTGGCTGGACCACACCGAGCTGTTCGCCACCAATCTCGACCCGGGCCGCCACGGCCACGCCGACACCCCGCCGGGGCTGGACGAGAACGCCCGCGTGTGGACACCGGCCTGGCAGCTCGGGCTTCCGCTGGGGCATCTGGCGATGCACCTGTTCTAGGGGTGGGGGCCGGGGGTTGGGGTTTGGGGGCCGGGGTGGGGACCGGCCGTGCTACGGGGTGTCGGACGGGTCCGTGACCAGGCCCGTGAAGTCGGCCTCGTTGCGTTCGGCCCGGGTCACGTACCAGCGGGCGATCACCCACATCACCGGGTACGCGGCCAGGCCCAGCCCGACCCAGACGATCGGCCCCGCAGCCGACCGCGGCAGCAGGAACGCCAGCGGCAGCAGGGCCAGCAGCAGCGCGAGCACCGCCAGCGCACCCATTCCGGCCCGCAGCTGGCTGCGCATCAGGGCCCGTACGTAGGTGGTGCCCAGCGTGGTCTGCTCGGAGATCTCCGAGCAGGCCGGGGCGTGCGCGGGCGGCCTGCGGCGGGTCCCCCGGGGCACGCCGGTGACGACCTCCCGCCGGGGCGGCGGCTGCTGTTGCTCCTGCTCGGCGGCCATGGGGCCGGAGTCTACGCAGGGCCCCCGCTACTTGAGGAGGCGGGAGAGCCTGCGGTCCGCGAGGGGCTTGCCGCCGGTCTGGCAGGTCGGGCAGTACTGGAGCGAGGAGTCCGCGAACGACACCGACCGGACCGTGTCCCCGCACACCGGGCAGGGCTCGCCCGTCCGGCCGTGGACCCGCATCCCGCTCTTCTTCTCCGCCTTCAGCCGTCCGGCCGCCACCCCGTGGGCGCGCTCGACGGCCGTGCGCAGGGTGTCCTGGACGGCGTCGTAGAGGTGCGTGACCTGGTCCTCGTCGAAGGAGGCCGCCAGTTTGAAGGGCGAGACGCGGGCCTGGTGCAGGATTTCGTCACTGTAGGCATTGCCGATCCCCGCGATGACGCCCTGATCGCGCAGCACGCCCTTGATCTGCCGGCGCTCCCCCGCGAGCAGCGCGGCGAAGGCGTCCCGGTCGAAGTCCGCGGCGAGTGGGTCGGGGCCGAGGCGGGCGATGCCCGGCACCTCCTGGGGGTCGCGCACGACGTACACCGCGAGGCGCTTCTGGGTGCCGGCTTCCGTGAGGTCGAAGCCGGCGCCGTCGTCCAGTGCGACGCGCAGCGCGAGCGGGCCCTTCCCGGGGCGCGGCGGCTGCGCCGGCAGGGTGTCCTGCCAGCGCAGCCATCCGGCCCGGGCCAGGTGGGTGACGAGGTGGAGGTCGCCGATCCGCAGGGCGAGGAACTTGCCGTGGCGGGCGGTGGGGCCGGCTGGCCGGCCCTCCAGGGCGGTCAGCGGCGGGTCGTAGGTCTTGAGCACGCTGACGGCGAGCGGGAGGACGCGTTCGACCACCCGCCCGGCGAGGTGCGCGTCGAGGAACCCCCGCAGGGCCTCGACCTCCGGCAGCTCGGGCATCCTCCCAGGGTGCCGCCGCCCCGGGCGGAACGCGAGCGGAGAGCGGGCGGGGGGGTGCCGGCGCCCTGGCCGGGCTGTGGGTGGGGCCGGGGTCGGGGACGGGGTGGGGGGTCGTCCGGGGCGGGCATGATTTATGGCGCCTTGTCCGGAGTGCTTTGCCGGGCGGGGCAGGGCGCCAACAAATCACGTTTTAGCCCCGGACGACCCCCCACCCCGTCCCCGACCCCGGCCGGGTGGGCGTCCCCCGGCCGGGTGGGCGTCCCTCGGCCGGGTGGGCGTCCCTCGGCCGGGTGGGCGTCCCTCGGCCGGGGAGGCCAGGGCCGGGTCAGGTCAGGTCATGACGAACTCGCACCATACGCACTTGCCGCTGCCCCGCGATTCCACGCCCCAGACGTCCGCGAGGCGGTCCACGAGCATCAGGCCGCGGCCCGACACTCCCGAGTCGCCCGCCTCGCGGCGGCGCGGGAGGGCGCTGGAGCGGTCCTCCACCTCCACGCGCAGGCGCCGTTCCGGGCCGGCCAGGACGCGCAGGGTCACGATCGCCGGGCCGTCCGTGTGCATCAGGGCGTTCACGATGAGTTCGTCCGCGACGAGTTCGATCTCGTCGGCCCGGCTCCGCGCACCCCATGCCCGTACCGCCGCGCCGATCATGTGCCGGGCGGCGACGAGGGCTTCGGGGTCGCCGGGGGCCACGTGCTGCTGGAGCCGGCCGCCGCCCTGCGGGGTGTCCTCGCCCTGGCGGCGCAGCAGGAGCAGGGCCATGTCGTCGTCGCCGCCCCGTTCGTCGACGACCTCGCACAGCCGGTCGGCGAGCAGCTGGAGGTCGGCCGGCCCGTTGCGGACCAGCGCGGTCAGGAACTGGATGCCGTCGTCGAGATCGGCGCCGGGCTGTTCCACCAGCCCGTCCGTGCACAGCAGGAGCGTTTCTCCCGGGTCCAGTTCCACGGTGGTCACCGGATACTCGAGGCGCCCGAACTCGGCCGACAGGCCCAGCGGCATGCCGCCCTCCACCGGCAGCCGCCGGCAGTCCCCGTCGCGGGTCCGCAGCAGCGGGTCGAGGTGGCCGGCGCGCACCAGTTGGAGGACCCCGGTGGAGAGGTCGGCCTCCACGTAGGTGCAGGTCGCGAAGCGGTCGGTGTCGAGCTCGTGCAGGAAGACCGAGGCCCGTGCCATGACGGTGCCCGGCGAGTGCCCCTCGGCGGCGTACGCGCGCAGGACGATCCTGAGCTGGCCCATCACGGCGGCCGCGTGCGTGTCGTGGCCCTGGACGTCGCCGATGACGGCGCCCACCCGGCCGCCCGGCAGCGGGATGACGTCGTACCAGTCCCCGCCGATGTCCTGGCCCATCCGGGCGGAGCGGTAGCGGACCGCGATCCGGGCGCCGGGGACGGTAGGGATCCGCCGGGGCAGCATCGCCTGCTGGAGTCCCTCGGCGAGGTCGTGTTCCTGTTCCAGCAGCATGGCCCTCTGGAGGCTCTGCGCGATGCTGCTGCCGAGGGCGACCAGCAGGTTCCGTTCGTCCTGGGTGAAGCCGTCCTTGTCCTGGTAGAGGAGTCCGATGGCGCCGATCGGGCGGGCCTGGGCGATCAGCGGGAGGTACGCGGCGGCGGAGATCCGCATGGGGGAGATCTTCGCCCAGAGGCCCGGGTAGCCGTTCGCGAACTCCTCCGCCGAGTCGAGGAAGCGCGGCTGGAGCGAGCGGACGACCTCGCTCATCGGGTACGGCTCGTCGATGCGGGTATAGCGCGTGCCGGGGACGAAACTTCCCTGGGGCCCTTCGGCCACCAGGTGGATGCGGCCGGCCTCGACGAGGCCCATGACCATGCCCATCGAGCCGAGGCGTTCCAGGCCGTGGGCGTCTCCGAGGGCGTCGATGACGTCCTTGACGGTCCGGGCGTGGGCGAGGGCCGCCGTGGTGCTCTCGACGACGGAGGTCTGGCGGCGCCGCTCGTCGTCGAGGCCGAGGCGTTCGGCGGAATGGCTTAGTTCTTCGGTGGCGTCGCGGACGATGCCGATGATCCGGTGCGGGCGTCCGTCCGGGTCGCGCATGACGCGGCCCTGGGTGTGGGTCCAGCGGAGCGTGCCGTCGCGGCAGCGGATGCGGTAGTAGGCGCCGTAGCTGTCGACGCCGCTCTTGAGGGCGCTGGAGACGAGCGCGTCCAGCCGGGTGGCCTCGGCCGGCGGGACGCGCGGGGACAGGGACTCGGGCCGCCCGTCGTAGGCGTCGGCGGTCGTGTCGAAGACGTCGAGGGCGGCTGAGTCCAGGTGCATGAGCCCGGTGACCAGGTCCCAGTCGAAACTGCCCATCCGGTTCAGTGACAGCGACCGGTCCGCGTGTGCGGGCCAGTCGTCCGGCAGCGATGTGGTGCTCGGCACCGGTCCACCATGACACAGCGGCGGGTCAGGCGCTCTCCAGGTACCCGGTCTCCTCGGAGGGCTCGGTCAGCAGGTCGGGGGACGTGTTCGGGCCCTCGGGCAGGTACGGGTCGAGCAGGTCCTCCAGCCAGGGGGCGTCCTCCGGGTCCTGGGGCAGGGCGGGGTCGTTCGGGGCCTGCGGGGGCAGGTCGGACGGTACGTCGGCGGGTGCGTCGGAACGCGGGTTGGGCGCGGGGTCCGCGGGCCGGCCGGAGGGCGGCGTCTGCGGGTTCGCGGGCTGCTGCGGGTCCGCGGGCTGCTGCGGGGGCCTGCCCGGCAGGGCGTCCGCGCCCGGCGGGCACGGCGCGGGGGTGCCGGCGCCCGGCACCGCGGACTGGGGGCCGGCCAGCGGCAGCCCGGACGAGGCCCCGGGATCGGCGGGAACCCCGCCGGGGACGCCGGAGGACCCGTCGGCCGGCAGCTCGGTGTGGGGGCCGGGCGAGCCGGGGAGGTCGGCCACGCCGGGTGCGCCGGGTGCGCCGGGAACATCGGCGGGCACGTCCAGGGGCAGGTCCAGGGGCACGTCGAGGGCGGTGTCCAGCGGTGCGTCCGGCGACAGGTCCAGGGGGACGTCGGCGGTCGGGTCGGTCGGGAATTCGCCGGTCAGGTCGGTCGGGACGTCCAGCGGGACACCGGTGGCGGGGTCGAGCGGTGCGTCGGCCCCCGGGTCGGCCGGCACCTCGCCGGGAACGCCGCCGGGAACGCCCCCGGTCACGTCGGACGGCACGTCGGACGGCGGTCCCGCCGGCGGGACCGACGGGGAGACCGGCGGGCTGGTCCGGTCGAGGCTGTGGGGGTCCGCCGCGGTGCAGGGGTCGGAGGCCGAGGTTCCGGGCGGGGTGGCGGGGCCGTCGGGGATCCCGTCGGACGGGTCGTACGCCGGCAGCACCCTCGGGGTCTTGTCCTGGGCGCCGTCGTCCCCGGTCCTGCGCTCGATCCAGGTGTTGTCGGCGACGTTGACGATGACCAGGTTGTCCAGGGCGCGGGGGGTCGGTTCGATGACGATGACCTGGTTGGCCTGGTAGCCCGGCCACGGATCGCCCTTGGTGACCGGGCTGCCGCTCGCGGCGCGCGGCGCGACGAGCGGGTTGCCGCAGCCGCAGCGGACCCGGGGCATGCCGTGGGCGTCGACGAGGACGGCCGTCCCGGCCTGGAGGACGGCCTGGAAGTCCTCGGGGCGCCCGTCCCGGTATCCGTGGCTGGTGACCCGGGTGTCGGCGCGCAGGACGACCGGGGTGAGGCCGCGCAGGAACTCGGGGAGCTTGGCCTGTTCGACTCCGGAGACCTGCGCGAAGGCGCGGGCCTTGGCCTCGTCGCCGGCGAGGAACCCGACCTGCCGTTCCACGTCGCAGCTGCCGAACCGCTGCGTCCCCCCGTAGAGGCCGGGGGTGGCCGCGTTGACCGTGCGGATGCCGCGGCCGCTCGGGTTCGGCAGCGGAGGCTGCACGGGGGCGGACTCGCGGGTGGCGAAGGAGGCGGTGAAGGGGGTGGAGCCGGCGGCGCCCACGGGCTGGAGCAGGACCTCCTTGCTCTCGGCCGGCGGGCCCTTCGTCTCTTCGGGGGCGGAGCCCGTGCAGCCCGCGGCGAGCAGGCCGACGAGGGCGAAGAGGGCCGTGCAGGTCGGTACGTGACGGCGCGAAGCCTGACGGGATGTCATCGGTGCGGGCACGTCATTCACGTCTTTCACGCTGATCTCCCTGTTCGCCCCGGGTTGTCACCTCTTGTCTGCCGCATCTTCGGGAGCGCCGCAAGTGGAGCGCCGACGACCCGTCACACCAGCGCCTTGAACATGTTCAACAATCCGCGTAGGGTCACGCCCGTGAGTTGAACACGTTCAAAGGAGTGGGTCGTGACGGTACTCGTCAACCTGATCGTCACCCTGGGGATGTTCTACGTCGTCCCCGTGGGCCTGCGTCTGATCGACCCGACGGGGCTGCGCGGCGCGGCCCGGCTGTGGCCGCTCGCCGCCCTGCCCGGCGCGTTGTGCCTGTGGCTGCCGCGCGGCGCCACCGCCACGGCGCTCGCGGCACTCTACGCCCTCGCCGCACTGGCCCTGGCGGCCCGGGCTCCGGCCCGGCTGCTGCGGACCCGCTCGCTCGCCCCCGCCGAGGTGGCCGTACTGACGGCGCTCGTCTCGCCGTCGGTCGCCGGGACCGCGCTGGTCGCCGAGCGGGCCGGGTACCGCCTCTTCGGCTTCGACCTCGACATCCTGGCCCTGACCGTCCCGCACTTCCACTACGCGGGATTCACGGCCGCGCTGATCGCCGGGCTGGTCTGCCGGGCGTCCGACGCGCAGCCGTGGGCGCGCTGGGCGGCGTACAGCGTCCCCGCCGGAACGCTGTTCGTGCTCCTCGGATACTTCGTGTCCGACTGGGCCGAACTGCTGGGGGCGGTGGTGCTGACGGCAGGGATGTGGGCCGTGGCGCTCGTGACCTGGCGCGAGGTCAGGACCGCCGCGCGCGACCGGGTCACGGGCGCACTGCTCGCGGTGTCGGCGGCGGTGCTGGTGGCCACGATGCTGCTCGCCCTGTGGTGGGCGGTCGGGCAGGCCACCGGGATCGCGCACCCCACTTTGACCTGGATGGCCGCGACCCACGGCCTCGGCAACGCACTGGGCTTCGCCCTGTGCTCGCTGCTCGCCTGGCGGCGCCTGGGCACGGTCCGCACCGACCGCGCCCTCGTCACGGCCCGCTCGTGACCGCGACCGCGACACCGACCTCAACCTCGACCTCGACCCACCGAACGGAGACCGTCATGACCCGCCTCACCGGCACCGGCCGGGACACCCTCAACTACCCCGACCGCGGAGCGACCCGCCGGCGGCCGCTGCCCGCCGGGTACCACCACCTGCACCACCGCACCCCCATCGGGCACGGTCGTGAGGTGTTCGAGGCGGCCGGCGCCGCGGTCAGGGAGTTCCGGATGCACCGGGCGACCGGGGCGAGCGTCCGGGCGGACGGGCCCGCCGTGCCCGGGGCGCGGGTGGAGGTCGGGCTCGGAGTCGGCCGGCTGCGGATCACCGTTCCGTGCGAGGTGATCTGGGTCCCGGACGCCCCGGACCGGGCCGGATTCGCCTACGGCACCCGGGCCGGGCATCCCGAGAGCGGCGAGGAGTCGTTCCTGGTGGAGCTCGCCGAGGACGGCACCGTGTGGTTCGAGGTCACCGCCTTCAGCCGGCCCGCCGCCTGGTACACCCGCCTCGGCGGGCCGCTCGTCCCCGTACTCCAGCTCGGCTACGCCCGGCTGCTGGGCCGCCACCTGCGCAGGCTGGCCGCCGCCGCCTGATACTGGAGGGGATGGACTGGTTCACCGCCCCCGGATACTGGCTGGCCCGGCTGGTCTTCCAGCGGGCCCTGGCCGGCGTCTACCTCTTCGCCTTCCTCGGGGCCGCCCTTCAGTTCCGGGCCCTGATCGGGTCCCACGGCATGCTGCCCGTCCCGCGGTACGTACGGTACGTGCCCTTCCGGCGCGCCCCGAGCCTGTTCCACATCCGCTACTCCGACCGGCTCTTCGCGGGCTGCGCCTGGGCCGGCGTGGCGCTCGCGGCGGCCCTGGCCGCGGGCGCGGGCGACGTGGTCCCGCTGGGCGCGGCCATGGCCGCGTGGGCCGTGCTGTGGCTGCTGTACCTGTCGATCGTGAACGTGGGGCAGACCTGGTACTCCTTCGGCTGGGAGTCGCTTCTGCTGGAGGTGGGCTTCCTCGCGGTCTTCCTGGGCAACGCCCGGGCCGGGCCGTCGGCGCCGGTGCTGTGGCTGCTGTGGTGGGTGCTGTTCCGGGTGGAGTTCGGCGCCGGTCTGATCAAGATGCGCGGCGACTCCTGCTGGCGCGAGCTCACCTGCCTCTACCACCACCACGAGACGCAGCCGATGCCCGGGCCGCTGAGCTGGTTCTTCCACCACTTGCCGAAGCCGTTGCACCGGGTGGAGTGCGCCGCGAACCACGTGACCCAACTCGTGGTCCCGTTCCTGCTGTTCGCTCCGCAGCCGGTGGCCTCGTACGCCGCCGCCGTGATGGTGGCGACCCAGCTGTGGCTGGTGCTGTCCGGCAACTTCGCCTGGCTGAACTGGCTGACGATCACGCTGGCCCTGTCGGCCGTCGACTTCACCCGGATCGCGGGCGCCCCGCCCGCCGCCGCCTCGCGCGGGGGGCCGCTCTGGTACGTGGTCCTGGTCTGCGCCGTGACCGTACTGGTGCTAGTCCTCAGCCGGCACCCGGTCGCCAACATGATCTCCCGCGGTCAGGTGATGAACCGTTCCTACGACGGACTGCACCTGGTGAACACGTACGGGGCCTTCGGCACGGTCGGCCGGGTCCGCATGGAGGTGGTGGTGGAGGGCACCGCCGACCGGCTGCCCCACGAGGAGGGCGCCTGGCGGGAGTACGGCTTCAAGGGCAAGCCGGGTGAACTGCGGCGGGTTCCGCGCCAGTTCGCCCCCTACCACTTGCGCCTCGACTGGCTCATGTGGTTCGCGGCGCTCTCCCCCGGATACGCGCGGGACTGGTTCGGGCCGTTCGCGGAGCGGCTGCTGGCGGGCGACCGGGACACGTTGCGGCTGCTGCGCCACAACCCCTTCCCGGACGCCCCGCCGCGTTTCGTACGGGCCCGGCTCTACCGGTACCGGTTCACCACCCGGCGGGAGCTCCGCGAGACGGGTGCGTGGTGGCACCGCACGCTGGTGCGCGAGTACATGCCGCCGACCCGGCTCGCGGACGCGGGCACCTCAGAGCCCGAGTAGCGCCGCCTCCTTCTCGGCGGAGATGCCCTTCTTCGGGCGGTCGGGCCGCTGCGGGGCTTCGCCGCCCAGGGTCCGCAGCCAGGCCCAGGTGTCGGCGGCCGTCTCCTCGAAGGGGCGGCACGTCAGGCCCGCTTCCAGCGCCTTGGTGACGTCGGCGCCGAACATGTGGTCGTGCAGCTCGCCTTCGGGAAGCCAGATCGGCAGTTCCGTCCAGGGTTCGATGCCGGCCTTCTCGATCACCGCGTCCTCGGTCCAGCGCGGCTCGACCACCCCGCCGGTGGCGGCGGCGCAGGCCTCGATGAGGCCGCCCATGGTGGTGTGGCCGGCGGGGGAGACGAGGTCGTAGGCGCCGCCGCGGCCCGCCGCGGCCGAGTCGAGGGTCCAGCGGGCGAGGTCGCGCACGTCGATGTACTGCAACGGCAGGCCGGGGCGGCCGGGGGCGAGGAGGGGGCCGCCGCGGGCCACGCGGTTCAGCCACCACGGCAGCCGGCCGACGTTCTCGTACGGGCCGACGATCAGACCCGCCCGCACCAGCAGCGCGCGCTCCCCGAAGGCGGCTTCCGCGGCCAGTTCGCCGCCGCGCTTGTCCTCGGCGTAGGCGACGGCGTCCGCGTCCGGCGAACCCTCGACGACCGGGGCGCCCTCGCCGAGACCGGCGGGAGAGGGGTAGGCGTACACCGAGCGGCTGGAGACGTACGTGTACTGCCCGGCGCGGCCGGCCAGCAGGCGGGCGCTGTCGCGCACGACGGTGGGAGCGCCGCCCCAGGTGTCGACGACGAGGTCCCACTCCCCCTCGGCGAGGGCGGCCAGGCCCTCGGGGGCCGTACGGTCCCCGTGCCGTACGGAGGTTCGGGGCGGGGCCGCGTGGTGACCCCGGTGGAAGACGGTGACCTCCCAGCCACGGTCAAGGGCGTCGTCAACGATCGCGCGCCCGACGAATTCGGTACCACCCAGCATCAGCAGCTTCATGGACCGAGACTGCCCGCCGGGCGGCGGCCGGGGAAGCGGTGATCGCCGACAGCGATCACGCCGACGGCGGACGCGGAACGGGAACTCCTCCGCGCGCGCCGGACCCCCGTCGCCCGTGGGCGCGGGGGCCGGACCGGACCGGCATCCGGGTCGGGGATGCCGGGGGACGCGGTCTAGTCGATGCCGGGCAGGATGTGGGGTTCGGCCAGGTCGTCCTCGTAGCCCGCCAGGCGGATCGGGGCGGAACGCGCCCACACCTCGAGGCTTCCCAGCTCGTCGGACTTCGCGTGCGCCCCCCATCCCGTTCGCTCCACGGTCTGGTCGGGGTTCTTCGTTTCAGTCACCGCGCACTCCCTCGTGTCGCGTAACCCGGCGGACTCTGACGCGCGCCGGAGATAGGGAAATATAAGAGTTTCCGGACGCGGTGGCGCCTTGGTGGAGCGGGGCCCGGGTGGGGGCTCCTTGCGGATCAGGGTACACATATGAGCGCGACCCCGCTCGATGGAAGGGTAAAATCCACGCTGGACCGCATGTTTTCGCCCCGAGTTCAGTAAGTCGTACGCCCGTGTGCCGGGCAAGCTGATCTGCTCGACGGCGCGGCGCGTGCGCGCGGACGACGGAGGGAGCGGTGGTGGCGGGGTCGGAAGTACCGGAGATCGGCAGTGTCGACGAGCTGATGGAGCTGCTGGACGCGCACCGGGGCCGCGATCACGGGCTCAGGACGGCGGCGCTGCTGCGGCGCTCGTACCCGTCCGACAAGGAACTCCAGGTGGCCGGACTGCTGCACGGCCTGCCCGGGGAGGTGCGTCCGCTCCTGGGGGCCCGCGTGGCGGGCATCGCCCGGCTGCCCACGGCCCCGGACGCGGAAACCCTGCGCCAGGCCTCCGAGACGGCGGCGGCCGCGGGCCTGGACGCGGGGGTGATGGAGGACTGGCGCCCGGTCCTCGAACTGCTCGCCGCCCGCGCGCGCGGGCGGGGCTGACCGAGGACCGGGGCCGCGGGGCCGCAGGGGCCTTCCGGGCCTCGGCCGCCTTCGGGGGCTACCAGTTGGCGGGGGCGTAGTCCTTGAGGAATACGCCGAACAGGTCCTCGCCGGCCTCGCCGCGGACGATCGGGTCGTAGACGCGGGCGGCGCCGTCGACCAGGTCCAGGGGAGCGTGGAAGCCCTCCTCCGCGAGGCGGATCTTGTCCGGGTGCGGGCGCTCGTCCGTGATCCAGCCGGTGTCGACGGCCGTCATCAGGATCTGGTCCTTCTGGAACATCTCCTGCGCGCTGGTGCGCGTCAGCATGTTCAGCGCGGCCTTCGCCATGTTGGTGTGCGGGTGGCCGGCTCCCTTGTAGCCGCGGCTGAACACGCCTTCCATGGCGGAGACGTTGACCACGTAGCGGCGTCCGGCCTCGGCCGCGGCCATCGCCGGGCGGAGCTTGCTGATGAGGATGAACGGCGCGGTGGAGTTGCAGAGCTGGACTTCGAGGAGCTCGACCGGGTCGACCTCGGACACCGTCTGGATCCAGCTGTTGGTGTCGTGCAGGTCCGGGACGAGGCCGCCCGCGTCGATGGCGGTGCCCGCGGCGATCCGCTCCAGGGAGGCGGAGCCGGAGACCAGCGCGAGCTCGGTGACGTCCTGGGCGGTGAGCTTCTCGCCCTTGCCGGCGGGCAGCGCCGCGACGCGGTCGACCGTGCCGCTGCCGAACGTGCCGATGACCTGGGCGGCGGGCAGCTCGCCGGCCGGGAGCGGGGCGCCTTCGGCGGCGACCAGCTCGCTGTAGGCGCCCGGGGAGCGGCGTACGGTCTGGGCCGCGTTGTTGATCAGGATGTCGAGCGGGCCCTCGGCGGCGACCGAGTCGGCGAGCGCGACGACCTGGGCCGGGTCGCGCAGGTCGATGCCGACGATCTTCAGGCGGTGCAGCCATTCGGAGCTGTCGGGCATCGCCTTGAACCGGCGGATCGCGTCGTTGGGGAAACGCGTGGTGATGGTGGTGTGCGCGCCGTCGCGCAGCAGCCGCAGCGCGATGTACATGCCGATCTTGGCACGGCCGCCCGTGAGCAGGGCGCGGCGGCCGGTCAGGTCGGTGCGGGCGTCGCGGCGGGCGTGGTTGAAGGCGGCGCAGTCCTGGCAGAGCTGGTGGTAGAACGCGTCGACCTCGACGTAGCGGGTCTTGCAGATGTAGCAGGAGCGGGGGCGCTGGAGTATTCCGGCGATCGGGCCCTTGGCGGCGGCGGTCAGGGCGTTGCCCTGGGTCTCGTCGTCGATGCGCTCGGCGGAACCGGTCGCGGTCGCCTCGGTGACGGCCTTGTCGTTGGCGGTCTTGGCGGCGCGGCGCTCCTGGCGGCGGCGCTGCTTGACCGTCCGGTAGAGGCCCGCGGTGGCACGGCGTACGGTGATGGCGTCCGGGTGGTCGACGTCGAGCTTGTCCAGCTCGTCGATCACGCTCAGGCAGAGGGCAAGCCGCTCGGGGTCGATGCCCGGCCCGTATGCGTGGTTGTCTTCGGTCACCGTCATGGCCGCTGCCGTTCCTTCTTCGTTCGTTCGCATCCGCGCACTGCGGAAGTCCCCAAAACCGCCACTGTACGGAGCCGACGCGCCGGGGACCAAACCCGTCCCCGTCCGCCTCACGCACCGCGAGCGATCTGTGACGGTATGGAGGGGATCGTGACGCTCCGTACGCCGCCGGAGCCGGCCCGGAGCGGGGTGGCGACGTACTCGCTCGCGCCCGCGCGGAGCCTCGTCGTACTCCTCCTGGTGTATGCCAGGAGGATGACTCAGATGCTGATCATGGGGCCTCTGGGCGGATGAATCGCCCGCACGGGTGGGGCATGGTGGATTTCATGAGTGCCTTGGCCTTGTCGGTTCTGCTCTGCCTGGTGTCGGCCGTCGCGTACGCGGGGGGTGCGATCGTCCAGGAACGTGTCGCGGCGACCTCGCCCGGCCGCGGGTACGCGCCCCTGCGGCGGGCCGTCTGGTGGGTGGCGGTCGGGCTGAACGGCGTGGGCGCGCTGCTGCACGTGGTGGCGCTGGCGTACGGGCCGCTGAGCCTGGTCCAGCCGCTGGGGGCGCTGACGATCGTGTTCGCGCTGCCGATGGCGGCCGTCTTCGTGCGCCGCCGGGCGGGCGCGGCCGCGTGGCGGGGCGCGGTCCTGGCGACGGCGGGCCTGGCCGGGCTGCTCGCCCTGACCGGCGGGGACGGCGCCGGCCGGGAGGCCCTGGCGGGCGGGGAGCGGGTCCTGCTGCTGCTGGTGACGGCGGCCTGCGGGGCGGCCCTGTTCCTGGCGGCGCACCGGGTGGAGCGGCCGGTGCTGCGCAGCGTGCTGCTGGCCGCGGCGGCCGGCACGGCCTTCGGAATGGCGTCGGTGTTCACCAAGTCGGTGGCGGAGGGCTTCGCCCCGGACGCCCTGGCGGGGCTGTGGCCGGACCTGGCCGCGATCGCCGTACTGGCGTCCTGCGGGCTGCTGCTGTCGCAGGCGGCGTACCGGGGCGCGGGGCTGACCGCGCCGCTGGCCACCGTGACGGTCGTCAATCCGGTGGTCGCGGCGGCGGTGGGGATCTCCCTGTTCGACGAGGGCTTCCGCTACGGGACCGCCGGGGCGCTGGCGGCGGTGACGAGCGGCGTGCTGGCGGCGGCCGGCCTGATCCTGCTCACGGCCGTGCCGCCGCACGTACGGGGGTCAGATGCGGACGCCGTGCCCGCGCAGGTACTTCAACGGGTCGATGTCGGATCCGTACCCGGGGGCCGTGCGCATCTCGAAGTGGAGGTGGGGGCCGCTGCTGTTGCCCGTCGAGCCCGAGCGGCCGATCCGCTGGCCGCCGGAGACCTGCTGCCCGGCCTTGACGCCGAGCGCGGAGAGGTGGGCGTACTGGGAGTACCGGCCGTCGGAGTGCTTGATGACCACCTGGTATCCGTAGGCTCCGGCCCAGCCGGCCGACAGGACCGTGCCGGGGCCCACTGACTTGACGGTGGTGCCGGTGGGGACCGGGAAGTCGACGCCCGTGTGGTAGCCGCTGGACCAGGACGATCCCGCGACGCGGTAGGCGGTGCCGAGGGCGGCGTCGACCGGCGCGGAGAACCCGCCGGCGGCAGGCTGGGCGGGGACGGGCTTCTCGGCGGGCTTGGCGGCCGGTTCCGGCTTCGGCTTCGGCTTCTCGGCGGGCTTGGCCTGTTCGGGGGGCTTCGGCCGCTCGGTCGGCTTGGGCTGTTCGGTCGGCTTCGGCTTCTCGGCCGGCTTGCTCTGCTCCGGCCGGGGCTGCTCGGTGGGCTTGGGCTTCTCGGTGGGCTTGCTCTGTTCCGGCTTGGGCGCGGCCGGTTCCACGGGCTTGACCGGGTCCGCGGTGCGCGGCGGCTTCTCCGGGTTCTGTGCGGGCGGGGCGGTGGTGATCCGCAGGGTGAGCCGCTGCCCCGGGAAGATCAGGTTGGGGTTGGCGCCCACGGTGGCCCGGTTGGTCTCGTACAGGGCCTGCCAGCCGCCCTCCACGCGCTGGTCGGTGGCGATGGCCGAGAGCGAGTCCCCGGGCGCGACGACGTACGGGTTCGGCAGGACGGAGGTCCCGGTCGGACGGGGCAGGGTGACCGGGGCCCCCGTGGTGGCCTTGGTCGGCTGGATCCGGTCCTTGGGGGCCTGCGGCTGCTGGGTCTTCTGCGGGGCCGGGGCGGTCTTCTGCGCGGCGGGCTTCTGCGCCGGGGGTGCGGCCTGGGTGCCGCCGAGGGCGGGTGCGGGGCCGCTGCGGCTGAGGCCGGCCTGCGGGCCGCACGCCGGCCATGCCTTGGGGCCCTGGCCCTTCAGGACCTTCTCGGCGACGGCGATCTGCTGCTCGCGGGTGGCCAGGTCGGCGCGGGGAGCGAAGGCGGTGCCGCCGAATTCCCGCCAGGTGCTCTGGCTGAACTGGAGTCCGCCGTAGTAGCCGTTACCGGTGTTGATCTTCCAGTTGTTGGTCGACTCGCAGTTGGCGACCTTGTTCCACGTGTCCACGGAGGCGGCGTTCGCGACCCCGGCGCCGATCAGCGGAAGGGCGATCCCCGCGCCACCGGCGGTGACGGCGAGCGAGGCCCGGTTGATGCTGCTCGGCTGGTACCGGCGGTGCCGGCCCCGTACACCCATGGGAGCCCCCTTGAAGACATGCAGGAACCGCACAACCTAACGGCGTGCCACATGTCTGGCAAGGGCCACAACCAGCCGCACTCAAGGGCAAGTTGACCATGTCCTGCTCAGGACTGCTGCTCAGTACCCCTGCCCAGAACTCCGGCTCCTGCTCAATACCGTCCTCAGCTCAGCGGGCCGGGCTGCGGGATCGGCGCGGGCCCGGGCGGCGGGGGCACCGGGTCGGGCTCGGGGTACGGTCCGGGAACGGGCGGTACCGGGCGCGGTACGGGCGAGGGGTCCGGCAGCGGCGGGACCGGCGCGGGGACCGGATCGGGCTCGGGCGGCGGGGGCTGGGTCTGCTCTGCGTTGCGCACCATGTGTCCCACCTTCCCCCGATCCGGCCGGCCACGCCCCCCGGATCCGGGCGAACGGACGGCGCCCCCCGACGGCCCGTGCCGCCGGGGGGGCGCCGTGTCGGCGCGGGGGCTGGTCAGCCCAGGGGGACCGGGGTGGGGTCGACTCCGGTCGCAGTGCCGCGGAACAGTACGGTCCGGCCGTCGGAGCCGGTGGCCCACAGGTCGGCGCGCCCGTCACCGGTGAGGTCGCCCCCGGAGCCGACTACGGGGTGGGCGGCCTGACCGAATCCGGTGCCCACCCTCACCCGAACGGGCGAACCCCAGCTCGCGGGGTCGAGGGTGCCGTCGGCGGTCTTCGCCCCGGCGACGGAGTGGAGGTCACCGGTGGCGTCCTCGCGCAGCCACAGCTCGGCGGCGCCGTCGCCGTCGGTGTCACCGGGGGCGACGACCGTGTACGCGGCCCAGTCGGTCCCGCCCACGGGCGTGGGGGCGGTGCGCCGGTCCAGCAGGCCGACGGCGCCGTGGTACAGCCACAGCCGTCCGCCCTGCCCGACCAGCAGGTCGTCGCGGCCGTCGGCGTTCACGTCGCCGGCGGAGACCAGCTGCGAGGCGTCGCGCCAGTGGTTGTTGGCGTCGTCGCGGACGCTCAGGTCGAACCGGTCGTCGGCTTCGACCGCACCGAGGCCGTTGTTCGGGTACACCCACAGTTCGCGGCCGTCGACGCCGGGAGCGAGGACGACCAGGTCGTTGTAGCCGTCCTCGCCCCAGTCGCCGCTCGCGACGATCCGGGACCCGGGCGCGAGGGTGGCGCCGGCGTCGGTGGGCGCCGCGAACGTGCCGTCGCCCCTGCCCGCGCGGAACTGGAGGCGGCCGTCGGGGCCGAGCGTCCACAGGTCGCGGTGGCCGTCACCGTTGAGGTCGCCGGGGGCGTCGGGGGTGGCGGGGCGCTTCGCGTAGAAGAGGTAGACGGCCGTGTCGGAGCGGTTGCCCGCCTTGTCGACGCTGTAGGCGTACACGGTGTGCGGACCGGTGCGGAGCGGGGTGATGACCGCGCTCCCGCCGACGGCCACGGTGCGCCCGGCCGGATCTTCGTCCGACCAGTAGACGATCTTCGCCAGGTCCTCGACCCCGCCGCCGGCGAAGGTGAAGGTGCCCGGGGTACGGGCGGCGCCGGTGTTCTCCGGCGCGCCGCCCGAGCCGTCGGGGAACTCGGCCGAGGAGATCACCGGGGTGGCACCGGGCCGCTCGCGGTCCACGGAGAAGGCGCAGCTCGGCGACCACGGGGAGGCCTGCCCGGCGGCGACGGCGCGGGCGTTCCAGGTGTAGTGGCCCGTGGGCAGGTCGGCGTCGGCGACGGGCCAGACGGCCGGCTGGCCGTTCGTACCGGCGGGGACCGCCATGGTGCGCACGGGGGTGGTGGCGCCGGCCCCGAAGAGCTGGAACTCGGCCTTCAGGTCGCCGGCCGGGCCTTCGGCGACGGCGAGGAGGCTGACCTGGGTGTTGCCGACGAGGCCGCCGGTGCAGGCGGTCGCGGGGGCGGTCCGCAGGCCCGAGACGGCCGGCGGTGTGGTGACCGAGGTCTCCAGGGAGGCGGTCTTCGCGTCGAAGCGCTTCCAGGCCGAGGTGTCGTTCTCGTCGGTGGCGTAGAGGCCGACGGTGACGTCGCTCCGGCCGGCGGCCGCGGCGTCCCTGAGGAGCGCGGTGACGTCGAACTCCAGGTTCCCGGCGGCGCAGCCGGGGCGGCCCTTGGCGGCGGTGACCGTGGCCAGCTTGGTGCGCTTGGCGGGCTGCTTGTTCCAGGTCGTCTTCGCGGAGACGGGGTCCACGCTCCACAGCTCGACGGGCTCGGCCGTGCAGGAGCCCGCGCCCGTGTTGCGGATGCGCAGGGTGGAGCCGGTGACCTGGGCGCCGTCGAGGTTGCCGGTGCCGAGCCGCAGGAAGGAGCGGGACAGGCCCGCGGAGCCGCCCTCGTTGCCGGCGCGCAGGGCGTCGGCGGACTTCCAGTAGGCGGCGTTCGGGTGCTTCCTGGACACCCGGGTCCAGCCTTCGACGGCGCCGTGCACCGTGCCGTCCGGCCGGGCGGTGGTCGCGGCGGTACCCGCCGGTGCGGCGGTCGCGGCGGTTGCGGCAGTCGCGGCGGTTGCGGCGGTTGCGGCGGGGGCCAGTGCGACGAGTCCCGTCGCGGCCGTCGCGCCGGCCAGCGCGAGCGTTGCGGCGCGTCTGAGCGCGCTTCCGGCCCGGCCCCCCGGCCTGGTCTGCTGCATGATCACGAGCCCTCCCCTGACTGAAAACGATCAGCGCGACCCTAGCGGCGGCCCGGGGCAAGCGCACGCGGATTAGCGCCGCCCCAGGGGTACTTCAGGGGTACTTGGGGGGTACTTGGGGGCGCCTTACGCGCGGGCCGCCAGGTCCAGTGCGGCGGCGAGGCCGGGGCGCGGGCTGGAGAGCACGGGCAGCCGGGTGCGTACGAGGTCGGCGGCTCCGGCCATGGAGGCCTGGGCCAGGACGACGGCGTCCGCGTCGGTGACGGCGTCCGCCGCCGCGGCCACGGCCCGGAGGTGGGCGGCGGTGTCCCCGGCCTCGAACAGCGCCCAGGCCCCGGCGACGAGGTGGGTGCGGACCGACAGCGGCCGGCCGGCCGCTCCACCAGCCTGTCCCGCCTCCTCGGCCAGGCCCGCCTCCTCGGCCAGCAGGGCGGCCGTCGGGGCGAGCGTCGACTCCACGGTGGCCAGTACGGCGATCCGCCGCCCGGTGCGGACGGCCGCGGCGGCCATCGGCCGGTCCACCCGCAGCACCGGTACGCCGAGGGCGGGCGCGAGGGACTCCGCGACCGCCCCGATCGTCGAGCAGGTGACCAGCACCGGGCCGTCGGCGCCGTCGAGCCGTGCCAGGACGTCCGGGGCCACCGGGCCGGGCCCGTGCGCCCGGGCCCGGTCGAGCAGCTCGGGGGCCACCAGGTGCCGCAGTACGGCGCCCGGATGGTGCCGGTCCCGGAGCGCGTCGAAGACCGGTACGTGGGCCGGCGAGGTGTGGGAGCAGCGTCAGCCGCGTCACCACAGGTCGGGGTCGCCCTTGAGCTGCGCCTTGGCGGCCTCGACGACCTCGGCCGGGGCCTCGGGCGCCTGGTCGGGGTGCTTGGCCGCCCAGCTCGCCGCGTAGGGGCAGAGCGGGACGACCGGGACGCCCTCGGCGGCGGCCCGCTCGTAGAAGGAGGCCACCAGCGTCCCGGCGATCCCCCGGCCCTCGTGGCCCGGCTCGACGACCGTGTGGACCGCCACCAGGGCGTGCGGCTCGGCGGCGAGGACGAAGTAGGCGATGTGTCCGACCACCCCGCCGTCCTCGACGGCCAGCAGCCGCCCGGCCCCGCGCTCGTCCCTCAGTTCGACCGCCATCGCCCCGACTCCCCTCAGACAGCCACCGCGTGGGGGCTGCGCTCCTGGTCCGTGCCCGGTACGGGGGCGGACGGATCCGCACCCAGCTCGATGATCGCATTGTCCGCGTCGACGTGGACGACGCGCGGCACGAGCGCACGGGCCTCGGCGTCGTCGACCTGCGCGTAGCTGATCAGGATGACCAGGTCGCCGGGGTGCACGAGGTGCGCCGCCGCCCCGTTGATCCCGATGACACCGGAGCCCCGCTCCCCCTCGATGACGTACGTCTCCAGCCGCGCACCGTTGGTGATGTCCACGATGTGGACGAGCTCACCCGGCAGCAGATCGGCCGCGTCGAGCAGATCGGCGTCGATGGTGACGGACCCGACGTAGTGCAGGTCGGCCTGGGTCACCGTGGCCCGGTGGATCTTCGACTTGAACATGGTACGAAGCATGCGAATACTCCCGGTGTGTCTGCTCCCTGCCCGCTGTGCGCAGGTCAAGGGCGGTCGCCGCAGACTACAACGGTTCGCGTGTCCGGTCAGCCCTGGGAGCTCGGTTCGAGGAGCGGGGTCAGGGTGTGGAATTCGCGTCGGAAGTACACCGCCGGCTCTTCCTCGTTCACGCGCGCCCGCGTGACCGCGCCCACGAGGATGGAGTGGTCGCCGCCGTCGTGGCGGGCGGTCGCCGCGCATTCCAGTACGGCGCTGGCCCCCTCGAGCAGGGGGTGGCCTTCGGCGTTCGTCGTGAACTCGCCCCGGGAGAACTTGTCGACGCCCTTGGAGGAGAACCACAGGGCGAGGTCCCGGTGCCTGGGCGGGAGCACGTGGACGACCCACGAGCTCGCCGCCGAGAAGGCGGGGTGGCACTGTGCGTTGACGGAGAGGCAGACCAGTACCAGCGGTGGGTCGAGGGAGAGCGAGCAGAAGGAAGTGGCGGTGAATCCCCACCACTTCCCCTCGGCGTCGACCGTGGTCACGATCGTCACTCCGCTCGGGAATGAGGACATGGCGTGCCGGAAGCTGTCCGTCAGCTCCTCAGTGGGCATTTTCGATTCCCTCCAGACAGGACGTGTCGGCTGCGCCGTGACGGGCTCGCCGTGGGAACGCCGACGAGCAGCCCCTGCCGGTACGCGCGCTAGGAACGGCTCATCAGCAGCGGTCGCGGTGACACCGCGGTCGCGGATCCGGTCAGCAGGCCGACGTCGGCCCGCAGGATCCGCAGGTGGAGCTCCTGGAGCTGCCGGCCCGGGTCCACGCCCAGGTGGTCGGCGAGGGCCTGGCGCAGGGTCATGTAGGCGGCCAGCGCTTCCGCCTGCCGGCCGGACCGGTAGAGGGCGAGCATCAGCTGGAGCCAGTGGGGTTCGTGCAGGGGGTTCGCGGCGGTCAGCGAACGCAGTTCGCCGACCAGCTCCTGGTGGCGCCCCAGTTCGAGATCGGCGTCGATGCGGGCCTGGATGGCCTCGGCGCGCAGGCCTTCCAGTTCGATGACGCGCTGGACCACCGTCGAGGTGGCCTGGGCATCCGCGTAGGGGTCTCCCCGCCACTGGGCGAGTGCGCTCGTGAGGAGTTGGGACGCGCTGCGCGGGTCACCTGCGGCCAGGGCCGCCTTCCCCTCCCGCACCAGGCGCTCGGCCCGCACGGCGTCGAGGTGCTCCGGGGGGATGTCCAGGACGTATCCGGAGGGGCGGGTGAGCAGCCACTGCCCTTCGGGATCGCCCAGGGCCCGGCGGAGCCGCAGGACGGCCACGGCGACCGCCTTGCGGTCGGTGGTGGGCCGGTTGTCGGCCCAGACTTCTTTGAGGATGCGCTCGGTCGACATCGCCTCGCCCAGCTGTGCGGTCAATGCGGCAAGCAATGAGCGAACGCGAATACCACTGACCGGTACTTCCGATCCGGACCTTTCGGTGAATCGGACCTCCAAGGGGCCTAATACTCCCACTCGAATTGGACATTGTGGGTTTTTGTGTTCCATCCATTCAGGCATCTTCAGCACCGGCCCTCCTCCGGGGTCACCTGCTTCCGGCAAGCCGGAATAAGGTGGCGGATGAACATAGTTGCATTGGCATCCGTCACGATCAAGCGACTACCGAGCGATGCGTCAGGTTGTGCGGTAGATCACCCGCCGCTGGTCACACGGCCAACGGCCGGGTCGGAGAAGGGCGGTGCGGGAGACCTGAGGGAGAGGTTTGGCGGAGCGCCGCGCGGGGACGGTGGAGGAGGGTCCGTCCACGCGCGGGCCGGGCGGCCGGCGGTCGGGATCAGCCGGCCTCGCAGGCGTCGAGTACGAGATCGCTGACCTCGCGAAGCCGCCCGATACCGGCTCCGAACTCGGGTTGAACGTTGGACAGGTACGCGAACACGAGCTCGCGCGCGGGATCGGCCCACACGACGCTGGACGTGGTGCCCGCGTGCCCGAAGGTGCTCCTGCCGCTCGCCCCGCCCATCACCTGCGCCAGATCCCGCGGGTCCTGGCCCGGCCCGCCCAGCATGAATCCGTGGGACCAGCGGACCGGGCGTTTCAGGGAGGCGTCGTTCTCCCCGTCATTGGACGGCTTGACGGCCTCTGCCACGCTCTCGGGCCGCAGTACGCGGACACCGTCGAGGATCCCGCCTCCCAAAAGCATTTGATAAAAGCGGGCCAGTTGTGCTGCCGTGCCGGAAAGTCCGGCGGACGGAATGACGGACTGCCGGTATCGGCGCCTGTTGCTCATCCACTGGTTGGGCCATTCGGAAGGATGGTCGGCACGCGCCGGCACGTGCCGGTCCCAGGCATTGTCAGGCAGTCCCATGTGCAAATCGTCCAGACCGAGCGGGACGAAGAACTCAGATGTCACGAAATCGCGGAACGACCGGCCGGTGACGCGTTGCACGAGTTCGCCCAGAATGAATCCGTAACTCATGAAGTGGTAGGCGGCGACCTCGCCTCCCGGCCACCGGGGCCGGGCCGCTTCGAGGTCGCCCACCGAGCGCTCCCAGTCGGAGGCGGTCCGCATGGTGCGCAGCATGCCCCGGCCGACCGGCACGCCGGCCCGGTGCTGCAGGACGTGGCGGACGGTCACCCGGCCCTTGCCCTGCTGGGCGAACTGCGGCCAGTACGCGGCCACCGGCTGGTCGAGCTCCAGCAGGCCGCGCTCGGCGAGCGCGTGCACGGCGAGGGCGGCGAAGGGCTTGGTGGCCGCGTAGGCGAGGAAGAGGGAGTCGGGGGAGCAGCCGAACGAGCGGTCCAGGACCACGGCGCCGCGCCGCAGGACGCACAGCTGTGCCGCGCCTCCCCTCCCCTGCACCACCTCGGTCAGTCGTCGCAGGACCGCGGGGTCCATGCCCGCGGCCTTCGGGTCGTGTTCCCGTTCGTTGATGGCGTTCATTGCGGTCGGTCCACCCTCTGTGCGCTGGTGTCGGAAGGCTGCCTGGGCTTCATCGCGGTGTCCTCACCAGGTGACCGGCATGGTGTGCATGCCCCGGACCATCAGTCCCGCCTTCCACGAAAGGTTCTCCTCGGGCACGGCCAGGCGCAGGCCGGGGTACCGGCGGAACAGTGTGGTCAGCGTGATCTGGAGTTCGACGCGGGCCAGTTGGGCGCCCATGCAGTGGTGCGGGCCCGCTCCGAATCCCAGGTGCGGGTTCGGCTGCCGGGCCAGGTCCAGTCCGTCCGGGTCGGTGAACAGGGCCGGGTCGCGGTTGGCGGCGCCCATCGACGGCACCACCGTCTCCCCGGCCTTGACCAGGACTCCCCCGAGGTCGACGTCTTCGGTGGCCGTCCGGGGGAATCCGTCGACGGTGCCGATGGGCACGAAGCGGAGCAGTTCCTCGACGGCGGCGGGGATCAGGGCGTGGTCGTTCCTGAGCCGCTCCAGCAGTTCCGGGTTGCGGAAGAGGACGTAGAGGAAGTTGGGGATCTGGCTGGCCGAGGTCTCGTAGCCGGCGATGAGGATGGCCTCGGCCAGCCGGACGAGTTCGCCCTCGGTGAGGCCGTCCTCCTCGTCCCGCGCGGTGACCAGGGCGCCGATCAGGTCCTCGGTGGGCCGCACCCGCCGTTGCGCGACGAGCCCGCCGAGGTAGTCGTGCATCCGCATCATGTGGTCGCGCACCTCCACGGGGGTGTGCGCGGTGGTGGTGAGCAGGGCGTCCGACCAGGTGCAGAACCGTTTCCGGTCCTCGGGCGGCACGCCGAGCAGCTCGCAGATCACGGACACGGCGAAGGGCAGGGAGAAGTCCTCGACCAGGTCGGCGGGAGGCCCCATCTCCTCCATGGCGTCGAGCAGCGCATCGGCGGTGCGCTGGATGCGGGGCCGCAGCTCCTCCACCCTGCGGGGCGTGAAGACCTTCCCCACCAGGCGGCGCAGCCGTGCGTGGTCGGGGCCCTCCACGCTCAGGACGGCGTCGGGCGGCGGCTGGTGGGGCAGGAACCGGGGGGCGCCGGGCGCGACGGCGAGCGCGCGGGAGAACCGGCGGTCCGCGAAGACCCTGCGTACGTCCTCGTAGGCGGTGGCCAGCCACGCCTCGCCGCCGTAGGGCAGGGTGACGCGCTGGAGGGGCCGCTCCCGGCGCAGGGGCTCCCAGTACGGGTCCGGCTCCAGCCGGTCGGGGGCGTGGAAGGGGTAGGCGGGAGCCTCGTCGGCCCCGAAGGGGCATCCGGGCGCGGCGGCCTGCCGGCCGGTCACGAAGCGTCGTCCCAGGTCACCGGGAGGTTGTACACCCCGTACACGATCTGGTCGTCGCGCCAGCGGATGTCCTCGGGCGGCGCCGCCATGCGCAGGGTGGGGAAGCGCTTGACGAGGCCGCGCCATGCCGAGCGCATCTCCACGCGGGCCAGTTCCATGCCCAGGCACAGGTGGATGCCGTGTCCGAAGGCGAGGTGCGGGTTGTGCTCGCGCGTGATGTCGAGGCGGTCCGGGTCGGGGAAGACCTCGGGGTCGCGGTTGGCCGCGGGCAGCGAGGCGAGCAGGGCCTCACCGGCCTTGACCGGGTGACCGGCCACCTCCATGTCCTCGGTGACGCCGCGCGGCAGCCCCTGCTGGACGATGGTCTGGTGCCGCAGCAGCTCTTCGACGGCCTGGTCGACCAGGGTGATGTCGTCGCGCAGCAGGGCCCACTGGTCCGGGTTCTCCAGCAGGGTGTAGGTACCGACGCCCAGCATGTTGGCGGAGGTCTCGTGCCCCGCGATCAGCATGAGCACGCCGATGCCGGCGACTTCCAGGTCGGTGAGCGCGGGTACGGCGTCGGGGTCCTGGATGAGGTGGCTGAGCAGGTCGTCGCCGGGGTTCTCGCGCTTGGCGGCGCACAGGTCGATCATGAACTGGTTCATCTTGGCGCCGAGGGCCCCGAGTTCCTCGGGGGTGGCCTCCAGGTCCTGGAGTCGCAGGACCATGTCCATGAACTCGGCCCGGTCGTCGTAGCGGATGCCCATCAGCTCGCAGATGACCAGCAGCGGGATGGGCAGCGCGAACGACTGGACCAGGTCGACGGGGCCGCCTTCGGCCTCCATGGCGTCGAGGGTGTCGCTGACGATCTGCTCGATCCTCGGTTCGAGCTTGCGGATCGCCCGCATGGTGAACCACTTGGTCAGCAGGCGGCGGTAGCGGGTGTGGTTCGGCGGGTCCATGAAGATCAGGAAGCCCGGCAGGTACTCTTCGCCGCGCATCTCGGGTGCCAGGTTCCGCCACGGCTGGGGCGTCTTGCCCGGGTGCGAGCTGACGCGGGGGGCGGCGAGCGCGGCGCGGACGTCCGCGTGGCGGGTCAGCAGCCATCCCTCGGAGTCGTCGGCGAACCTCATCCTGCTGACGGGGTCGGTCGCCCGCAGCTCTTCGAGCTCGGGGGGCGGCGAGAAGGGGCAGGTGCGCTGCCGCGGCAGCGTGGCCGGCTGCTGTTCGGTGTCGGTCACGGTCGAGACTCCTCGGGACGTGGTGCGGTGCGGGCGGGGCTGGGCGGCGCGGCTCAGAGGGTGGGCGCGTCCGGGCCGTTCAGCGGCAGTACCTGGTAGCTGGCGTCGGTGCGGTCGCGCAGGGAGGGGTTGAAGCCGGCCTGGGCCTCGGCGGGGTCGAGCGGCACCTCCTGGACGAGGTTCCATTCGTTGAGCACGAGCCGGCGGGCGATCTTCCAGACGCCGTCGCGCCGTTCGAACCGGTCGACGTACCGTCCGGCGTACTGCTCCACCCGCTTGACGCCTTCGCTCTCGCGGTAGTGGTAGGCGGTGCAGTACGTCTCCACGCCCGCGGAGTCCCCGTCGATCTCGATCGTGCTGCCGTGCAGGGTGTGCAGGGTGCCGGTGTAGGCGTCGCGCAGGATCGGGACGATCTGCTTGACGAAGTCGTGTGCGTTGCCGCGGATGACGCCGCGGTCGTCGTGCGCGTCCTCGTGGTAGGCGGACTTGACGAGTTCCTCGTCGAGCCGGTCGAGCCCGCGGCAGTAGCGCTGCAGGACGGTGCGGATCTCGCGCTCGCTCCACAGGATGTCGAGCTGGTCCATCGTGGTCTCTCCTCGGTTCGCTGTTTCTGGTGGTTCCGGGCGTGCCGGGGTCTGCCGCGGCGTGCCCGGACGGCGCGGTTGGGGTGGGGTTGGTGGGGGGTGTCTCAGGAAAGCGTGGTCAGGCCCGTCCTGGGGGCGTTGACCAACACCGCCTGGTTGCCCTGGGGGTGCTGGTTCTCGTACATCAACTGGTGGGCCTTGCCGATGTCGTCGAACCCGCCGGTCCAGGAGAGGCACGGGTCGAGCTGTCCGGTGGAGACGAGATGGATCACGTCCCGGCACTGGCGGAGGTTGGCGAAGTGCGAGCCCTGCAAACGCTTTTGGCGCATCCACAGGAAGCGCAGGTCGACATCGGCGTTGTAACCGGTGGTTCCGCCGCAGATGACGACCATTCCGGCGTTGTCGCACAGGTACATGGACGTCGGGATGGTGTCCTGGCCGCTGTGCTCCAGGACGACGCGGGGTGCCCTGCGCTCTCCCAGCGCCTCCCAGAAGCTCCGGCCGAAGGCCCGTACGCCCTCGGTCCAGCGGGCCATCGCCTCCCGGTCACCGATGTCGGGCAGCCGCCCCCAGTGGTCGAAGTCGAGGCGGTTGACGGTGCCTTGGGCGCCGAGTTCGCGGCAGTACCGGGCCCGCTCCTCGTCGGAGACCACGGCGACGGGGACGCCGCCCCGGATCCGGGTGATCTGGATGGCCATGGAGCCGAGGCCGCCGGCTCCGCCCCAGATGAGGACCGGGTCGCCGGGCCGTACGTCGTGGGGTGCCCAGCCGCACAGCTGACGGTAGGCGGTGGCTCCGGTGAGCAGGAAGCAGGCGGCTTCCTCCCAGGTCAGGCCGGGGGGCTTGGGGTGGCACTGGTAGTCGTCGACGAGGGCGAACTGGGCGAAGGAGCCGTAGTTCCCCTCGTACCCCCACACCGACTGCGAGCCGGAGGTCATGGGGTCGGCGCCCATGCGGATGTCGGAGGCGGTCTCCGTCCACTGGCAGCCGGACAGGATCACCTCGTCGCCCACCGCGACCTGGCTGACGCCCTCGCCGACGGCCCACACCACGCCGGAGCCCTCGGACCCGCCGATGTGGAAGTCGTCGGTGTCGCCGCGCCTGAGCCGCTCGGAGATCACGTCGACCGGCTGCCCGAGGGAGGCCCAGACGTTGTTGTAGTTGATGCCGGCGGCCATGACGAGGACCAGCACCTGGCCGGGCCGCACCTCGGGCACGTCCACGACCTCGCTGCGGAACGCCTGGTGCGGCGGGCCGTAGCGGTCCCGCCGGATCACCGAGGCGTACATCTGCTCTGGAACGGTGCCGATCGGGGGTATGTCACCCAATTCGAAAAGAGTATGTCGCACGCGGAACCCCGTCTGGATACAAACTCGTGCCGGATCAGAAGAAATTCGGAAGAAATGCTGCGCGGCAGCAGGCCACTGCAGATTCGGAATGCGGGGGGCCGTACGGAGAATGAATCGATCCGTCGGCCGGGCGCTCACATGGAGAGCGAATAACTCAGCCTATCGTACACAAGTTCCCCCACTTCCCGGAACTGGTTCGACAGGAAAAAGTGCCCGCCCTGAAATACCTTCAGCCGGAAGTCCGCCGAGGTGTGTTCACGCCACTTGTCGACCTCGTCGACCGGGGCCATCGCGTCCGCGTCACCGACCAGCGCGGTCACGGGGCACGGCAGGAGCGGACCGGACCCGTGGCGGTAGGTCCGCACCGCGCGGTAGTCACTGCGGATGGCCGGCGCGACCATCCGCAGGACGTCCTCGTCGGCGAGGAGGCCGATGTCGGTGCCGCCGAGCTCGTCCAGGGCCGTGATCATCGCCCGGTCGTCCAGTTCGTCGAGCGGCATGCTCACCCCCTGCGCGGGGTTCCCGCGCCCGGAGACGAACAGGTGGGCGGGCGGCGTGCCCCCGTCCCGGGACAGCAGCCGCGCCACCTCGTAGGCGACCACCGCTCCCATGCTGTGGCCGAACAGGGCGATCGGCCGGTCCAGCCACGGCGTCAGCGCCCCGGCCACCCCGTCGCGCAGCTGCTCGATCGAGTCGAGGAGCGGCTCGCCCCGCCGGTCCTGCCGCCCGGGGTACTGGACGGCCAGGACCTCCACCCGCGGTGTCAGTTCCTTGGACAGTGCGAAGTAGGCGCTGGCCGAGCCCCCGGCGTGCGGCAGACACAGCAGCCGCGTCCGGGCCTCGGGAGCCGGATGGAAGCGGCGTATCCACAGGTCGCCGGAGGGGAAGGGCCGCGGGTCCCGCGCGCTGGTCGTCGTCATCGCCGATCAGCCCCTGCCGCCGGCGAGGCCCGCGAGCCAGGCGTTCACGGCCCGGGCCGTCTGCGGAGCGTGTTCGTCCATCATCGTGAAGTGGTCGCCTTCCGTGTCGAGGACCGTACTGTCGAACTTCCAGTCGGGCCGCCATTCCTGACCCTCCGCCACCTCGCCCAGCGGCGACGACGCCCGCAGCAGCAGCGTCGGTACGCCCGCTTCCTCGGGCACCCAGTCGGTGAAGAACTGGAAGTACTTGCCCATCGCGGTCAGCCGCACGTCCGTCATCGCCCCGAAGTCCTCCTCGCGGTCCAGGACGCCCTGGGCGAGTTCGCGCTCCATCCGGTGCAGCGCCGGGTCGTTCAGCAGATAGGTGTCCAGCAGGACCACGGCTTCCGGGCGGGGCCCGGTGCGCGCCAGGTGGGCGGCGAGGCTGTAGGCGAACCAGCCGCCCGAGGAGTGGCCCAGGAGGACGAACGGCGCGCCGTCGGCCTGCCGGCGGATCCCCTCGGCGAGGAACTCCTTCATCACCTCGAAGTCGGCGGGCAGCGTTTCGCCCGGTGAGAAGCCGGGGGCGAGCAGGGCCGCCGCACCCCGGGTCCCGCGGAAGGCCGCGGCGAGACGGGCGTACTGCTGCGCCCCGTACAGCGGTACGGGTGCGGGGCAGCAGATCAGCCCCGCCCGGTCGGTGGCTCCCGCCAGCTCCAGCGTGACCGGGTCCTGCCCGGCCCCGGCCACGGTGTGGAAGGCCGGTCGCAGCCGGGAGGCGACCTTGGTGAGCTCCAGTGCGTCCTCGGGCCGGCCGAGGGTGTTCGCGTTGCGGTACAGCGCTTCCAGGGAGTACGGGGAGGGCGCCGCGGCGGTGTCGGCGCCGGAGCCGGCCGCGTCGAGGCGCTCGCCGAGGAACGCGGCCAGCGCGGTGGGGGTCGGGTGGTCGAAGATCAGTCCGGCCGGCAGGGTCAGCGCGCAGTCGGCGGCGAGCGCGGCGCGCAGCTCGACGCCCATCAGGGAGTCGAAGCCGATCTCCAGGAACGGACGGTGGGGTTCGATCTCCGTGGTGCCGGCGCCGCCCATCACGGCGGCCGCCTGCTCGCGGACCAGGTCCAGCAGGAGCCGGCCGCGTTCTTCCCCGGAGGCTCCGGCCAGGCGCTGCGACAGCGGCGGCGTCCCCGGTACGGGCTCGGCCGACGGTTCGGCGGCGGACGGCCGCGGGTTCTGCCCGGCTCCCGCACCCGCCATGCCCGCCAGCCAGTAGCGCCGGCGCTGGAAGGCGTACGTGGGCAGCTCGACGCGGGTGCGGCCCACGGGCAGCAGGCGGTCCCACGCCGGTGACACGCCGGCCGTGTGGGCCTGGGCGGCGGCCGTGAGCACGGCCTCCGGCTCGGGCACGCGGCGCCGCAGCACGGGCACGAACGTCTCGGGGGCGGCGTCGGGAAGGCACAGCCGGCCCGCGGCCGTCAGCACTCCCCCGGGGCCCACCTCCAGGAACGTGGTGGCTCCCCGGTCGCGCAGCGCGCGGACGGCGTCGTGGAAGCGCACCGTCTCGCGGACGTGGCGCACCCAGTACTCCGGGCGGCGGATCTCGTCGGAGACGGGCCCGCCGGTGAGGGTGGAGACCACGGGGAGGGCGGGGGCCCGGTAGGAGATGCCCCGGGCGACTTCCGCGAACGCCTCGGTCATCCCGTCCATGTGGGCGGAGTGGAAGGCGTGGCTGACCTTCAGCCTCTTGGTCTCGCGGCCGCGCGCGGCCCATTCGCGGGCCAGTTCCGAGACCGCCGTCCCGTCCCCGGACACCACGACGGAGTCCGGCCCGTTGACGGCCGCGATGTCCAGTCCCGCACGACCGTGGGCGAGTTGGGCGCGCACCTCGTCCTCGGTCGCCTGGACGGCGACCATGGCTCCGCCGCCGGGCAGTGCCTGGATCAGCCGGCCGCGGGCCGCGACCAGGGCGCAGGCGTCGGCGAGGGACCAGACTCCGGCCGCGTAGGCGGCGGTCAGCTCGCCGATCGAGTGGCCCGCCACCACGTCGGGCCGCAGGCCCCAGTCTTCGAGCAGCCGCAGCAGGGCGACCTCGACGGCGAACAGCGCGGGCTGGGTGTAGGCCGTGGTGTCGAGCAGGGCGGCCTCGGGCGTGCCGTCGGCGGCGAACAGGACCTCGCGCAGCGGCCGGTCGAGGTGCCCGTCGAGGTGGGCGCACACCTCGTCCAGCGCGTCGGCGAACACGGGGCTGTACGCGGCCAGTTCGCGGCCCATACCGGGCTGCTGGCTGCCCTGCCCGGTGAACAGGAACGCCGTCTTGCCGCCCGTCGGCGCCGTCCGGCCGGTGACCACACCGGGGGCGCGGGCGCCGCCCGCCAGGGCCGTCAGGCCGGCCAGCAGTTCCTCGCGGTCCCGGCCGACGACGGCGGCCCGG
Organism: Streptomyces sp. NPDC006512; assembly: GCF_040611935.1. NCBI lineage: Bacteria > Bacillati > Actinomycetota > Actinomycetes > Kitasatosporales > Streptomycetaceae > Streptomyces > Streptomyces sp. NPDC006512. Next base: position 3,871 of record NZ_JBEXPG010000074.1, on the reverse strand, counting down.
TGCTCGAAGGCCGCCCGGGTGGTCGCGAGGGCGGCGGCGACGTCCGCCGGGGCCAGGTGCGGGCGCGCGGCCAGGTGGTCCGCCAGGCGGCCGGCCTGCTCGCGCACGGCTTCCTCGCTGCGGCCGGAGACGACCCAGGGCAGGGGCCCGGCGACGGTCCAAGGCCCGTCCGGTGCCTCCTCCGGGGTCGGCTCGGGTGACTCCTGTTGTGCCGCCTGTTGTCCCGCCTGCTGTGTCTCCTGCCGTGTCTCCTCGGGGGGCGGGCCCTCCAGGATCACGTGGGCGTTGGTGCCGCTGACGCCGAAGGACGAGACCGCCGCGCGGCGCGGCTCTCCGGTGTCCGGCCATGTCCGGGCCTCGGTCAGCAGGCGCACGGCACCCGCGGACCAGTCGACGCGCGGGGTGGGCTCCGTCAGGTGCAGCGTGCGGGGCAGTACCCCGTGCCGCATGGCCTGCACCATCTTGATGACACCGCCCGCACCCGCCGCGGACTGGGTGTGGCCCAGGTTCGACTTCAGCGATCCCAGCCAAAGCGGCCGGCCCTCGCCGCGGGCCCGCCCGTAGGTGTCGAGCAGTGCCCCGGCCTCGATGGGGTCGCCGAGGGGGGTGCCGGTGCCGTGTGCCTCCACGGCGTCGATGCGGTCCGCTGTCAGCCGCGCGTTGGCGAGGGCCTGGCGGATCACCCGGCGCTGCGAGGGCCCGTTCGGCGCGGTCAGTCCCGCGCTCGCGCCGTCCTGGTTGACCGCGCTGCCGCGGATCACGGCGTGCACCGGGTATCCCAGGCGCCGGGCTTCGGAGAGCCTGGCCAGGAGCAGCACCGCCGCGCCCTCGGACCAGGTGGTGCCGTCGGCGGTCGCCGAGAAGGACTTGCAGCGGCCGTCGGGCGCCAGGCCCTGCTGGCGGCTGAACTCGATGAAGGCGGTCGGCGTGGCTATCACCGTCGCGCCGCCCGCCAGCGCCAGGGAGCACTCCCGCTGCCGCAGGGACTGCGCGGCCAGGTGCAGGGCCACGAGCGAGGAGGAGCAGGCCGTGTCGACCGAGACGGCCGGTCCCTCGAAGCCGAAGGTGTAGGCGACGCGGCCGGAGAGGATGCTGGCCGAGTTGCCGGTCCCGATGAAGCCTTCGGCCGTCTCCCGCGCGTCGAGCACGTTGAGCAGGTAGTCGTTGCTGTTGGAGCCGACGTAGACCCCGATGTCCTCGCCCCGCAGGGTGGTCACGTCGAGGCCCGCGTGCTCGAACGCCTCCCAGGAGACCTCCATGACCAGACGCTGCTGCGGGTCCATGGCCAGCGCCTCGCGGGGCGTGATGCCGAAGAAGGGTGCGTCGAACCCGGCCGCGTCCTTCAGGAAGCCGCCGTGACGGGAGTACGTCTTGCCCGGGGTTCCCGGCTCGGGGTCGTATACGGCGTCGACGTCCCACCCCCGGTCTTCGGGGAAGCCGGCGATGGCGTCCCGGCCCTGAGCCACGAACTCCCACAGCGCGTCCGGCGAGGCGATGTCCCCGTCGCCTCCGGGGAACCGGCATGCCATGCCCACGATCGCCACCGGCTCGTGGGCCGCGTCCTCGGCCTCTTCCAGCCGGTTCCGGGTCCGCCGGAGATCGGCCGTGACCAGCCGCAGGTACTCGCGGAGTTTCGTCTCGTTGTTCTCGTCCACGTGTTCAGCCACGGCGGAGTTCCTTCTCGATCAGCTCGAACATCTCGTCGTCGGTCGCCGTGTCCAGCGCGTCCCGGTCCTCGCCGCCCGCGTGCCCCGCGCTCCCCGCACTCCTCGCCGGAGCGTGGACCGCGAGCAGGCCCTTGAGCCGCTCGGTGGCCCGGGTGAGCTGCCGGTCGCCCGCCGGCAGCCGCGCGAGGTCGGCCTCCAGACGGTCGAGCTGGTCCGACAGGGACAGGTCCGGTGCCGCCCCGGCCCCGGCCAGGCCGGTCACCAGGTGGTCGGCGACGGCCGCGGGGGTGGGGTGGTCGAACAGCAGCGTCGTCGGCAGGTCCTGCCCCGTCACGGCCGCCAGCCGGTTGCGCAGCTTCACGGTCATCAGCGAGTCGAAGCCGTGGTCGAGGAAGCCCCGCTCCGGTTCCACCGCCTCCGGCGCGTCGTGCCCCATGACGGCGGCCGCCTCGGTCCGGACCATCCGCAGCAGCGCCTCATACCGTTCGCCGGCGGGCAGCGCCCGCCACGCCGCGACGCGCGAGGCGGCCTCGGCGGCGGGCCCGGGCCGGCCGTCCGGGCCGGCGTCCTGCGCCGCGTCCGTGTCGGGTCCGGAGCGGGCGGGGTCGGTGCGCCATCCGGTGGCGCCCTGCGGCCAGTAGTGCTGCTTCTGGAACGCGTACGTGGGCAGGTCGGGCGCGGACGGCCCGTCCCCGAGGCAGGCCCGCCAGTCCACGGACACACCGCGGGTGTGCAGCGCGGCCAGCGCGGTCAGCAGTGCGGGCACCCCGTCGCGGTCGGCGTGCGCCGTGGACACCAGCAGCGGCGCGCTCTTGCCGGGCTCGGCCTCCAGGCAGGCCTGGCCGGCGCTGCTGAGCACGGTGTCGGGGCCGACCTCGACGAAGGCGCCGACCCCGTACCGCTGCAGTCGGCGCATCTGGTCGTGGAAGCGCACCGCGCGGCGGATGTGGGCCACCCAGTACGCGGGGTCGCGGGCCTCGCCCGCGCCGAGGAGGTCGCCGGTGACGTCCGAGACGATGGGGATGCTCGGGGATCCGTACGACAGGCCGGCCGCGACGCGCCCGAACTCCTCCGTCATGGCGTCCATGTGCGGGGAGTGGAAGGCATGGCTCACCTTGAGCCTGTTGGTCTTGCGTCCCCGCGCCGCCCAGTGTTCCGCGAGCTCCGTGACGGCGTCCGCGTCGCCGGAGAGGACCACCGAGGAGGGGCCGTTCAGGGCGGCGATGTCCACCGCGCCCTCCCTGCCCGCGAGGCCGGCGCGGACCTCCTCCTCCGTGGCCTGCACGGCCACCATGGCGCCGCCGGCGGGGAGGGCCTGCATGAGCCGCCCCCGCGCGGCGACGAGTACGGCCGCCTGCGGTACGGACAGCACACCCGCCACGCACGCCGCGGACAGCTCGCCCAGCGAGTGTCCGGCCAGGACGTCGGGGCGCACGCCCCAGCTCTCCAGCAGCCGGAACAGCGCCACTTCGTAGGCGAAGATCGCCGGCTGCGCGTAGTCCGTACGGTCGAGCAGCTGCCCGTGCGGGTCGTCGTTGGGCGCGAACATCACGCGCAGCAGCGGAGCGTCCAGGTGGGCGTCGAAGTGCGCCGCCACCGACTCCAGGGCCTCGGCGAAGACGGGGAACGCGGCGTGCAGGTCGCGCCCCATGCCCGCCCGCTGGCTGCCCTGCCCGGTGAACAGGAACGCCGTCTTGCCCTTGGCCGGTTTTCCCGGTGCGACACCGGTGACGACGTGGTCCGGCGCCTGCCCGTCGGCCAGGGCGTCGAGGCCGGTGAGGAAGGCGCCGGTGTTGTCGGCGAGGACCACGGCCCGGTGCTCGAACGCCGACCGGGTACCCGCCAGCGCACGACCCACCGCCCGCACGTCCAACGACTCCTGACCGGACGCGTACTCGCGCAGCCGACGCGCCTGCCCGGCCAGCGCCTCCTCCGTACGACCCGACACCAGCCACGGCACCAGACCGCTCTGCGGTGAGGCGTCCTCGGCAGGGGCCGGCTCCTCGGGGGCCTGCTCCAGGATGACGTGCGCGTTCGTACCACTGATCCCGAACGACGACACACCCGCCCGCCGCGGACGATCGGCCTCGGGCCACGCCCGCGCCTCGCCCAGCAGCCGCACCCCACCCGCCGACCAGTCCACCAACGGCGTCGGCACCTCGGCGTGCAGCGTCCGCGGCAGCACACCGTGCCGCATCGCCATC